>JACRKA010000039.1 GCA_016219905.1 Verrucomicrobiota bacterium
CCAGCCGGATGAGTTGGCTGACTTTCCGGATCTTCTCCGCGAACGGTTCGCGTGCCAGTTGTCGCCGCAGTTCCAGTTTCATGGTGTCGGCAGCTTCAGTTTATGCCGTTGGAGAATGGTTTCCAAGCGCGCGTTGTCGAGGTCGGCTTGCTGGAGGAGTTGTTCGATGCGGGCCTTGTCCTTGGGCCGGCCGACGCTGGCGGCGATGGCGACGATGTGTTCGGCGCGAAAGACTTTCGCAGGCACGCCTTCGAATTCGATGCGCGCGGCCTCGCGGACGGCTTCCTCGGTCAAATCGTGGGCTGCCAGGAATTGCACGGGATATCCGCGCAGGAGGAGGTGCTCGCGTTGGACCTGCCAGCCGCGCGATTGCAGGTGGGCGTAGATGGCCGGGATGCCCGCGGACAATCCCTTGTCAGCGGGAATGAAAAAGATGTCGGCGTCGTAGGTGGTGAACGGCTCGACGTAGTGAATCGCCGCGAGCGCGCCGCCGAGCGCCCAATCTTCGATCAACTTCGCCGCGACCAGCTCGTTGGCCGCGCGAAACACATCGGCCAGCGGAATGTTGGCGGATGAATCGTCGTCCGGCATGGCCAGGATTGTGCCAGACTCGCGCGGTCGTGTAAACCTCCGCTCTCTTCATAACGAATCCGGCGGTGCATCGGGACGCCATCGGAGTGATAAGAACCGCGTTCAACAACCGGAGGATTTGCCGATGAACACGCGGGTCGGATTGAAGCGGATGGTTGGCGCGTTCTGCGCGCTGGTTTGTTTGTCATAGGCGCAGGAGCCGGCGGCGCGACGCGGAAGGCAATCACTTCGTTGCACCACGTCGTCGCGAAACCTGCGTCATCCAGTTTCTGAACTAGACCGGCTTTCTCGCCAGCAACACCAGTTCTTCCGACTGCTCCGGGTGGCGGAGCGAGAGGCGGTGGGCGTGGGCGATCTGCAGCCGCATCCGGTGCTTCACGAAGAACGGCAGGGGCAGCCGGCGCGCGGAGGGGTTCAACCCGCGCCGGATGTATTCGCTGCCGCGGAAGGTCGCCTTGGCGGTGAGGGTGGCGCGCGGCTGCGGCTCCGGATCGAACCCCGCCAGCCGCAGCGTCCGGCGCAGCGCCTCCGGCGTGAACAGCACCAGGTGCCGCGGCGGATCGAGCGCGAAGTAATCGCGCCCGAACAGGCGATGCCCCCGCGACGCGAGATTCGGCGTGCCGATGTGCAGGACGCCGCCGGGTTTCATCATGCGATGGACCACGCGCATCGTCCCGACCGGATCGTGGAGGTGCTCGATGACGTGACTGAGCGTCACCGCGTCGAAATAGTCGTCGGGAAACAAGCCGGGCACGAGAAAGCCTTCCTTCACCGCCAAGCCCGCTGCCGCGGCCGCAGCGGCGGCCTTCGGGTCCGGTTCGACGCCATGCACGTCCCAGCCGGCGGCGCGCATCAGCAGCAGGAACGCGCCGTTGCCGCAGCCGATGTCGAGCAGCCGCGCGCCGGGGCGCGGCATTTTCAACCAGCGCACCGAGCGGTCCGCGCGCAGGCGGACGGCGAGGCCGAGCCGCGTTGCGCCACGAGAATCGGACGGCTCGAAATGGCAGCCGTAAGCGGCATTGAGGTAACCGTTCCTCAACGCGAGCCGATGCCGGCGCCATGCCGACGACGGCGTCTTCGTCGCGTCCGCTGCCGACTCGTGCGTGAAGTAGCTCGAATAGGCCAGCTTGATCGTGGCGCGGGTCGGGCGCGGGTCGAGATAGGCGGCGGTGCAGCCGGCGCAGCGGAGGAGCGTCCACCGGCCCGGCGCGCAGAAGAACACGCGATCCGTCAGATCGGCGTGAAGCAGCTCGCGCTTTGTCTCGCCGCAGAGAGGGCAGGCGGGCACGGACTCCAAGCCGTCCGCCGGCCATTCGCCGGCTGGAGCCGTCATTCGCGCTGGGACTTCACGGGATTTCATGCGTGACGTGGATTGGCGAAGATGTTCTCGCTGTCAGGTCTCCAACAGCCGCGCCCATGTGTCCGCGGCTTGTTGCACGGAATAGCGCGCGACGACCCGCTCGCGGCCCGCTGCGCCCATGCGCGCGCGCAGCCCGTCGTCGCGGCAAAGTTTGATGATGGCCTCCACCCATTCCTCGGACCGCGTGGGCAACAGCCCCGTTTCGCCCGGCACGACGACCTCGGCGTTGGAGCCGACCGGCGACGCGATCACGGGCAGCCCTGCGGCCATGTATTGGATGATTTTGAACGCGCACTTGCCCTGCGTCCACGGGTCCAGCGGCGTGGGCGCGATGCCGATGTCGCCGCGGCAGAGCGCGGCGGCTTCGCCCTCCTGCGACCACGGAATCGTTTCCACCGGCAGCACGGAGCTGGCCACCGTCTCGTCCGCGATCACGACCAACCGCAAACCGGGCACGGACGCCGCGGCGCGTTCAAGGGCCGGGAGTGACTGGCGCAGATACGGCAGCGTCCAGTGCGACCCGATCCAGACCAGCGTCGGCTGGCGGGTCTCCGCGTGTTGCTTGAGCTGGTAATGCGCCGGGTCGAGCATCGTGGGCACGACCGTGACGGGGCAGCCGCGCTCCCGGAAAAACCCGGCGAGGTATTCGTTGCCCGCCACAACATGGTCCAGCGCCCCGGTCGTCGCGCGGAAGCGGACGCGTTTGCGGTAGCGCTTCACCCATCCCACCGGGTGCGCGTAGAACATCACCGCGTCGTCCACGTCGAAGAAAAGCCGCCGCGCGTGCCGGCGCAGGCAGCGGGCATCGGCCGGGCTGAGCAACTTGCGCTGGAGGATCACCGCGTCGTAACCGGCCGCCGAGCGGAACAGCTCCTGGCACGCCGCCGGGTCGGCGGGCCGGAGCCGGGCTTCGACCTGGAATCCGCGCGGCGAGAGCAATGCCTTCAGCGGGTCGAGCCGGAGGCGGAACGACGACCCGTCCAGATTGGTGGTGATGATCAAAACACGTTTCACGCGATTCTGTTTGTCCCGTGCATCCGCGTCGGCAAGAACTGGCGCAGCCTGCCCGCACCGGGTGGCGCAAGCTCCCAGCTTGCGGTCGTTGATGACAACAGGATTCGCAAGCTGGAAGCTTGCGCCACTTTTGACTCGAGAAGACGCGACGCCGCGCGGCGGCCGGGTTCTACACCAGCCACTTCTTGCGCTGCGGCAGATGGATGAAGCGATCGGCCTCGGGGCAGCCTTTGGCCTTGAGGTTCTTGCTGTCCCACTCGATGGGCCGGCCCGCGCGCAGCGCGACGATGCCGGTCATGCCGAACTCCGCGGCTCGCGCGGCGATGTCGAAGCTTTGGAACGTCTTCGGGCCGCCTTTGCAAGCGGTGAGCCATTCCAGCATGTGGTTCTGCTCGGGGCAACGCGGGTATTTCACCGGCACCGGCTTCGCAGCCTCGTGGTCGAGCACGCCGCGGCACTTGGGGTTGGTGTCGTCCTTGAGCCGCATGACGCCGCCGACGCCCCACGCGTCGGAGCGCAGGATTCCCTTCTCGCCCACGAACAGCACGCCGTTGGTCGGCACCTCGCCGTAGGTCGCCTTCAGGTCCGCGGTGAGCGCGTCGGGCGGGGCGGCCTTCTCGCCGTCGTGCCACCAGACGCTCACGGGATCGAACTTCTCGCGCGCGGCGAAATCCCACCGGTATGTCGCCCACGAAGGATAACTGTCCTTGATCGGCTCGCCGACCTGCGGCGTGATGCGGATGGGGGGGCCGAGCTTGAGCGCGCGCAGCGGCAGGTTGTGCGCGTGGGCGCCCATGTCGGCGAGATGGCCGTCGCCGAAATTGAACCAGCGGCCCCACTTCAGGCAGCCGCCGAGGTAGTAGTCCTTGAACGGGATCAACGGCGACGGGCCGCACCAGAAATCCCAGTTCAACCCCTCCGGGATCTGATCGGCCACCCTGTTGATCTCTTCGCTCACCGGGAAGAAGCGGTTGATCCAGCAATGCACCTCGCGGATCTGGCCGAGCACGCCCGCCTGCATGATCTCCATGCTCCGGCGGAACGTGTCGGTCGCGCCGCCCTGCGTGCCGATCTGCGTGGCCAGCTTGCAGCCGGGCATCATCTTGGCGATCTCGCGCGCCTCGCCGGCGCTGTGGGCGAGCGGCTTTTCGCAATAGACGTGCTTGCCCATCTGCAAACAAAGCTTGCTCATCGCGAGGTGCCAGTGCTGGCCGGAGGAGACGATGACAGCGTCCACGGTTTTTTCTTTTTCGACCAGCTTGCGGTAATCCTCATAAACCGCGGCGTTGGCCAGCGCCTCGCCGAGGTTGGGGCCTTTCCTTTTCTTCCGGCCTTCGTCGGACTTCAGCCGCTGGATCTGCGAGGCGTTCACATCGCACAGCGCGGCGACGTTCTCGCCCGCCTGGACGACGGCGGGCAGCAGTTGGTGGCTGCGGTTGCCGCAACCCAGGACGGCGACGTTGAGCCGGTTGTTGGCGCCGAACGCGCGTGGCGGCACGATCTGCGGCATGGCGAGCGCGCCGATGCCGGCCGCGCCGAGTTTGAGGAATGAACGACGGTTGAATTGGACTTGGTGGCTCATGGTGGTTGTCTCCGGGTTTGAAATGCTGGCGGCCAGACTACCGCGACGCGGGCCACAGGCAAGAAAAACCGCGAGGGAGCGCGGCGTGCCGCAATCCGGGTGAACTGTCCCCGGGCACAACCAAGGCGCGGCGCCGTGGCCGCGCGCTCAGGCTCGCGGCTCAGTCATAGCCCCGACCCGGCGGCGGCAGGGGCGTGTAGAGTTGCCGTTGCGCAGGCGGCGACGGCGGCGCGGGGGCGGCCTGGGGAGTGACGGTCGTGACGCCAGAGCTTGCAGAGGCGGCCGGCTGAACGGCCGCGGCCGGTGACGCACCGGTCGCCGCGCCGCCGCGCGAGCCTTGCAACGCGGTGAGCATCTGCTGGTAGAACGCGCGGCGGTTGGGATCAATCTGCTCGCTCATCCGCTGGTTGATGTGGGCGAGGGCCTGGTCGCCGCCGCCAAAGCGGTTGGCGTAGTCCTGCGCGCTGAAGAACCCGCCGTTGGCGAACCGGATGCCCCAGCGGCCCTGCTCGTCCTGGGTGGCGGTGCCCGCGCCGCCGCTCCAGGGAGGCCCGCCGCCCCAAGGACCGCCAAATCCCGGACCGCCGGGCCGCGGCTGTCCCGGTTGTTGCTGAGGGTTCTGCGCGAGGGCGGTGTTGGGTTTGGCGGGCAGGGGGGCGGAACCGGGCCGGATGACGGCGGTCTGTTTATCGCGGCGGACGGTCACGCTGCGGTTGGCCGGGTCTATCTTCTCCACCACGATGCCGGGCATCAGTTCGTCGCCTTCGTTGACGAAGCGGGCGGCGCGGCCGGAGTGTTCGAGGCTCGCCTGGAGCTTGCCGCCTTGCTTGACCACGCCGGACACGCGCCAGCCGGCCACAAAGTCGGGCTGCTCAGGCGAGGGCGGGGGGGCGGCAGGAGATTTTTTCGAGTCCTCCGCAAAGCCGGTGCAAACGGCCGCAGCCAGGACGGCAGTGAAGACTATCCGATGCGCTTTCATTCAAGATCCACGCAACGCCCGCCTTTCCAACACCAATACCGGGCCGTTGGTTCTGCCGAACTTAGCGCGATGCCGGCGGGATTGCAAAACGCCCAGGCCGGCGCGACCGCGCCGCCACGCCTCGCTCTGGGGCGGGTCACTCCTCGCTGACGCACTTGTCGTAGAAGTTCACGAACTTGTCCTTGTCGGGACTCTCACGCACGGCCATCGCGGCGCGCGGGTGCTGGTTGAGCTGGCCGCCGATGTTGTAGGGCACGAGCGGACCCCACTCCATTTTTTGACGCAGCGCGAGCATGTGATCCTGAAGAAGTTTATAGACCGGCCGGACGTGGAACTTCGGGTTGCGGAGGAAACCGAGCATCAGCTCCATGGGACAGTTGCCGGCGCCACGGCCGAGGCCATACATGGTGGCGTCCACGCGGTTGGCGCCGTGGATGATCGCCTCGATGGTGTTCGAGAAGGCGAGTTGGAGGTTGTTGTGCGCGTGGATGCCGACCTCTTTGCCGGTGGGGTCGGTGTATTTGCGGAACTTTTTCACGAGCCGCTCGATCTGCTCGGTGTAGAAGGCGCCGTTACTGTCCACGACGACGATGACCGAGGCGGGCGTCTGAGCCAGGACCTCCAGCGCCTGCTCCAGCTCCTCGTCCTGCACGCGCGAGATGGCCATGAGGTTCGCGCTGACCTCGTAGCCCATGTCGTGGCAATGCTTGATCATCTCGACGGCTTCCGGGATCTGGGTGATGTAGAACGCCACGCGGATCAGCGAGAGAACGCTCTTGTCCTTCGGGATGATGTCCTCGCGCCAGTCGCACTTGCCGGCGTCGGCCATCACGGAGAGCTTCAACGGCGTCGGGTTGTCGCCGACGATGCGGCGGATGGCGTCCTCATCGCAGAACTTCCAGTCGCCATACTCGCCGACGGCAAACTGCTTCTTCGAGGACTTGTAACCCAGCTCCATGTAATCCACGCCCGCCTCGATGCAGGTCTGATAAACGGCCTTGACCAGCGTGTCGTCGAACTTATGGTCGTTGATCAGCCCCCCGTCGCGGATGGTGCAGTCCAGCACCTTGATCTGCGGCCGGTAGGTGACCCACGGCGCTTTTTCCTTCTCGTGATGTGTCTTTGCTTTGGCTGCCATAAGATTGTGCATCATCCCGATTCAGCGGCAGGCTGTCAATCGCTACTTCCGCAACTTCCGCCTTCCGCATTCAACGCGGCCCGAAGAGCGCCCACGCCAGCAGCGGCAGCGGATAGGCCCACGGCACGTGGAAGCCGCGAAATCCGTCAATCGCCATCGTCACCGCGTAGAGATGCCGCAGCCGCTCCGGGCGATGACGGTAGTAAGTGATGAAATCGTAGAGCCACGCGCCGGCGAGCATCCATGCCAACACGCGCGGCTGCACGAAAATCCCCGCGCCCGCCACGCCAAGCCACACGACAAACTCCGCGATGCGGCTGCCCGGCAGTTCCTTCACGAAGAGCTTGAACTCCTCCGGCGCGACCTTCGCACGCATCTCGGCCAGGTTGATCACGACGCCGAGCGGCAGGCCGGCGACGAGGCCGAGCCATTGGCTGACGCCCGCGCCACTCATCGCGCAGCCTCCAGCCAGCACCACAAACGCGAGGTTCATCCACCACCGCCGCGCGCGGTCCTGTCCCAGCTCGGAGGGGTCCGGCTGCCGGTGCGAGCCGCCCATGGTTGGCGGGGAATCGTTCAACGTGAAATCCGAAGTTCGAAACCGCGAAAGCCGAAAGAAACTCGAATTTCGAATGACGAAGGCTGCGCCGGGGAGGGGTCAAGACTGTTCAGCTTGCTGCCGCCGTTTCGAGCTTCGAGTTTCGGACTTGTTTCGGATTTCGACATTCGGATTTCGGATTTTCCGCCCACCGCTCACGCTGACGCTCCCATCGCCTCCAGCCGCTTGATGCGCTCCTCGATTGGCGGATGCGTGCTGAACCACGAGTTCACACGCCCGCCGTGGGCCATCAACGGGCTGACGATGTAGAGGTGCGCCGTCGCCTTGTTGGCCGCCTCCAGCGGCTCCGTGTCCGCGCCGAGCTTGCGCAGCGCGTCGGCGAGGCCCTTCGGGTAGCGCGTCAGCCGCACGCCGTTGGCGTCGGCCATGAACTCGCGCTGCCGGCTCACCGCCGCCTGGATCAGCGCGGCGACGATCGGCGCGAGGATGGCCAGGATGAGGCCGATGACCAGGAACACCAGCACCGCCGCGCCGCCGCCGCGCCCGTCGCTGCCGGATCGCCGGCTGCCGCCAACGCCCCGCCACCGCAGCGAGCGCAGGAACCAGTCGCTCAACAACGTGATGACGCCGACCATCACGACCACCAGGCTCATGAACCGGATGTCGTAGTTCTGGACGTGGCTCATCTCGTGCGCGATGACCCCCTCCAGTTCGGCGCGGTTCAGCCGGGTCAGCAGGCCGCTGGTGACGCAAACCACCGCGTGCTGCGGGTCGCGCCCGGTGGCAAACGCGTTCATCGCCGTGTCCTCTATTATATAGGCGCGCGGCTTCGGCACGCCCGCGGCGATCGCCAGCCCTTCGATGACATTGTCGAGAAACGGATACTGCTCATGCACGACCGGCCGCGCGCCGGACATCGCCAGCACCATGCTGTCGCTGTGGTAGTAGCTGATCCACGCCGAGCCGCCGGCGAAAATCAACGCCAGTCCCGTCGCGAAGCCGGGATCACCCAAGACGACGCCGAACGCCATGCCGAGCGCCCCGATGATCAGGATGAAGAAGCTGCACAGCACGATGCTGCGGCGCTTGTTGCTGGCGATGGCGTCGTAGAAACTGACGTTCACGGGCTGCATCGTAGCATCATTTGGATTGCGCGACCATCGCCGCCGCCTACAATCCGCCCAACTCCGAAACCACTGCCGCCATGGACCTGCAACAACCTCCCCCCACGCTCCCGCCCGACGCGCCGAAGCTTGCCGCCATCGCCCCCGCCGACGTGGCCCAATGGCGCAAGCGATGGACGCAATTCCTGTTTGGCGGCGAACTGCCACAGGGTGGGCCGGGCGTCCCGCACGGCCAATCATCAACAATCGCCGCGCGGGACGCGCGGCCCACTCTGAACGTCCGCGAAGACCGCCGCGACGGAACCAACGACGTTGAGCGCATCCACATCACCTACGATGTCGAACCGGGCGTGGCGACCGAGGCCTATGTGCTGCGCCCGAAGAACGCGACCGGCAAACTGCCCGGCGTTGTCGTCTTTCATCCCACCTCGACGCAAACCATCGAGCGCTCCGGCGGACTGGACGCGTCCGTGGACCGCAACATGGGCATCCATCTGGCCCGGCGCGGCTACGTGGCGATTGTGCCGAAGAATTTCCTCTGGGGCGCGGCGGGCGAGGCGCCGCCGGCAAACGCCGGCCGGAAGTATTACGAAGGCGAGGTCGCGAAGATGCAGCAGCGCCATCCGAAGTGGAAAGGCATGGCCCGCATGGTCTGGGACGGCATCCGCGCCGTGGATGTCCTCGTCGCGCGGCCCGACGTGGACCCGGCGCGCATCGGCTGCATCGGCCATTCGCTCGGCGCGAAGGAGTCGGTCTTCCTGCCCGCCTTCGACGGGCGCGTGAAGGCCGCCGTGTCCAGCGACGGCGGCATCGGGCTGGGCCTTTCGAACTGGCACGACCCGTGGTATCTCGGCCCGGAGATCCGCGCGCCGGGATTCGAGCTTGAGAACCACCAGCTTCTGGCGATGATGGCGCCGTGCGCGTTCCTGCTGGCGGCCGGCAAGGACGACAACGAGCGTTCGTGGCCGTTCATCGCGAGCGCGCTGCCACTGTGGAAATCGCTCGGCGCGCCCGGCGCGGTCGGCTGGTATCGCCACACCGCCGGCCACAACTGGCCGCCGGACGCGCAAGAGGTTGGATACGAATTCTTCGACCGATACTTGAAACGCTGAGCGTATGAATCCTGTCGCACTCATCACCGGCGCGTCGCGCGGCATCGGCCGCGGGATCGCGCTCGAACTGGCGAAGATCGGCTACGACCTCGTCATCAACTACGCCGGCAACGCCGAGGCGGCCAAGCAGACGCAGGCGGACTGCGTTGCCGCGGGAAAATCCAAAATCCGCGCCGACGTTTGCCAAGCCGATGTCTCCATCCCCACCGACCGTCAACGGCTGGTGGACTTCACGCGCGAGAAGTTCGGCCGGCTCGACCTGCTGGTGAACAACGCGGGCGTGACGTCGCGCGGGCGGAAGGACATCCTGGATGCGACGGAGGAGAACTTCGACTGGCTTGTGGGCATCAACCTGAAAGGGCCGTTCTTCCTGTCGCAGCTCGCAGCGAAGTGGATGATCGAGCAGAAGAAGCCGGAGGCTGGCGGATATCGGCCGAAGATCGTGATGGTCACTTCCATCTCATCCTACACGGTCTCGCCGAACCGCGCGGACTACTGCATGGCGAAGGCGGCGCTCTCGATGATGGTGAAGCTGTTCGCGGCGCGGCTGGCGGAGCACGGCATCAACGTCTATGAGGTCTGCCCCGGCGTGATCGAGAGCGACATGACCGGCCCGGTGAAGGCGAAATACGACAAGCTCATCGCCGAAGGCCTGACACCGATCAAGCGTTGGGGCCAGCCGGAGGACGTCGGCCGCGCGGTCGTGGCCATCGCGCAAGATCTGCTGCCGTTTTCGACAGGCGAAGTGATCAACGTGGACGGCGGTTTCCATATCCGCACCGTGTAGCGGGGGGCTGGTCGGAGGTGTCGCCTCAAATGTTGCGCTCCATGCACGGGTCTGCTATGCGGGCGGCATGGGAATGAACGTCTTTTTCCATCGCGCGGCCCAAGCCGTCGTTGCCGGTTGTCTTCTTTTTTCCGGGATGCCGGCGAGCGGGCTGGACGACCCCGCCGCGACACTCCGATCCGTGGCGCGGGCCGCGCGCGAAGGGAAGCTGGACGGCATCGAGCCGCTGAAAGCCGTCCACGACAGCAAGGCGGGCGACGCGGTGGTGAGGATGATCGAGGACAAGAAGGTGCCCGACGCCGCGAAGCAACGGATCGCCGGGATGGTGGCGCAGTGGCCCGCAAAGGGCGGCCTGGATCACTTCACGTTTTATCTGCGGAGCCATGACCGCTTGAGCGACGAGATGTTCCGGTTCTACGCGGAACTCGGGCGCGCCGAATTCAAGCCGCTGTTCCTCGGCATGATTGCATCGCTCAAAGGCAAGCTGGCCGCCGAGATCAAGGAGCCGGCGCGTGTCGCGGTGGCCCTGCGCGCGCTCGGACGGTTTCCCGATTTCACCGACGACGTCGTGGCCCAAATCGCGTCGCTGCTGGACGAAAAGCTCCCGCATGCGGTCCGCGCCAGCGCCGCGGACGCGCTCGGCGGCATCAAGAGCCGGCGCGCGCTGCCGGCGTTGGTTGCGCTCGTGAAGGACACCACGATCGGGGAGGCCGCGCAGCGGTCCCTCTTCCGCCTGACGGGCCAGGATTTTGGCGAAGACAGCAGCAAATGGGCCGCGTGGCTCAAGGGGCAGGGTTCGCAGGCGGAGTTGAAGATGCTAGGACTCGCGGATTGGGAGACGCATCTGAAAGCGAAGCCCGCCGCAGCGCCACCGCCGAAGAAGAAGGAATTCAGCGCGCGCTTCTACGGCGTGGAGGTCAAGACGCGCCACTGCCTGTTCGTGCTCGACTGCAGCGGCAGCATGGAGGGCGAGCGCATCACGCATCTCAAAGAGGAGATGGTCAACCTGCTCGCCGCGTTCGAGGGCAAACCCAAGACCCTGCGTTTCGCCATCATCCTCTTTCACACCGAGGTGGAAGGATGTTTCACCGCGCGCGGGCTGATGCCGAACGACGCGGAGAGCCTCAAGCGCGCCTCGAAGTATGTGGACAGGATCGTGGCCGGCGGCGGGACGGCGATGATGAGCGCCCTGCAATTTGTCGCCGCAAAGCTGCTGCCCGGCGGTGACGTGGACACGATCTACCTGCTCAGCGACGGCGCGCCGACCGATGCCGCGCCGGAAGACGTGCTGGCCGCGGCGAGAAAGATCCACGACGACTTCCAGGTGAAGTTCCACACCATCGGCATCGGCGAATCCGAGGGCCTCGTCGTCACCCAGGACCGTCCGCCGACCCTCCTCGATCAGATCGCCAAGGCCACCGGCGGCACCTACGTGGCGCGATAGGCCCGACCACCAATCCCCCCGCGCCGAGCGAGCGGCTGCAAGAAAAGTTGTTGAATTCTCCCCCCGGCTTCCGCTACTTTCGCGGCTCAAATCCAGCAAATCAGGAGACCTTTTACATGGCCGACAAGACCAAGAGATATCCGGAGAATGTTCCGGGAAAGTTCTACGTGGACGACCAGTGCATTGACTGCGATCTGTGCCGCGAGACCGCCCCGGAGCATTTCAAGCGCAACGAAGACGGCGGTTATTCCTTTGTTTACAACCAGCCCAAGAACGCCGAAGAAGAAGCCCGCTGCAAGGAAGCGATGGAAGGCTGCCCCGTCGAGGCCATCGGCAACGACGGCGCGTAGTCCGCTCCGGCAAGACTGTTTCCCCGACGCCCTCCGCCATCCCGGCGGGGGGCGTTGTGTTTCGGGGGAAGGGGAGGAGGCAGCCAGCCGTCCGGGCGCTTGCCTCACCGCACCTGGACCGTCCGCTCGCTCCAGGCAAAGTTGGCCTTCATCAGCCGGCCTTCGCCGTCGAGCAACTCCAGCCGCACCGCGCGGTCGCCCGGCCCGAGGTTGATCGTGAACGCCGGGTCCACCCGGTCGAGCACGCCCTTTGGCTCGGCATCCACCATCACCCGCACACGCCACTGCCCCGGTTCGATGGGGCCGTTCACCAGGAAATCCACCGGCAGGTTCTTCGTGGACACCTTGCGATACGCGACCCCCGGCAGGTTGAACGTCAGCGTCGGCAGCTCCGGGTCAAACGCCACGGCCGGCACGCGCGAGTCCCCGACCGCGAACCACGTCATCGCAAACGCCGCCGGGTTCTTGAAGCTCACATGGTTGGCGTCGCACGCGAACGCCCGCAGGACGTGCAGCCCCGGCCGGACCTGCCTCAACACCACCGGCAACAGGAAATCCGTGACGTCTTCCGGCGGCTGGTTGTCGAGGATCACGTGGACGTGCGCGCTGCTGTCCGCCGGCAGGTCCTTCACCTTCAGGAACACGCCCACATCGGCCGACTCGACGACTTCGTTCTTCAGCGGGGAGGTGATTCGCACCTCCGGGCCGGTCTCGGGAACCGCCGCTGGCGGCGGGCTGGGCTTGGGGGCGGGGGCGGACACGCCCGCCGGCGGTGCGTTGGTGCGCGCCGCCTTGCCGACGGCGGCCGCCTTTTTCTCATGGCGGGATTCGCCGCTGCATCCCAACGGCATCTTCATCGCCCCCAGCAGCGACATGGACAGCAGGATGACCGTGGGTCGTATCATTGCCCGCGCACCGTGCCAGAACCGGCCGCCGACGTCAACGCGCGACGCAGTTGATTGCGCCCGCCCGCGCTCCTAGAGTGCGGGCGTGGAATTCGTCGTTCGCGATTTCGACCTGCGGCACACGCTGGAGTGCGGCCAGGCGTTCCGCTGGCAGCGGCAGCCCGACGGCGCCTATCGAGGCGTCATCGGCCGCCACGTCGTCCGCGCCGCGCAACGCAACAGCACGCTCTCGCTCGACGGCGCACCGGCGGGAACGTTGAGGGACTACTTCCAGTTCGACGCGAACCTCGCGGCGATCATCGCCACGTTTCCCGCAGACGAGCACATGCGCCGCGCGGTGGCGTGGTGCCACGGCATGAGGCTGCTGCGGCAGGACCCGTGGGAGACACTCGCGTCGTTCATCTGCTCGGCGACCAAGCAGATCGTCCAGATCCGCCAGATGGTCGCGAACCTTTGCCGCGCCTTCGGGGAACCGGTCCCGCCGGGCGGGAAATCCGAAATCCGAAACTCGAAATCCGAAACTGAATTTGCCTTTCCCGTCGTCGTGGCCGTGGCGCGCGCCACGGAGGCGCAGCTTCGCGCGTGCAAGCTCGGCTTCCGCGCGAAGAACCTGCTCGCGGCGGCGCGGATGATTGACGCGGGCGAAGTGCGGCTCGGCGCGGTCGGCGCGATGGACTACCCGCGCGCCGCGGAGGAGTTGATGCGGCTGCCGGGCGTCGGGCCGAAGATCGCCGACTGCGCGCTGCTGTTCGGCTGGGGCCGGCAGGAGGCGTTTCCGCTGGATGTGTGGATCGAGCGCGCGTTGCGGCGGCTTTACTTCCGCGGGAAGCGGCGCGTGACGCGGCGGCGGCTCGTCGAGTTCCACCGCGGCTATTTCGGCCCGCACGCCGGCTACGCGCAGCAATACCTGTTTCACTACGTGCGGAACAACCCGCAGGAACTGGAGACGGCCGGCGGTCTCAGCGCGCGCCGTCCTGGCGTCTGGCGCAACAGCGTTTGACGAGCGCGTCGAGGCTCCACGGGCCGCCGCCGCTGAAGATGAGCGAGAGGGCGAGGAGGCCGAGGGTGAGCGGATACTCGTAACCATGCTTGTCGGCGAAGAAGCCGTTGGGGAGATGGACCTGGAAAACCGCGACGGCCATGACGCAGAAGATGCCGAAGGCCGCCAGCCGCGTCAGGAGACCGAGGAGCACGCCCAGGCCGCCAAAGAACTCGGCGATGATGGCCAGCGCGGCGAAGACGACGGGGATGCCCAGTTTGTCGTGCATGAATCCGATGGTGCCCGTCCAGCCGTGGCCGCCGAAGGCGCCGAAGATTTTCTGGGAGCCGTGCATCACGAAGACCGCGCCGAGCGCGATGCGCGCCACCAATGGCGCGAGCGGCGCGCAGGCGGCCCGCAGCGCATCGAGTTTGCCGCAACAACAACCGCCCTTGAGTTCGGATTCCCCGCTATTCATGGGCGACTGTAGAACAGAACGCGCCACAGCGCAAACGCGGGCGCGGACCACGCGGCGCGGGTCAAACGGCGCCGTATTCGTTGTAGGCGGCCTCGCCGTGCTGCGTAAGGTCGAGGCCTGCGACTTCCTCTTCCTCGCTCACGCGCAGGCCGATGACGGCGTCCACGAGTTTGAAGATGATGAAGGTCGCGGTCGCGGCCAGGGCCATCGTGAAGAGCACGCCCTTGGCCTGGTTCATGAGTTGGGCCAGCCCGCCGACGAGGGCGACGGGCTTGCCGGCTTCGAGGTAGGTGCCGACGATGGCGCTGTTCACGTCGCCGTTGGCGAGCAGGCCGAGCATGAGCATGCCGATGGTGCTGCCGACGCCGTGGACGCCGAAGACGTCGAGCGAGTCGTCGTAGCCGAACTTCGCCTTCAGCTTGGAGACGGCGAGGTAGCAGACGACGCCGGCCGCCAGCCCGATCTGCAACGCGGACGGCACGGTGACAAATCCCGACGCGGGCGTGATTGTCGCGAGGCCGGCGACCATGCCGGAGGCGCAACCGAGCACGCTGGGCCGGCCTTTCAAGAGCCATTCCATCCCGGCCCAGCCGAGCGCGGCGGCGGCGGCGGCGAAGTGGGTGGCCGCAAATGCGCTGGAGGCCAGGCTGCCGGCATTGACGGCGCTGCCGGCGTTGAAGCCGAACCAGCCGACCCAGAGCAGGCCGGTGCCGATGAGGCTCAACACGACGTTGTGCGGCATCATCGGCTCGCGCGGGTAGCCGAGCCGCCGGCCGAGCAGGAAGGCGAACACCAGCGCGGAGACGCCGGAGCTGATATGGACGACTGTGCCGCCGGCGAAGTCGAGCACGGGGATTTTTCCGCCGAGCGCCCAGTTGAAGAAGCCGCCCTTGCCCCAGACCATGTGACAGAGCGGGAAGTAAACGATGGTCGCCCAGAGGATCATGAAGACCACGTAGCCGTTGAATTTGATGCGCTCGGCGAACGCGCCGGTGATGAGCGCGGGCGTGATGATGGCGAACATCATCTGGAAGAGCATGAACGTCTGGTGCGGGATGGTGGCGGCGTAGTCGGGGTTGGGCGCGGCGCCGACGCCCTTGAGCATGAAGTATTGCAGGGGGCAGCCGAAGAACGCGTTGCCTTCGCCGAAGCTCATCGAGTAGCCATAGACCACCCACAGCAACGACATCAGCGCCATCAGGAACAGGCTGTGCATCATCGTGCTGAGCACGTTCTTGCTCCGCACCAGGCCGCCGTAGAACAGGATCAGTCCCGGCGCGGTCATCATGAGCACCAGCGCGGTGCTGACCAGCAGCCACGCGTTGTCGCCGGTGTTGATGGCGGGCGCGGCGGCGGCCTTGGCGGCGGCTTCCAGTTTGGCAAGGCGTTCCTCTAGGCCCGGCGCATCGGCCGCGGCGGCGCTGAGGCCGCTCAGACACAGCGCGGCAGGAAGCCAAAGGGAGAAGACACGACGGAAGACATCGCGAACGATTGGGTTGCGCATAGAAAGTTGGAATGGGTCTCTGGGTTGGCATCGTGTGAGCATTGAAAGTGCCACGGGCTTCGCAGGCGGGTCTTGTGCCTGCCAAGCCGGTGAGGCGGTGTGTTTTGACCATTCGCACTGGAGCGATTTGCACAGCCCGGCCAAAACACAGCGCGCCGCTCCGTCTGCCAAGATTGAATTTGCAAGCATCACGCAGTCCGGTTAGTTGTCTCCCCGTGCCCGAACAAATCGCCGGCAACAATCTGGTGAAGGTCAATCTCGGCAGCGGCTTCCTCGGCCTGCCCGGCTGGCTCAACTACGACAACTCGCCCGTGATGCGGGTCGCGCGGTTCCCGCGGCTGCTCAAGCTCGCCGTGCGCCTCGGCATCCTGCCGACGAAATGGCTGGAGGTGAAATGGCCGCCGATCATCCGGCACGACTGCCGCAAAGGCATCCCGCTGGCGGCCGATTCGGTGGACTGCATTTTCACGAGCCATTTCCTGGAGCATATCTACCGTCATCATGTGGCAGAGGTGCTGAAGGAATGCTTCCGCGTGCTGAAGCCCGGCGCAAAAATCCGCGTGGTGGTGCCGGACGTGCGCAAGGCCGTGGAGATCTATCTGTCGGGCAAGCCCGACCCCGAATGTCCCTGCACGCCGGACGAGGTCCTGCCTTTCACCATGGCCGACTGGCTGAGCGCGCAGTTCGGCTGCGCCGAGATCAACCGGGTCAGCAAGCCACGGCTGTCGGACTGGCTGGTGAACCTGCGCCGCCACCGCTGGATGTATGACCGCGAGAGCATGAGCCGGCTGCTGGCGCACGCGGGCTTCGCCGGCATCGAGGAGAAGAAGCCGTTCGAGAGCGCGCTGCCGGACATAGACAAGCTCGACGTGCATCCGCGCATCAGCCTCTATCTCGAAGCGCAGAAGCCGCCGGCGGCGAAGTGAGCGACGGCGCGCAGCCTACTTGCGCGCGACGACCTCGATCGTGCCGCTGTTGCCGCACAGCGCCAGCATCCACGACAGCGGCACGAACACGAGCTGCAACGGCAACAAGGCCACCTTCAGCCAGAACGGCAACGGCACCCCCAAGGCGCTCAGCAGCGCGTAGAGCAGCGTCTGGCGATACTCGCCGACGGTGTGGTTGATCCGCACGTCGCGGAGACCACACGTTTCCAGCAGCCGCCTCGCGGCCCGCGGGGAGTAGTGGGCCACGTGGTAAGGGAAATCAAAATGCAGCCAGCGATCTCCCGCCAGCCGCGCTTCCGACGACGCGATGTTTGGGATGCGCAGCAGGAGGACGCCGTCGTCCTTCAGGATGCGGCGCACTTCCTTCACGAACGCGCACGGCTCCGCGACATGCTCCAGCATGTGCATCGCCACGGCCGCGTCGAAGAAGCCCGCGTCGAACCGTGCCGTTTCGAGCGTGCCGCATCGCAGGCGCGACGGGGAAACCTTCCCGCCCGCGAGTGCGATGGCCGCCGCGGATGCATCCACGCCGTGGGCTTCGATGCCGTTCTGCTCCATCGCCGCGACCATCGCGCCGGCCCCGCAGCCGATGTCCACCACCCGTTTCCGGCCGCGCAGGACCGAGAGGATGTGGCGGTGTTCCCGGCGCGCCAATGCCGACTGAAGCCGGTCGAGCAGGCCGGAGGTTCGTTGGTAGTAGGCCGTGTCGTAGGCCGCACCGCTGCCCGCGGGCAACGACTGCGGGTCCGCGAAGTGAAAGTCGCAGTCCTCACAATGGAAGAACCGGCCGCCGAAGCGGCGGCGGTCGGTGCTGCGATTGCAGATCGGGCATTGTCCCATCGGGGGCCGGGCGTTTCCGTTTGAGAAACGCACGCAATCGAGTTCTACCTTTCCACCCACTGAAGGCAAGCCGAATTCAATCCCCGGCTTCGCGTTCGCCGCTGTCGCGTTCGCCGCTTGCCTTTCGCGGCGGGCTGGCGACATACTGCGGACACTAATCCGGCCGCGGCGGCGGCAGCGCAGCCCGCGGCCGGTCCAGCAATGGCAAAGAAGAAGACCAAAACAGATTCCGAGCCGCGCGAGCCATCCTGGCCGTGGGCGCTGGGGCTGGTGGGACTGGTGGCGCTGGTGTTCTGGAAATGCTTCTTCACCGGCCAGCTCCTGATGGCCAACGACTCGCCGCTCGCCAAGTTCGCGCGCGAGAAGCGGCTGCTGCCGCAGCACTTCATCGGCACGTGGGACACCGGCTACTGGCTGGGCCAGCCGGGCGTGATCGAGGCGATGCCGTCGAATTTCCTCCTCTGCATCCTGTCGGCGGAATCGTTTGCGCGGTGGATTTACCCGATCCAGATCGCGGCGTGCGCGGTGCTGGCGTTCTACTGGTTCCGGCGGATGGCGCTGGGCAACTTCGCCGCGTTCTTCGGCAGCCTGGTGATGACGTTTGCCGGCGCCTACTTCAGCTACATCCTGCCGGGGCACATCAGCAAGTTCGAGATGACGGCCTTCGCGGTGCTCGCGCTGCAGTGCGTGACGCGGGCGGCCGAGACGGCGCGCTGGGGCGACTTCATCTGGAGCGGCGTCGCGCTGGGGCTGGCGATCGTGGGCGCGGTGGACGTGGGCGCGCTGATGGCGTTGCTGCTGGCGGCCTGGTTTTTCTTCAGCGTGGCGCGCCGCTGGGCCGCCGCCGGGGACCACTTGCGGCGCAACTGGGTGCTGGGGTTCCTGTTATTGGTGCTCGTCAGCGGCGTCACGGTCGTGCCGACGCTGCGTATGCTGGCCGGTGCCGGCCTGGCCAAGGACATGCCCGGCACGGCCGAGGCCGGCGACTCGAGTGAACGAAACTGGAACTGGGCCACGCAGTGGAGCTACCCGCCCGGCGAGGTCGTGGACCTGTTCGCGCCCGGCTATCACGGCTGGAAGACGGGCGACCCGCAGGCGCCTTACTGGGGCGCGCTGGGCCGCGCCGCGGAGAACTATCAGTTTGCATCGCCGGCCGACCTGATCAAGAAGGTCAACAACCCCCAGATCGCCTCGCAGTTCATCCAGTTCTGGAATTTCCGCTTCAACAGCGACTTCTACGGCAGCGCGACGCTCGTGGCAGTCCTGCTTGCGCTCGCGATCTTGTTGGCCCGCAACGGCGCGTCGTCTTCCGCGGCCGATCCCGACGACTGGCGCGCCGCGTGGCTCGCACGCCGCCGCCCGGAGTTGATCTTCTGGCTGGTCGTCGCGGCGGTCGCGTTGCTGACGAGCTTCGGCAGGCATTTCCCGCCGCTGTTCCAGTTGCTGCACTCGGTGCCGCCCTTCAACTCGATGCGCAACCCGAACAAGCTGATGATCGTCCTCACGCCCGCGCTGGCTGCGCTCGCCGCCATCGCCATGGACCGCCTCTGGCGCGAGACGGAACCGCGAGAGGAGGCGAGATGAACCGCCTCACCAAATGCTTCCTGATTGCGCTCGGCGCGGTCCTGGCCGTGTCGCTGCTCTGGATGCTCCTGCTGGCGCTCGACACCAACGGCCGGATGAAGCACTTCGCCGACAGCGGCTACGACATGTTCATCCCGCCGCACCCGGCCACCGGCGCCAAAGCCTCGCAAACCATGGCCGCCCAGTCCGGCGGCGCGATGTTTCGCCTCTTCGTGGTCACGCTGCTGGGCGGCGGGGCCGTCCTGGTGCTGCTTTGGTTCAACGGCTCAGCCAAGCCGGCGCTCCGCTACGGCTGTTTCGGCGCGCTCGCGCTGCTCCTCTTCATCGAGCAATGGCAGGCCAACAGCCACTTCATGGATTACTACCCGCCCGCCCAGCTCTACGCCGACAACGACGTCTTCAAGAAACTCCGCTCCGCCCCCGGCCGTCCGCGCGTCGCGCTGCTGACCCGCGCCGGCTTCTACAACACCTGGCTCAGCCTGCATTTCCCTTACCACGACATTGACTCGATTGACATCACCGCCGCCTCGCGCCCGCCGGCCGACTATGTCGCCTTCTTCGGCGCCGTGGACCGCACCCCGCCGCGCAAGTGGGAACTCTGCGCCGTCCGCTACGTCCTCGGCCCGAAAGACCAGGGCGCGCAGTTGTTCCAGTCCCAGGGCGTGGACAAGCTCGTCAACGTCGCGCTGGAGTTCGACTCGCAGTTCGGCAAACAAGCCCTCTTCGAATACACCCGCGCCCTGCCGCGAGCCGTGATGCTGCACCGCTGGGAAACCATCGCCGACCCGGACAAGACCCTCGCCCGGCTCGCGGACCCGAAGTTCGACCCGCAGACCACCGTCTTGCTCATGCAGAAAGCCGAGGCGAACCTCAAGGCTGACCCCGCCGCGCCGCCGGCGACGCCCGTCGAGATCGTGAAGTTCGACCAGGCCCGCGTCATCCTCCGCGTCACGCCGCGCTCGCCGGGCATCCTCCTGCTCAACGACCGTTTCGACGGCGGCTGGACGGCCACCGTGGACGGCTTCCCGGCGGAAATCCTGCGCGCCAACTTCATCATGCGCGGCATCGCCCTCGAACCGGGCGACCATCGCATTGTCTTCCGCTACAACATACCCGCCAGCTCGAAACTCATCACCTGGGGCGTGTGGAGCCTCATCGGCCTCGGCCTCATCGCCACCGGCCTCGGCGCCCTGCGCCGCAAGCTCGCGAAGTGAGCCGACCGACGGCGGATGGTTGAATCCAGCCGATGCAAGCCTACCAGAAATTCGAAACCGAACTGCAAGTCCGGCCGGACGACATGGACATGAACCAGCACGTCCACAACAGCCGTTACATGGACTACGTGCTTGCCGCCCGCTACGACCAGATGGAACGCTGCTACAAGATGTCCATGGAGGAGTTCATCAAACTCGGCCTCGGCTGGGTCGTCCGCACCGCCCATCTCGACTTTAAACGCCCGCTCAACCTCGGCGAACGCTTCATCGTCCGCACCTGGATCGAGGAGATCCTCAAGGACGGCGTCAAGGTCCGGTTCGAGATTCTCCGCAAGACCAACGGCAAGCTCGCCTGCGACGGCTGGTTCCACTACACCCTCATCAACCTCCAGACCGCCCGCGCCACGCCCATCCCCGACTGGATCGTCGCGAAGTATGCGATCTGAGCGTCGGCAAACCGCGCGAGTTCTTGCCGGAGACTCTGGACGGTCAGCGTTTCTTGCCGTAAGGAGCGGAAGGCTCGGCGACGATGGCGGCGGGAGCGTGGCCGACGGACTGCGGCTTCGGGAAACGGCCGTGAACGGCGTCGTCCACCCAGATGTCTTCGTCGAGTTCCTCCCAACGGAGGGCGCGGCCTTGCACGCGGAGCCGGACCTTCTCCAGCAGTTCCTGGGGCGCTTCGGCCAACAAGGGATACTTGGCAGCAGGGAAACTCACCAGCCGTTGGTCGGCCAGTTCCAGCCAGACGCGGCGGCCCTCGACCCAGCATCGAAGCGCCGTGGCGGCCAAGGATGTTTCAGTGCTGTCCATGGAACTCAGTATAGGCACGAATCAGGGTTTCGCAATGCTGTTGGACAAGCCGCTCGATGTCGCGCAACTCGGCCATGCCGAAACCGTAATTGGCCGCCAGCGCGACCGGCTGCAGCCAGAACTTCACCTCATAATCGTCGCGGCTCACATGGATGTGCGGCGGTTCACGGTCTTCCCGGCTGTAGAAGTGGAAACGGTAAGGCCCGATGCGCAACACGGTCGGCATGGCGGCATCATGGCCACGGGATCGCGAACGTCAACTCGACATTTCAGCCAGCGCCCAGCGTGGTCGTCGCTTGGGTTTGGAAGAGAACTCAAGCTTTCTCTGCCTTGATCTCCCGCACCTCGATCCGCCCGCTCCTCACCTCCACGAACGGTTTGCCGTTCTTCACACCGACGGTGCCGTAGCCGGTGGCGGTGGAGAGGAAGCAGCGGAAGTCGCCTTTCACGGCGGGGCGCAGGTGGAGGACTTTCTCGACCGCGTCGTAGCGCGCGCCGCTCAACGATTGCAGCAGCGCGTAGCTCGACATCGCCCGCGCATACCAGTGGCCGCACTCGTATTCGTTGAACGGGTTGCGCACGCGTCCGTCGTAGCGGTCGCGGCAGACGCGCACGATCTCCAACCCCTCGGCCACGTGGCCCATCAGGATCAGGTGCGAGGCGGCCTGGTATTCGATGCCGGTCCAGACTTCGTTGGAATAAACGAACGGCAGCGCCAATTCGCCGCCCTTGGGCCACGTGCAAAGCAACAGGCCGCCCTCGGCGCCGGCGGCGTAGCTGGGCCGCTGCGGGTTGGCGTGGGCGGTGAGGTCGCGTTTGAGGTTGTGGCGATGAACGGCGCGGAGGTGGCTGGCTATTTTCTTCGCGTCGAGAACCTGGCCTGCGCCGCAGACCAACGCGAGCCAAGAGCCGAGCACGCCGTCGGAGAGACAGCCAGTGCCGTATTGGTATTTCGGGCCTTCCTTTTCCATCAACGCGATGGCCTCGGTCGAGTAGTTGCCGACCATGCTCTTCATCTCGATCGGGCTTTTCGCGCGCAGGTTTTTCCACTCGACCTTCTGGATGAAATACTCGCCGTCGAACAACTCCTGCTCCATGCGGCGCAGGCCCTTCTCCAGCAGCGTGGCATACGCACCGACGTCGTCGCCGAGCGCCCGGCCCATCCGCACCGCCGCCTGCAACGCGCCGAGGTAGAAGCTCGTGCACATCCCGTCCGGCCCCCAGAATTCGATGTCGTAGGTGTTGTGGTGCGGCTCCTCCAGCCAGCCTTTGCGGCCGGGGTCCCACGTCTCGATGCAATAGTCGAGGCTCTGGCGCACCTTCGGCCAGAGCCGCCGCAGCCATTCGATGTCGCCGCTGATGCGCCAGTCACGATGGACCTTCATGATGCCGCCGAGCTGGCCGTCGGCCGCGGCGTGAAAATCGTGCGACACGAGCCGGATCGGCAGCGCGCTGCGGAACGTCTGGTGGCCACGCTCGTCCTGCGACGGGCCGAACTCCGTCTCGCGCAGCGTCCGCTCCAGCGCGGGGAACAGGTGCGGCAACGCCTGCGCGTAATTCCAGACGTGCGTGCAAGTCCCTGCGCAACAACCCGCATTGTCGCTGCAACCTTCCCAAGCCCACAGCCGCCCGTCGCTCTGCCGCAGCACCGTCGGCGATTTCAAGATCGTGAGGTTCGCCGCGACGGCCTCGATGACCTCCGGCGGCAGCGTCGAGTCGTGGAAACAATCGCTGAACCGCTGCGACTTCGCGCGCAACTCGCCGTAGTGCTCGCGCCAGTAGCTCGTGACCGCAGCGATGTCGGAAAACTTGCCCGCATACCACGCTTGATAATTGCCCGGCACGGCTGGCGTGCCTTGCGGTTCCTTGCCCGCGCGCACGGCCGACTGGCCGGCATACCACGCGAAGCGCAGCACGATGGTCTTCGATTCGCGCGAACCGATCGTGAACGGCACGAATAACGACGCACCCGGCGACGCGCCGCCTTCCGTCACCGGCGGCCGTTCGACGCACGCGCCGGCCTCAATGTCGCGCCAGGCCATCGTCAGTGGATCGAACCATCCGCCGCGAAACCACGCGCAGTTCACCTTCACGCCAGGCTCAGTCACCGTCGCCGAGAACGCACCCTCCTCGTGCGGCTTGTCTTTGCCCGGCCCGCCCTTGAGCACGAATCCGCCCGGCGTCGAGAGCACCCACTGGGGATTGTCGCGGATGGCCATGAAGTTGCGCGCGTTCCACGAGAACACTGCCTCGACCGGCGCGGATGACTTGTTCGTGAAGCGATACTCCATCGCCGCGACGGGCAGACTCGCGTTGTCGGCGTCGTTCGGCTCGAACGGACTCCAGCCCGTGATCTCCACCGCCAGCGGCACGTCCTTGTCGCGCAGCGTCACGACGCCGAACGGGAACCGCGTGCGGAAGCCCGCCTCGCGAAACCGCGGCAAGCCGAAACACGCGCCGCCCGTGCCATTGCCCGTGCCCGGCTGGCCGAACAGTTTCCAGCCCGGCACCGGCCCTTCAAGCACACGCGCGACGTTCTTCTTCCCTTTCACGCACACCGCCGCAAACGTGCAAGGTTCGTTGAAGACCTCCGGCCTGTGCCGCAGCGAGAAGTGCGACAGCGCCCCCGTGCCTTCGAGACAGATCATGCCCGCGCCCATGCCGCCCATCGGGAACGCGACACGATTGAGCCGCTCGCCGGCATACTCGGCATTGTAGCGGCCCTTCGCGCCGCGTTTCTCAGCGGCGACGGCTGCGACAGCCGCACCGCCCGCCGGCAATGCCGCGCCGACGGCCGTGACGGCCGAGAGTTTCAACGCCTCGCGACGGGAGATGGAATTGCGCTTATCGGTTGAGTTGTTCATGAGACTCTTCCTCTTGGCGACCGGCTATTTCTCGTAAGCCATGACCTCCACCAGATGGCGGCCGGTGTTGGCGGAGTTGTGCGGTTGCATGATGCGGATGTAACGGATGGCGCGCGGCGGGAAAGTGCAGGTGTAGCCGTCTTCGGTCGAAGGTTCCTTGTTGTCGCGGCGGTCGGCGACTGTCTCCCATTGCTGTGCGTCGTTGGAAACCTCGACGGTGAAGCCGTAGTGGCGATTGTCGCCGAAGTAGCAGACGACGACCACGCGACCGACCATCGTCGGCTTCTCCAAATCCACCTGCCACCACGGCACCGGATCACGATTCACATCAGTGGCCCAGAAGCGGTCGGTGTCGGAGCGGACGCCGTCGTTGGCGAGGCGGGCGGGATATTGCGAGATCGCGCTCGAACAGGTAGCCGGCTTGCCCGTGGTCAGGCTGATGGCGTCCTGCGTGACCGGCTCGGGCTTGAATCCGTCGGCGTATTTCGCCCAGAGCTTCCGCGCGACGGCGACGCTGTCGCCGCGCGGTTTCGTCGGGAAGCTCTCGCGGCGGTCGGACCACTGCGCGGTCCACTTCAGGAGTTCCTCGTTGTATTTCTTGCTGTCCAGAGGCTTGTCGGCGCGCAACGAGTTGGCGGCGGCATCAAGGAACCGTTTCCATCGCGGCGCGTAGTAGCCGCTGAGCATCCCGGCCCACTGCCTGCGCGCATAGTCGTTGATCGCGAACGTCTCGCCCCAGAGCGTCAGCACGCGCCGCGCGTTCCACTCGCACTTCGCGCGCTCGGCCGGCGTCGCGCCCCATCGCTTGGCGTCTTCGAGCCAGCCGCCGAGCAGGAACTCCTGCCGCGTCGCGAGCAGTTCGTCGAGGTCGCGGATCAACTTCAAGAACCGCTGCGACGCTTTTTCCAATCCGGCGGCGTCTTTCGCTCGCCACGCCTTGGCCATGTCGTTGTGGAGCAGGCTCGCATGGTCGGCGAGCGCCTGACGGGCAACGTTCACGAGGTCGAAGCGGAACGTGTCCACCTTGCCGAGTTCGTCCGCCGCCTGAAGCAAGTCGCGCCACGCCTCGGCCAAGCGAACCTGATCGTAGGGAGTCGTCCCGCGCGACTTGGCCAGCGCTGGCGCTGAAGTTATCACTGACACGCTTCGCGTCGGGGTGTTGAGGACCGTATCGAGCAACGTCTGCCACGCGCGCTGCGCGGCGGCGTCGTCTTTACCGTAGCGATGGCGCGCGTAGCCGCCGACCCACGCTTTCAAGTCCACAGCCTCATCGCGCCACGCGTTCTCAAACATCAGGTCATAGGTGACCGGGTTGTAACACAGCCCCTCATTGACGAAGCCCAGCCCGATGAGTTGGCCGCTCTTCGGGTCGCGCCGCGCGGCAAACAGGCCGTCGTTGTTGCGACTGAGCGCCGCGCCGAGGCCCACCGTTCGCCCGAAGCTCTGCACGTTGCACCAGAGCCACGGTTTGCCGCAGAAGGCGTCGGTCTTGTCCCACATCGGCGTTGACTCGCAATAGAGGTCGAGCACGACCATCCGCTCGTTCGGGATGGCGTCGAGGAATGACTTGAACCGTGGCTGCGTCCAGAACTGCCGCTGGTTCATGAACGCCCAGCCTTGCAACACCCACACGGCCTGTGGGTCGCTCGCGGCCATGCCGTCGTAGATTGCGCGGCCGAGGTCGGCGAGATATTTCGGGTCGCCGTTGGGCGGGACCATTTCGATGAACGTGTCCGCCGCGTAGAGATGGTCCGTGCCGAACCGCTTCGTTTGTTCCTCCAGGAACATCCGCGCGATCTTCGCGAAGAGCGGGTCGAGCGGGTCGAGCAGATGCGTCTCCCACTCGATCCACCTTATGCGCTGGAGCGGCGCCTTCGGGAAAAGCTGTGCGACCGCGGCGGGCACGTGGCCGGTGAAGCCTTGCAGCACCGGCGTCATGCCCAGTTCGCGCTGGCGGGCGAGAATCTTCTTCTCCAGTTCCTCGTGGCGCGGAATCCAATTTCGTGGCAGCGGCCCGCCGTAGCCATCGAGGCAGCCCATCCACTGAAACGGCAGATACGGCGGCCCGGCGAGAAACCCGGTGATTTGCGCGTCGTTCATGCCAAGCCGCCGACACACCGCCTGCCACACCGCCTCCTGGCCCGTGACCGAGAGCGGCAAGTTCACGCCGTTGAGCGCCATCCAGTCAATGAGCCGCTCCCACTGCTTCCAGTCCCACCACGGCAACGAGTAGCCGAAGCAGCAGTAGTTGAGGAAGTAGCGGTGCTTGGCCCAGCTCACGCGACGGACCTTCGGCTCCACGCGGGGCAACGGCTGCGGCAGGTCCAACTGGTCGCCATACCACGACACGTGGCAGTGGCAGTGGTGTTTGAGATACCAGTTCAGCCCCATCGCCATCGCCACGCCGTTGTTGCCGCCGATGACGATCTTCCCATCGCGGCTCCCGATCTCAAACACATCGCGGCTTTGGTCGGCCGGGATGACCTCGAACGCGAACTGCCGCGCGTGCTTCGGGATCAACCGCTCGACCAGTTGCCTGACCGGCTCAGTCGTTTCGGTCGCGTTGGCGACTGACGCGACACTCGCTGACATCAACAGCGCCCTTAATAATGAAAGTGTGTGCTTGCTCATGGCTTTGGGGATTGCTCTGCTCTCTGTCGGATGAAGGCGATGATGTCCGCAGCTTCATCCGGCTCCAGGAACTGGCCGAGCGCCCACGGCATCAGCGCCACTTTTTGTTTGCTGAATCCCGCGAGTTTCCTGCGGAGCAGGGTGATCTCATCGCCTCCCGGCAGCTTCAACGTGACGCTGGTGGGCGATTCGGAGGCGAGCACGCCGGGAAAACCGTCGCCGCGCGACGTCTGCACCCAGTATGGCTCGAAACCCTGACGGATGTTCTCGCTCGGGAACAGGATGTCGCGCACCAGCGTCTCCTCGGCACGGTCGAACGCCGAGTCGAGGTCGGGGCCGACGGACGCGCCCAGGCCTTTGGCGAGATGGCATCCCGAGCAGTGCTCGCGGAACAGCTCGCGCCCGTGCTTCACGTCGCGCTTGCCGCCGAGCGCGGCGACGAACACCGGCACCAGCTTCTCCCTCGCCTCCAATTGCTCCTTCGTCGGCAGGGCGGGCGGCGGCGACGGACGATTCGCGCCCGGCTTGCGCGGCTGCGCCTCGGCGATGCCGATGGCGACGAGGTTGCCGATGAACTCGCGCAGCTTCGCGTCGGCCAGTTTGCCGACCTCGGCCCGCGTCTGTTCCAGTTCCTTCAAGTCGCCCCGCGCGGCGATGGCGCCGACCAACGCTTCGAGCGTCGCGCGGCTGCGGCCGGGCTGGGACACGAGCGCGGTCACGATCTCCCGCTCGCGCTTGAACGCGGAGCTGGCGATGGCGGATTCCATCCAGCGCACGTCGCCGTGCTCGCGAGCAAGCCGGGCGAGCGCGGCAGGCACGCGCGGGTCCTGGCTCTCGCCGAGCGTCAACGCGAGCTGGAGTTGAACCGAGGGATCGGCGTCCTGGGCGACCGCGAGCACGCATTCGAGCATGGCAGGCCGGGCGTCGAGCCAGCGTTCGGCGAAGCGCAACGCGTGGAGACGCACGGCTTCGTGGCGATGTTTCAGCGCGGCTTCAACATCGGCCGGTTGCAGCGCGCCGAGGCCGTCGAGCGCGTAGAGCGCGTTGAGCACGGCTGCGGGATCGCCGGCTTCGCGGGCCAGACGCGCGAGGGCGGGAGCCGCGGATGTTTCGCCGCGCTCGGTCAACAGCCGCCGCGCCGTCTCGCGCCGCCAGAAGCGCGGGCTGGCGATCTCGCGCGCGAGTTGCCCGGCGTTGAGCTGGCTCATGTCGGCGGGCAACGGTTTGGGCATTTGTTCGTGGACGAGCCGCCAGATGCGGCCGTGGTTCATGCCGTGCGTGAGGCCGTATTGCTGCTGGAGATAGCGCGGGATGGCGGAGTAGTCCTCGATGATCTCGCGGTAGAAATCCGCGATCCAGATCGCGCCGTCGGGAGCGTGCCCCAGGTTCATGGGGTGAAACCACGGGTCGCCCGACGCGAGGAACTCGCGCGCTTCCTCGCCCGGCGGGCGGCGCAGGCGCAACGCGGGGCCATCGCGCTCGATGAGCGCGCGATAGACGAAGTTCTGCGCCGGCTCGCAGCCGAAGTATTGGCCGCGCAACCCCGGCAGCGCCGTGTCCTGATAGACCAGCGGGCTGCACACGGAGGTGAAGTAGCCGCTCGCCGCGGACTCGCCCTCGCCGTAGCGGTCGCGATAGAATTTCGAGAAGCCGGGATCCTGCGCGCGTTTGGTTCGCCACGGGTGCGGCGGCGCGATCGGAAAGACGCGCACGTAGTTGCCGGCCACTTCCTCTGTCCTCGGCGCGGCCACGTCGGGATTGCGCGCGAGGTAACGCCACGGCAGCGGCACGATGTAGTGGCCCGGATCGGACGTGCCGACCACAAACCGCTCGCCGGTTTCGGTGATCGCAAAGCCCATCGTGTGCGTCGCGCCGTTGACCTTCTCGATGGCGCTCCCATCGGGTTTGATGCGGAAGTCGCTGGTGCCAACGTCCACCGGTTTCTTCAAGTGCGGCCCGGTGATCGTGCCGCCGCGGCCGTGGCCGACGTAAATCCAGCCGTCAATCCCCCATTGCGGGCAACTGATGCCGCGCTCCAGCATGCCGGTGGTGAAGCCGGTGAACAGCGTCTCGCGCACCTCGGCTTTGCCATCACCGTCGCGGTCGGCGAGAAACACGATGTCGGGCGCGCACGCGACGATGACGCCGCCGCGCGCGGCACAGAGGCCGTAGCACGGCGGCAGATGGTCGGCCCACACGACGGCCTTGTCCATGCGGCCGTCGCCGTCGGTGTCGAGCAGCAGCTTGACCGTGCCGTAGGTGCCGGCCTCGGCAGCTTTCTTGGCGCGGTCGTCGGCCTGGATGCGGCGCACTTCGCGGTCGAGCTGGCCGGTCTTGTTCAGCTCCTCGATGTCGAGCTGGCCTTCGAGGTTGTAGCCGTGCAGTTCGCACACGAACAGCCGCCCGCGCTCGTCCCAGCAAATGCCCGACGCTTCGTGAATGAGCGGCTCGCTCGCGACGAGTTCCATCCGGAAGCCGGGCGGCAGTTTCACCAGCGCCGCGCTTCGCTCCGGCGGAAGCGGCTGGGGCGCGTCGTCAGGTTTCGGGATTTGGGCGAGGGCCACACAGCCCGCCAGGAAGAAGATGCACAGAGGGAGGAGCCTTGATGAGTTCATGGTTATATGGGGTGAAGTCTCGGTTTGCCCGGCGGCCAGAACCGGATGTGGGTAGCGTCGCAGAAATTCGGGTCGAAACCGCCGGCCATGGAGCCGGGCAGCGCCTTGCCAAAATGGGCGAGCGGCTTCAGGAACTGCCTGCGTGATGGTGCGGTCATGGCGTGCCTCCGGCAGCCTGCCACCGCGGCCCGCCCACGCAAGCCCAAATTCGCGTGTCCGCCGGCCCCGCTATTACGCCCGCGTTTCGCCTCCGGCTCCCGGCTTTCGCGTCCTGCGTGGGCGGCGCTACGAACCGCGCTTGCCTGCGCGCCGACGAGAGGATACTAGTTTCCGCCTATGCAGCTTCCACGATTGTTCATTGCGGCAGCGGTCGCGCTTGCGTTCCTGCCCGCCTTTGCCAACGACGCCGACACCGAGGCGCGCCACCTGCGCCGCATCAAGCAACTCACCTTTGCCGGCTCGCGCAGTGGCGAGGGCTACTTCTCGCCCGACGGCAGGCAGATCGTCTTCCAAAGCACGCGGCCGCCGCAGAAACCGGGTGAGGCAGAGAATCCGTTCTACCAGATCTTCACGATGGACCTGCGCGACGGAGTGCTGCGGCGGATCAGTCCCGGCGCCGGCAAGACCACCTGCTCCTTCTTCCGGCCCGACGGCAAGCGCGTGCTCTACGCCTCGACACACCCCGACCCCGACGCGCTGAAAAAGCAGCGCGAGGAGATCGAGGTCCTGAAGAACGCCCACGGGCGCCGCTACCAGTGGGACTTCGACGACGCCTACGACATCTTCGACTGCAAACCCGACGGCAGCGACCTGCGGCGGCTCACCAACGCGAAAAGCTACGACGCCGAGGCGGGCTATTCGCCCGACGGCAAGCTCATCTGCTTCTGCTCCAACCGCGACGGCGACCGCGAGATCTACGTGATGGATGCTGACGGCGGGAACCCGCGGCGCGTCACGCGCGACCCCGGCTACGATGGCGGGCCGTTCTTCTCGCCGGATGGCAAATGGATCATCTACCGGCACTTCACGCCCGACGACAAACAGGCGGAGATCACGATGGTCCGCGTTGACGGCACGGCCAAGCGGCAGGTGACCAAGCTCGGTGCGATGAGTTGGGCGCCGTATTTCCATCCGGGCGGCAACTGGATTGTGTTCTGCTCGAACAAGGACGGCGGCCACGCGAACTTCGAACTTTACGCCATCAAGCCGGACGGCACGCTGCTGACGCGGCTGACCTACACCGACGGCTTCGACGGCCTGCCGGTGTTCTCGCCCGACGGCACAAGGCTGATGTGGACCTCCACGCGCGCCGGCGGCAAGTCGCAGCTTTTCATCGCCGACTGGGTCGAGCCGTGGAGTTTCGGAAAATCCGAAACTCGAAACTCGAAATCCGAAATCAAGAAGACTTTCGACCCGGCGCGCATCCAAAAGGAGATCGCGTTCCTCGCCTCGCCCGAACTGCAGGGCCGCAAGACCGCGTCGCCCGGCGAGAAGAAGGCGGCAGCGTTCATCGGGAAGAACTTCACCGCGAGCGGCCTGAAACCGGCAGAGCATCCGTTCACGTTCCAATCCGGCCTCGGCGTTGGTATGAGCAATCTATTCGAGGTGACGCTCGGCACGGAGAAGCTCGCCAGCGCGATTGACAAGGACTACACGCCGCTGGCGCTCTCGGCCAACGGCGAGGTCGAAGGCGAGGTGGTGTTCGCCGGCTACAACATCGTCTCGGAAGGCTACGATTCGTTCGCCGGGCTGGACGTGAAGGACAAGATCGTGCTGGCGCTGCGGTTCCAGCCGGAGTCTGCGCCGGAGAAGGAGAAGCAGCGGCTGCGCCACTTCGCGCCGCTGCGGATGAAGGCGATGCTCGCGCGCGACCGCGGCGCGAAGGCGTTCCTGACGTTCACCGGGCCGAGTTCGCTGCCGACCGACCAGTTCGTCGGCCGCAAAGGCGACGGCAGCTTTGCCGACAGCGGCATCGTCGCGGCGCAGATCTCGCGCTCGCTCGCCGTGAAGATGTTCGCCGCCGCCGGGAAGGACATGAAGGCCGCGCAGGACGCGCTCGACAAGCTGGAGACGCAGGCGGGCTTCGCGCTGCCGGGCGTGAAGGTGAAGCTGCGAGTGGATTTGAAAAAGGAAACCGCCGCCAGCCGCAACGTCTGGACGCTGGTCCGCGCCAGCGCGACCAACCGCGTCAACGAGGTCGTTGTGGTCGGCGCGCACTACGACCACCTTGGCCTCGGCGGCGACAATTCGCTCGGCGACGGCCTCGAGGCGGTGCATCCCGGCGCGGACGACAACGCCAGCGGCACGGCGGGCGTGCTGGAACTGGCGCGGCATTTCGCGGGCCGGCCCAAGTCGCTGCGGCGCGACGTGCTCTTCGTCTGCTTCAGCGGCGAGGAGATCGGCACGCTCGGCTCGTCCGCGTTCGTGAAGAATCCCCCCGTGCCGCTCTCCAACATCGTCGCGATGGTGAACATGGACATGATCGGCCGCCTGCGCGACGGCCGGCTCGCGGTGCAGGGCGCAGGCTCGGCGGCGGTCTGGCCGGCGATGGTCGAGCGCCACGCCGCGCCGCTGCCGCTCGGCGTCACGCTCGGCAACGACCCCTACCTGCCGACCGACTCGATCGTGTTCTACCAGAAGGGCATCCCGGCGCTGAACTTCTTCACCGGCTCGCACTACGACTATCACAAGCCTAGCGACACCGCCGATAAGATCAATGCCTCCGGCGAAGCGGACGTGCTGGAGCTGGTGCGGCGCGTCGTCGAAGACCTCGCCACGCGTCCCGACCGGCCGCGCTACGAGAAGGTGACGGGGCCGGCGGCCGAACTGGGCCGCGAGGTGTTGCGCGCGTATCTCGGCACGATTCCCGACTACACCGAGACCAGCCAGCCGGGCGTGAAGCTCAGCGGCGTGCGCGGCGGCAGCCCGGCCGAGAAAGGCGGGCTGAAGGCGGGCGACGTGATTGTGAAGTTCGGCGCCAAGGACATCCGCAACATCTACGACTACACCTATGCGCTGGAGGGCGCGAAGATCGGCCAGCCGGTCGAGATCGTCGTGCAGCGCGAGGGCAAGCAGGTGCCGCTGAAGATCACGCCGGAACAGAGGAAGTGAGGCGACGTTATCGACCGGACTTGCCGGAAGCATCTTGTTCTTTGAGCGCTCTAAGTTCCGCAACTGCGCTCGCGTGTTCGGAATAGGCCATCGCACCAGTCTCCACGCATTTTTTCAAATACGCCGCCGCTGTTGCCTTGTCTCCTCCAATCAACCGTTTCGTCCCCGCGTAGAAATAGGCCTCGCACAAAGGTCCTTTGGGTTCGCGCGGGTTCTTGACAGTTTCAACCGCCTTGAAGAAACCGGCCTCCGACTCCTGTCCCGTCAGGAACCGCCCGATTCGTAATGGCATCTCGTTGTCCTTTGACGGCTTTTGCTCCGCGAGATACTGCTTCAACTCCCGGGTTGCTTCTTCAGTTCCTCCCAATCGGGATTGAATGAGGTAAATCCGAAAATGCGAGTAGTCCTGATAGACATATTTCAATTCACACGCTTTCCGAAAACCCTCCACGGCGTCTTTCCACAAGCGCAGGTCATACTGGCAGCAGCCGCGACCATGCCAGGCGGCCGGATAGTCGGTCTTGATTTCGATGGCCTTGGAATAATCTTGGAGCGCATTCCAACTCTCGCCTTTCTGCCGATAAACCATGGCTCGACATCCATAATACGATGCGTTTTGTGGTTTGAGGGCAATGGCTTTGGTCAGATCTTGGAGTGCGACGTCAACCGCGCCCTTGACGCCATAAAACAAACCTCGATCGTAATAGGCTTCGGCTGAGTCTGGCGCCAGCCGGATTGCTGTGGAGCCATCTTGGATCGCGCGGTCGTCGTCGCCCTTGAGGAACCAGACACGGGCACGATCCCGATAGGCCAGGGCATCGTTGGGTTTGAGCTCGATGGCTTTGGTGTAATCCTGGATCGCCCGGTCGTAATCACCTTGGTTACCATGGGCGAGCCCGCGGTCCAGATACACCCCCGCCTCACGCGGCTGCAGCTTGATGGCTTTGTCGAAGTCTCGAATGGCCGCGGAATAGTCTCTCTTCATGTTGTAAGCCCGTCCGCGATCCAGATACACGTCGGCGTCACGCGGTTGCAATTCGATAGCTTTGTCAAAGTCCTGGATGGCTGCCTGATAATCCCCCTTCATGTAGTAAGCCCGGCCCAGCGCTTTGTGGTTGGCCGCGTCGGCCGGGTCCAGTTGAACCGCTTGCGTGAGATCTTCAATCGCGTGGTCATGGTCGCCCTTCAACAAGTAGGCGAAGGCGCGCAAACGATAGCCGGGCGCATAATCAGGCCGCAATTCGATGGCTTCCGTATGATCCTCAATCGAACGGTCGTAATCGCTCAGGTGGAAGTAGACCGTCGCACGCTCGAGATACGCAGGTGCGTTGCCGGGTTGCAAATCAATGGCCCGGCTGTAATCGCGAAGTGCCGCCTTGTGCTCGTCCTTTAGCGAGAGAGTTCTCGCGCGCCAATAGTAATCCGCCGCTTCGTCAGGCTTCAGTGAAATGGCTTTGGTGAAGTCTTGGATCGCGTGGTCGTAGTCGGATTTGTTGTAGTAGATCACGCCGCGGTTGCGGTAGGCCAACTCGGAGCGGGGTTCGAGTTCGATTGCTCTCGTGATATCCCGAATTGCGCGGTCGTAGTCGCCCTTTCTGGCACAGGAAACGCCGCGCTCGTGGTAGGCCAGCGCGAAGCGGGGCCAGCACTTGATTGCAGCAGTAAAACTCGAAATCGCCGCATCCCACTCCTCGTCCTCCTGATGGGCTTGGCCCATCGTGTAATGCACGGAAGCAAGGCCGCGCGTCTGCGCAAGGAAGACCAAGGCAGAGATCAAACCGAGCAACGCGACGGCGCCTGTAACACAAAGGACTTTTTTCAACCACGACCTCCGGCAAGTTCGTTCCATCGAACAATCATTCAATCAACCGCTTTGACAGCTCACTCTCCCTGACGGACGGATGGATGCCACGACAGGCTGAGCGGCGCAAGGTTTTTCCCCATGCCACGGACAATGTCTCGGAAACTTCCCGCTAGCAGCACGCGCATCTTCTGCTTATAGTCCCGCCGCTTTTTCAGGAAAAAACTCATGACCTATACGACCTGCACACCGCCGAGCGGCGGCAAGATCTCCGTCCAGAACGGCAAGCTCAACGTGCCGGACAATCCCGTCGTCCCGTTCATCCGCGGCGACGGCACCGGGCCGGACATCTGGGCCGCCAGCGAGCGCGTGTTCGACGCCGCCGTGGCGAAGGCCTACGGCGGCCGGCGCAAAATCGCATGGTTCGAGGTCTTCGCGGGCGAGACGGCGTTCAAGAAGTTCAACAACTGGCTGCCCGACGACACGGTCGAGGCGTTCAAGGAATACCTCGTCGGCATCAAAGGCCCGCTCACCACGCCCGTCGGCAAAGGCATCCGCTCGCTCAACGTCGCGCTGCGCCAGATGCTCGACCTCTACGTCTGCCTGCGGCCGGTTCAGTGGTTCAAAGGCGTGCCTTCGCCGGTGAAACATCCCGAGAAGGTGAACATGGTCATCTTCCGCGAGAACACCGAGGACATCTACGCCGGCATCGAATACGCCGCCGGCACGCCCGAAGCCCAGAAGGTGCTCGACTTCATCGCGAAGGAGTTCCCGAAGGACTTCACCAAAATCCGCTTCGGCACGCAGGCCAGAGGCGAGGAGTATCTGAAGCTCGCGGCGCCGGACCATTCGCCGAAGAGCGCGGAGGTCTGCGTCGGCATCGGCATCAAGTCCGTCAGCGCCGTCGGCACCATCCGGCTCGTGAAGGCCGCGATTGAATTTGCGCTGAAGAACAAGCGCCGCAGCGTCACCATCGTCCACAAGGGCAACATCATGAAGTTCACCGAAGGCGCGTTCCGCGACTGGGGCTACGGCGCGGCCGAGCGCATCTTCGGCGACAAGGTCTATACTTGGGCGCAATACGACCGCACGAAGAAGGAGAAAGGCGAAGCCGCCGCCAACGACGAGCAGAAGGCCGCGCTGGCCGCCGGCCGGCTCCTCATCAAGGACGCCATCGCTGACATCACGCTCCAGCAGGTGCTGACGCGGCCGGATGATTTCGACGTCATCGCCACGCTCAACCTCAACGGCGACTACCTCAGCGACGCGCTCGCCGCGCAGGTCGGCGGCATCGGCATCGCCCCCGGCGGCAACATCAACTACGTCACCGGCCACGCCATCTTCGAGGCGACCCACGGCACCGCGCCGAAATACGCCGGCAAGGACGTCGTCAACCCCGGCTCGGTCATCCTCAGCGGCGAGATGATGCTGCGTTACATGGGCTGGACCGAGGCGGCCGACCTCATCCTCAAGGGCCTCGACGGCGCCATCGCCGCCAGGACCGTCACCTACGATTTCGCGCGGCAGATGAACGGCGCGAAGGAGATCAAGTGCAGCGAGTTTGGCAGCGCCGTGATCGCGAAGATGTGAGAACATTCAACCCTGACAGAAAATCAATATCATGAACCAACAAGTCATTTCATTTCACTACACGCTGACCGACCCGGCCGGGAAGAAGCTGGATTCCTCGGAAGGCCGGGAGCCGTTGTCGTTCGTCGAGGGCACGGGGCATATCATCCCCGGCCTGGAGACGCACCTGAGCGCGATGGCCGTCGGCGAAAAGAAGCGCGTGACGGTCGCGGCGAAGCATGCCTACGGCGACCGCGACGCGGGCCGCGTTCTCGAGGTGCCGCGCGAGAAGTTCCCGGATAAGGAGATCAAGGTGGGCGACCAGTTTCGGCTCGGCGGCGACGGCCAAGCGATGGTCGTGACAGTCGAAAAAGTTGGCCCGTCACACATCACAATAGACGCGAATCATCCGCTGGCGGGAGTGGACCTGACGTTCGACGTGGAGATGGTCGCCAAGCGCGACGCCACGGCCAAGGACCTCGAATGCTGCGGCGGCGCGCACCATCACGAGCACGGCGGTGGCTGCTGCGAGGGCGAACAACACGACGAGCACGGCGGCGGTTGTTGCGGCGAGCATCACTGACCCGCGCACAGCCGGGCCTTACTTGCCAGCTCGCCGCGCCCTCTCGGCCTCGCGCAGGCGGCGCTTCACCTGCCTCCGCCGCAGCCAGCGGTCGTGATGATGCTCGCTGAACCAGTGGGCCACCTTGTGGCGCAGCTCCATGTGGAAGAACGTCGTCCCGGCGCTCCACAGCGTGTGAGGCACCGACACGCGCTCGACCTTCCCGGTGCGGACGGCGCGGAACACCGAGAGCATGTCCTTCTCCGCCTCGACCCACGTGTAGCCGCGTCCGAGCATGAACAGCGCGTGCGCGTCGCTGGTGCCCACCATCGGCAGCCCGCGCGCCCGCGCCTCCCGCTCCGCGCGCCGGTTGAAGTTCAACCAGCGCGTGTGCATGTGGCAATACTCCACCGCGTCCCACAGGTCCGCTTGCTTCGCGAACTGGTCCTGCAAACACTGCCGCAGCGGAAAAAACGGATGCGGCGCGATGACCAGCCCTGATTCGCCCTTGGCTTGTTTCCATGCCCGCAGGTCGTCGAACGTGTGGATGCCGTCCACCTCCGCCTGCGTGATGTTGAGGCAGAGCACTTCCTTGCGGCCGACATAGACCTCGCAGCCGGGGATCAGCAGGATGCCGCGCTCACGCGCAAACTCGATGGTCGCCTTGTCCTCAAACGCCTGCCCGTGAAACGTGAACGCCAGCACGTCGAACTTCAACTCCGCCGCCCGCTCGATCAACTCCCGCGCGGAGTAACGGATGTAATCGAGCTGGTCCTCTCCCGAATGCATGTGGAAGTCGCACTTCAACCTGGGCGGTTTGCTTTCCATGGCGTCTCAGACCTTCTCCACCGCGCCCGTGCTCAGGAAAAACAACAGCCGCTCCGCCACCTTCAGGCCCGTCACCGCCTCCACCGCGCGTGCGTAGGCGGCGAGCTGCTCCGCGTAGAGTTTCGGCTCCGGCTTGGCGTCGGTCTTGTAGTCCACGATGACCAACCTATCGCCCTCGCGGAACAGCACGTCAAGGTAGCCTTCCATCAAACCCTCCGGCGACTCCCACACCACCGGCACCTCGCGGTGCCACTCGTCCGCCGCCAGGATGCGTTTCATCAACTCGTGCTTCAGCGCGCGGCAGATCAGTTTCTCGCCCGGCGGAAACAGTTTCACCGCGCCGTCCACGTCGCGCGGATCGCACGCCGCCAGCGCCTCGTGGACGCCCCGGCCGATCTCGATGCCGCCGCCCGCCGCGACCGCATCGGCCGCTTCGCGAAAATGCTCTCGCTCGCCCAGCTTGTGCGGCGTCAGCTTCTTCACACCGGCGAACAACGCTGCCTTGGCCCGCTCGCGGCCCGCAATCCACGCGGCGCGCTCCGCGACCAGCTTCTCCAATGCCGCGCGGTCGCCACCCTCTGGCTGGCCAAGCTTCACGCGCACCGGTTTCGATCCGGCAGCCTCCATCCGGATCCCCGCGCGATCGAGCCGTTCGATGTCGGCTGCGGTTGCCGGATCGAAGGCGGTCTTCAGCGCCGCCGGGTATTCGCCCCGGTCACTGAACCACGGCAGCACCAGCCAATCACGGGCGCGGGTGCAGGCCACGTAGAGCAACCGCCGCCCCTCGGCCTCCTCGCGCAACTTCTCCGCCTCGCGGGCTTCGTCATGCCCGGCGGTGCTCAACTCCGCCAGCTTTGCCTCCAGCGCGCCCGTTGCCGGCGACACCAGCACTGGCCGCGACGGCTCGCGGTCCGTCCGCGCCATGTCGCCCAGCACGACGACGCCCCACTCCAGCCCTTTGGCCTTGTGGATGGAAACGATGGAAACGGCACCCTCCTCGTTCCTGCGCGCCTCAG
>JACRKA010000385.1 GCA_016219905.1 Verrucomicrobiota bacterium
CGCGGCTACGGGCTGCATCCGTTTCGGCCTCGCCGCCATCAAGGGTGTCGGCGAGACGGCCATCGAGGCGGTCATCAAGGCGCGCGAGGCGGGCGGGCCGTTCCGCGACCTGTTCGACTTCTGCGAGCGCGTGGACACCCGCGCCTGCAACCGCAAGGCGATCGAGGCGCTGGTGAAATGCGGCGCGTTCGACTTCGCCGGCCAGAAGCGGCTCCAGCTTTTCAACCAGATTGACGCCGCCCTCGGCCGCGCCGCCGCCATCCAGCGCGACCGCGCCACGGGGCAGGTGTCGCTCTTCGGCGCGTTCGACGAGCCGGCGCCGGCGAAGACCACGGCGCGACCGCGGCCCGGCGAGATGATCGAGTGGCCGGAGAACGAACTGCTCGCGTTCGAGAAGGAGCTGATGGGTTTCTACCTCTCCGGCCATCCGCTCGGGCAATACGCTGCGTTGCTGGAGCGCTACGAGCTGCATTCGACCGAGAAGCTGAAGGAACTCGACGACCGCGCGCCGACGCGGCTCGGCGGCCTCATCGTGGATGTCATGCAACGCGTTTCCTCCAAGACCAACAAGCCATTCGCTGTTGTCAGCGTCGAGGACCTCCACGGCACGGTGGAAGTGCTCTGCTTCGACGACAACTTCCAGAAGGCACGCCAGCACCTGGTCAAGGGCAGCGCGATCTTCGTCCAAGGCAGCGTCAACAAGCGCGAGGAGAAACCGAAGATCTTCGCCACCGAGATCATCCCGCTCGCCGAGGTCATCCGGCGCTACACGAAGCAGGTCCACCTGCGGCTGCAGACGACCAAGAACACACCCGACCAGCTCAACCGCGTCCGCGACATCGTTGCGCGCCACGAGGGCCGCGTGCCGTTGATCCTCCGCTTCATGCTCCCCAACGGCGATATGGTCGTTGCCGACACGCACGAAGCCTTCAACGTCCAGCCCTCGGACGCGCTGGTGAAGGAACTCGAAGCCGTCATCGGCAAGGACGCCGTCTATCTCAAGCCCGACACTTCCATGCCGAAGCCCGACGACGGCCGCGAACGCTGGCGGCAACGCGCCGCCGCAGATTAGCCGTCGCACCTACTTTGCCGCGGTGAACTTCAGCAGCACGACGCCGTGGGGCGGCACGGTGACCTCGACCTTCTCTTTCACGTCGGCGAGGTTCTTCTGACGCCAGAGGTCGCGCACGTGCTGCGTGCCGGTGAGGTTGATGCGGCCCAGATGGGTGAACACCTCCGTCTGCGGCGTGTCGGCCCGGTTGAAGAAGCCCAACGCGCGGCTGCCGTCCTCCAGTTCCTTCGAGAAGATGTCAATCGCGCCCACCGCGCCGACGCGGGCAGCCTGCTTGCCGAGCGCGTCCTGGTTGACCGCGAGCACCTCGTCGTTGGTCAGCAGGTTCAGCGTGAACGGATCGAGCCGCTCCATGTCGCAGCCGATCAGCAGCGGGGCCGACAGCAGGCACCAGAGGCTGATGTGCGTGTATTGCTCGTGGGGCGTGAGCCGCGTCGCGTGCAGCTTCGGCCCCCAGCCGACCCAGCCGACCACGAGCATGTCGGGATCGTTCCAGTGGCCCGGCGCGGCGAACGGCACCCATCGGTCCTGCGTGAAGCCGATCTCGCTGACACCATACTGCCACTCGGCGCCGCTCTTGTTCCAATGGTCCCAGATGTCGCCGGTGGTGCGCCAGCAGTTGGCCAGCCGCGCCCAGTCCGCCGCGTTCGCGAACGGCGCGGTGTTCGACAGGCTATAGACGATGTCCCGCCCGCTGCGGCGCAGGGCACGGCTCATCTCGGCCACGTGCGGCACGTCATTCGGGTTCCAGTCATATTTCAGGTAATCAAAGCCCCACTCGGCCCACTGCTTCGCGTCGGCGTCGGCGAACGGAAACTTCCCGTGCCGCCAGAACTTCTGGTCGGTCATCGTCTTGTCCCATTTGCCGTCGCGCGTGTCGCTGGAGCCGCCGGGGAACTTCGCGTAGCTGGTGATCCACGGCGTCGAATAGATGCCGGGCTTCAGCCCCATCTGGTGGACCGCATCGCACAGCCCTTTCATGTCGGGAAATTTCTCGTTGCCCTGCAACCCGCCGAACTTCCCGCCGCGTTTGCCCTGCCACGTGTCGTCAATGTTCACATAGGTCCAGCCGTGGTTGAGCAGCCCGCTGCTGACCATCGCTCGCGCCGAGCGCAACACCTTGTCGGCGTCCACCGCCTCGGCCCAGCAGTTCCAACTGTTCCAGCCCATCGGCGGCGTCAGGCAGATCTTCTCACCGACGACGATGCGAAACCTCTTCTCCGCCGCGCCGCGGGCGTTCTTCGCGCGCAACACCACGCGATGCTCGCCCGCGCCCTTGAGCGCGCCGGTGATCCGGCCACTGGCCGCGTCCACGCTGAGGCCCTTGGGCAGGCCGTCCACGCCGAACGTCATCGGCCGCTCGCCCGTCGCGGGAATTGTGTAGAGGAAGGGCGACCCCGGCCGCACGCCGAACACGCTCGGCCCGTTGATGCGCGGCTCCGCCGGCGGTGGCGGCGTCAGGATCGGAGCGTCGTCGCCCATCACGCCGTCGCCGGCAAATGCGGTGATGATGGTCATGGTCGGCAGTAGCTTTTTCCAGAGGTTCATAGGCGTGTCCTTAGACTTTGCTCCGTCCATTGGATTCTTGCCCGAACCCTGTCCGAATCGCCAATCGAAATGAAGCGGTCGAGAGTCCGATGGCTCAAAGGAGGGCAAGCGGCAGGTTGAGGCGAGTCACTAACGTGACCTGTCGTTGATCGAATGTCACCAATTCCTCAACGCCGAGCAGTCGCGCAGCCGCGACGTGCAGGAGGTCCAGGCTGCGGGTGCCAACCTGCGCCGTATGGTTTGCCGCCAGCAGTTCTGCCTCACGGAACACATCAACGAAAAGCAGTGGCGTCGGGATGAGAAGGCCGTCGCGCAGGTCGCTTTCGACGGTCTGCCAGGCTTCGGAGGATTCCTGGGGAGAGATGCGCTTCTGAAACACTGCCAACTCAAGCGCATTCCTCAATTCGAGCCGGTTGAGCGAACTGAAAGGCAAGGGCGATGGATGCGCCAACCGCCACGCGTCGGCCCGCGGGGAGTTGGTGTCGCTGGCGTAGTAAGAAAAGAAGAAACTGCTGTCCGCGTAGGTCATGCGGACTCCGATTCCCGCGCTTCAAGGACCAGGTTGGGCAGCACCTTGTCGCCAAAAATCCGGCGGCGACGGGACGCTTGGTCGGGGAGCTTCTGCGGCGACGCTGCCGGCTTCGGCGGTTCGCGCAGCATGCGCTCCACCTCGGCCCGCTCTTCAGGCGTCAGCGCCTCAATCGCATTCTTGATTTCCGTCACCGTGCTCATCGCTGCGAAAATAACACACAGCCGAGAGTCGGAGCAAGGCGCTTGTCTCAAGGCGGGATTCACCTTCACCGCACGATGCCGTCCTGGAGCCACTCGTAGTCGCCGGCCAGCACTTGCTGGGCTAGACGGTAGCCGGCGGCATCGGTGTTGCGGCGGGCGCTGCGAAAGAGCGTCTCGATCTTCAACCGCGTCATGCGGCAGAAGTAATCCGCCAGTGTCAGCGCCTCGACGTCGTTCAGGCTCTGCGCCCGCGCGCAGGTCGCCGTCATGGCAAACAACTCCGCGCCGATCTCGACGAAGCGGCCGAGCAACAGTTGCTGGCGCTCCAGCTTCGGGCCGAACCGCGCGATGGCGTGGAACAACCGCCGCGCCAGCCGCCGCGACGTGCGCGCCGCGTAACCGAGATGGCCGGCCAGCGCGGGATGAAACCCCGCCGCGCCCGCGCCCGCTGGCAGCCAGAGGCGCGGATACCAGAGCGCATAGAAGCCCGCCGCGCCCGCCGCGACGCGGAGCCGTTGCGACATCGGCAGCTTCGGGTTCAGCGCGGGGCCGGCGAGTTTCAAGTGCGGGTCGAGCGCCTCGCGCGCGATGAACAGGCGGATGATCTCGCTGGAGCCTTCGAGGATGGTGTTGATGCGTATGTCGCGCAGGAACCGCTCGACCGGCACGGGCGGCTCGCCGCGAGCCGCCAGCGACGCCGCGGTCTCAAAGCCGCGCCCGCCGCGGATCTGAACCGCGTCGTTGACGATCTCCCACGTGCGCTCGCTCGCCCACATCTTGCACATCGCCGCCTCGATGCGGAAATCGGCATGCTTGTCGGCGTCGGCGAGGCTGGCGGTGTAGAGCGTGATGGCCTCCATCGCGAACGTGTTCGCCGCCATGCGCGCGAGTTTGTCGGCAATGGCGGCGTGTTTGCCGATGGGCGCGCCCCATTGCACACGCTCGTTCGCCCACGCTTGCGAGATGCGGAGGCAGCGTTTGCACAGCCCGGCGCTTGCCGCAGGCACAGTCAACCGCCCCGTGTCGAGCGTGGTCAGCGCGACGCGCAGGCCCTTGCCTTCGGCGAGCAGGATGCTCTCCCGCGGCACGCGGACGTTGGTGAACCGCACCACGCCGTTGTAGAGCGCGTGCAGCCCCATGAACCGGCACCGGTGCACCACCTCCACGCCGGGCGTGTTCATCTCGACGATGAACGCCGTGATCTGGTTGCGCCCGTCCTTCGGCGGCGTCTTGGCCATCACCACGATCACGTCGGCCTTTACGACGTTGGTGCACCAGAGTTTCTCGCCGTTGAGGATGAAATCGCGTCCGTCCGGCGTCGGCTCGGCGTGCGTTTCCATGTGCGCGGGGTCCGACCCGACGCCCGTCTCGGTCAACGCGAACGCCGAGATGGCGCCCCGCGCAAAGCGGGGCAGATACTTCCGTTTCTGTTCCTCGGTGCCGAACAGGATCAGCGGCTGCGGCACGCCGATGGATTGGTGCGCCGAAAGCAGCACCGTCAGGTTGCCGCACCAACTGCCCAGCAACATCGCCGCGCGGCAATAGTTGGTTTGCGACAGGCCCAGCCCGCCATGCTCCGCCCCGATCTTGATGCCGAACGCGCCCATCGTTCCAAGTTCCTTCAGCACCGAGTCTGGAATCTCGCCGGTGCGGTCAATCTCGTCCGGGTCCACCTTCAATCGGAGAAACTCCTCCAGCTTTCGCAGGAACGCGTCGCCGGCCGCGCGCGCCTCCTCGCTCTGCTGCGGGACCGGATGCATCACGCGCACGTCGCATCGTCCCATGAACAGCCCGCCGCAGAAACCCGGCTGCGCCGCCGACGCCTGCCGCGCCGCTTCGGCCAGTTCCATCGCCGCCCGCTGGCCGGCCGACATCTTCGTGGTGTCAATGACCGCGTGGGCTTCGTCAGGTTTCATAAAAGCCTTTCCCCTTCGCCGCCAGCCGGCGGAGCAGTTCGCACGGCGCGTATTGCGGCCGGGTGGCGGCCAGCCGTGTCAGGTCATTCACCACGTTGTTCAAACCGGACGACTCCGCGAACCGCAGCGGCCCGCCGCGGAACGGCGCGAAGCCCGTGCCCATCACCATCGCGAAATCCACGTCGGCCGGGCCGCTCGCGATTCCTTCTTCAACACATCGCGCCGCTTCGTTGACCAGCAGCAGCGCGAGCCGCCGCTGCAAATCGGCGCGGCTGAGTTCCGCGGCGGCGTTGCCGCTGCGAAACCGGTTTGTGGCTTCGTTGGCCGTCGTCTTGCCGCCGCGGGCGTGGACGTAGAAACCACGCCCGCTCTTGCGGCCGAGCGCGCCGTCGGCAATCAACTTCGCCAGCAGTTCCGGCACGCGCAGCCGGTCGCTGAACTTCTCCGCGAGGGTGGCGGCCACGTCCGCCGCGATGTCCACGCCCACCTCGTCAATCAACCGCAGCGGCCCCATCGGCATCCCGAAGTCGAGCATCGCCTCGTCCACATCCGCGACGCGCGCTCCGGCCTCGAACAGCAGCCCTGCCTCGATCAGATACGGCAGCAGGATTCGGTTCACGAGAAAGCCGGGGCTGTCCTTGACCACGACCGGCAGCTTGCCGATCTGCTGCGCGAACCGCACCGCGCGCTGGACGATCTCCGGCCGCGTCTGCGGCGCTGCGACGATCTCGACGAGCTGCATCTTGTGGACGGGGTTGAAGAAATGGATGCCGACGACGCGGCCAGGGTCTTGTGTCGCGTTGGCGATCTGGGCGATGGAGAGCGCGGAGGTGTTGGTAGCGAGGATGATGTCCCGGCCTTGCGTCTGCTCGTCGAGCCGGGCGAAAAGTTGTGTCTTCAACGCCATCTTCTCGACGGCCGCCTCGATCACGATGTCCACGCCGCCCAGCGGCACGTCCGTCGCCACCGGCGAGATGCGGTCCATGCCGTCGCGCGCTTCGATTTCGCTGAACACGCGACGCTCGCCGAACAGTTTCCGGATGCGCGCCATGCCCGCCGCGACACGGGCCGGATCCACGTCGCGCAACAGCACGCGTAGCCCATGCGCGCTGAGCCACTGCGCGATGCCCGCGCCCATCACGCCCGCACCAATGACCGCCGCGCGTGCCATCGGCTTCGCTTCGCCGGGCGCGGGCTTCTTGGCGTGTTCCTGGAGAAAGAAGATCGAGATCAGGTGCCTGCACACCTCGGAACAGGCCAGTTCCAACTCAGCCTCGCGCTCGCGTCGCAGCGACGCCGCCAGCGACGACCACGGCGACGCGGTGACGATCTGGATCGCGCGCAGCGCCGCCGGATAGTTGCCGCGCGTGCGCTGCATCACCTGGCGACGGACGAATGGCGTCATAACGCGGCCGATGAGGCCGTTGAGCGGCGGCCAGCGCAGCCAGGCCCGCCGGCGCGGGACGTTGCGGCGGATGGCGCGGCAGGCGGCGGCCAGCAGATGCTCGCGCGGCGCGATCTCGTCAATCAATCCGCAGCGCAGCGCCTGTTTCGCGGGCAACATTTTTCCTCCGAGGATGACATCCAGCGCGCACGGCATGCCGGCCACGCGCGGCAGCCGGGTCGAGCCGCCCCACGCCGGGACCAGGCCCAGCGTGACCTCCGGCAGGCCGATGCGTGTGGCGTGGTCGGGCGACGCGACGCGGTAGTCGCATGCCAGCGCCATCTCGTAGCCGCCGCCGACGCATGCGCCGTGGATGGCCGCCACCTTCGGCACGCGCAGCGCCTCCAGCCGGTTGAACACTTCCTGACCCAGTTCGATGAACCGGAGCAACTCATCCTCCTTCAATCCGGCGGGCGTGTGCAGGTCGGCGCCGGCATGGAAGACTTTCTCCTTCGCGCTGAGGATGACGACACCGATGGTGGCGCGGTCGGCGGCGATGGCGCGCACGTGCTCGTCCAGTTCGCGCAGCGTATCCGGGTCGAAGACGTTGGCCGGCGAGTGGGCGCGGTCGAACCACAACAGGCAGATGCCGTCGGGCCTGAGTTCGCGCCGGATGTTTGGCATGGCTCACGTCCTTTCAAACCACGCCGCCGCGCCCTGGCCGCCGCCGATGCAGAGCGAGACCAGCGCACGCCGGCCGTTGCGGCACTGGAGTTCGCGCAACGCGGTCAGCACCAGCCGCGCACCGCTTGCGCCGACGGGATGGCCGAGCGCGATGGAGCCGCCGTTGACGTTGAGCCGGTCGCGCGGAACGTTGCCGAGCACATTCAGCACGGCGAGCACTTGGGCAGCGAAGGCCTCGTTGATCTCGATAAGATCGGCGTCGGCAGGCGGCAGACCGGTCTTGCGGATGGCGCCGACGGGGCCGAGGCCCATGCGCGCCGGGTCGCAGCCCGCGCAGGCATAAGCGACGAGCCGGCCGAGTGGGCGGAAGCCGAGCGCGGCGGCGCGTTCCTCGGTCATGACGAGCAGCGCAACAGCGCCATCGGTGACTTGCGAGGAGTTGCCGGCGGTGACGGAGCCGTTGCGTCGGTCGAAGATGGGCTTTAGCGCGGCGAGCGCCTGCTGCGACGTGTCGGCTCGCGGGCCGTTGTCCTCGGTGACGGCTTTGCGGTCGAGATAGATGGGGCAGATTTCCTCGGCGAACTTCGCGCGCGCGGCGACGGCGCGCTGGTTGGACTGGAGCGCGAAGGCGTCTTGGTCGTCACGGGAAATTCCCTGCTCGCGCGCCAGCACTTCGGCGGTCTCGCCCATGTTGAGGCCGCTGACGGGATCAGTCAGACCGAGCCGCAGGCCGATGCGCGGCTCGAAGTCGCGCGGCCGGAACGCCGCGAGCGCGGCGACTTTCGCCGCGAAGCTCTTCGCTCGGGCCAGCCCGGCGAACTTGGCCGACGCGCCGCGCGAAAACAGCAGCGGGATTTGCGACATGCTCTCGACGCCGCCGACGACGAACACCGAGCCGTGGCCCGCTGCCATGCGCTCGGCGGCGGTAGTGATCGC
>JACRKA010000387.1 GCA_016219905.1 Verrucomicrobiota bacterium
ATGTCATTGGCCTTGTCGGCGGCGACCAGTTCCGCGGGAAAGTTGCCGGCCGCCGTCCGGAGCACAATGTGCGTCGCGTCGCGGACGACGTGAGCATTGGTGATGAAGAAGCCGTCCTCGGTGACAAAGAACCCGGAGCCGGACGACCGCGCCGGCTCGCCCCGGCTCTTGCGGAACTCGTCGGCGCGCCGTTGCGCCTCGGCGATCTCGGCGCTGGTCATGCGGAGCTTGATAGATGCCAGGATTTTCCGCGCGTCCGCGTCGCCCCGCTGGCTGGCGAGGCGAAGCCACTTGTAAGCCTCGACGTAATCCTGCGCCACGCCGCGGCCGTCGGCATGGAACCGTCCGAGGTTCCGCTGCCCGACGGGCAAACCCTGCTCGGCGGCCTTGCGGAACCACTTGACGGCCTCGGCGGGATTCTGCGGCAGGCCGCGGCCTTGGTCATACATCGCGCCGAAGTTGTTCTGCCCCATCGCCAAGCCCTGGTCCGCGGCCTTGCGATACCACTTCACCGCCTCGTCGTAGTTCACCGCCGTGCCGTGGCCCTGCTCGTGCATGTAACCCATCTCCGATTGCGCCGGGGCGTAGTTCTGGTCGGCGGCTTTCTGGAACCACTTCAGGGACTCGGAGTAGTTCTCCGGCACGCCTTCGCCGTAGTGATACTTCACGCCGAGTTTGAACTGCGCCTCGGCGTTGCCTTGCGCGGCCTTCGCCGACAGCTCCGCAAAGTCAGAGAGCTGCGCGTAAGCGGCGAAAGACGAAGCGATGAGAACCGCGAGGAGGACCGGAAGCGGGCAGCGTTTGTCGTTCATCGCGCGAACCGATCAACGCGGCTGGTTGACCGCCACCGCCGACGCGGGCGCGGACGCCGCACCGGACGCGGCGCGCATCGCTTCAAGCCGCGCGAGCAACTCGGTGGCGCGGGACTGCGCCTTGTCCATCTTCGGGTAACGGATATCGCGGTAGCCGGTGACCTGCTGCGGCAGGCGGAGGATCTCCAGCCAGGTCTTGTAGGTCTCCGGGTCGCTGTAGAAGAACTTCGCGCAGAGGTCGCAATACCAGTCGCGGAAATCCTTCTCGCGCTTGTGCCACATCGGCAGGACGCGGCGCAGGACCTTCAGGTGCCGCATCGCGCGCAGGTGCCACTGCTTGCTGTGCCAGTTGAACTCGACCGGGATGCCGAGCAGGTCGAAGTGCGGGCGGTTGATGTGGCGGTGCTCGATCCGGTCGCCGCGGGCCGGGTCCACGTTGTAATGGTTCCGGTCGCGGCGGTGCTTCTCCTCGCTGGTCAGGAGGTGCGCGACGAAGATCTCGTCTTTGATGGCCATCACGCGGTGCAGGTTCCAGATGGCGGCCTTGGTCGCCTCGAACGCGTGCTCGGCCCGGTCCTTCAAGTGGATGTCCTTCACGGCTTCGAGGAACTTGTTCGCGTAGGCGACACCGTCGTATTGGATGAGGTCATAGACCCGCACGGCGAGGACGCGCAGGCTCTCCATGTCGAGCCGGATATGCTGCGTTGCACGGTCGAGCATCTCGCGATACGTCGCCGCCAGCTTCAGGCCGCGCCGCTTGGTGCGCGTGAGGATGTCGGCCTTCTCGGCGATGACCTCGGCGTAAGTGGCGGTGCGCTCATCGGTGACAACCTGGTCGGCCACGGCGGCGGCGACGGCGATCGGCGCGACAACCATCTTCCGGCCGACATGGAACGCCTTGAGGTTGTCGGTGGCCGCGGCGCCCATCGTGTGGGTGATGGCCCACTCGATGCTTTCGAGCGCGAGCGGGATCAGCCTGCGCTGGAACGCGATGCCGAGCATGATGATGTTCGCGTAAAGCTGCGTGCCGAACAGCCGCTCGCTGACCTCGCTGACGTTGGCGCTGAAATAGGCGTCGCTCTTCGTGTAGCGGCGGATGACGTTCTCCAGTTCGGCCGTGTCGAAATCCTCGCGGCCCAGCAGCGTGAGAATCGTCGGCGTCTTGTGCGTGTTGACGATGGCCGTCGTGTAATCGGGGCTGCCCACGCGCTGCGGCACCTTCGGGTCGAGCGAGCGCACCGCTTCGAGCAAGTCCACGCCGAGGATGAGGTCGGCCTTGCCGTAGGGGATGATGTTGGAGGTGTGGTTGGAGCCGCGCGGCTTGAACGTGAGCTGCGAATAGACGCCGCCGTTGCGGATGGCGAGGCCCTTCTTGTCGCAGAAGAGCACCTCGTAGCCCTGCTTGTAGGCTGCGCGCACCATCGTCGCTGTGGCCGTGCCGATACCCATGCCGCCGACGCCGGCGAGATAGATGCGGTAAGCGCGGTCGAGCACCGGCGCGAGCGGGCGCGGGATGTCGTGGAGGTCGAGATGATCGAGGCGGGACGGTGGTTTGTGCTCGCGATGGACGATGATCTCCTCGAACGACGGGCAGGCCTTGATCTTCGTGCAGGCCGTGTCGGCGACGCAGAGCGTGAGGTCGGTCTGCACCTTCACGCCGAACGGCGTGTCGGCGAGCGTCAGGCCGGGGCAGCCGGTCGCCAGCGTGCATTCGAGGCAGTGCTCGCAAACCTCAGGCGTGATGCTGATGAATGTCTTCTTCGGCAGGAAGCCCTTCTCCTTGACCACGCGCCGTTCCTCGCGCGCCTCGCGGCGGTGATAAGTGATGCCGCATTCCTTGTCGGCGATGAGCAGCTTCACGCCGGGTTTGAGGATGGTCTCCTCCAGCAGCTTCTTCCACGACTCGCGGTAAGCCGGGTTGGCGCGGATGACGCGGGCCTGGCCCTGCTTGCCGGAGAGGATGCCCTCGACGATGCGGTCAATGCTCTGCGCGAACGTCGCCTCGCCCATCAGGCCGGAGTCAAGGCCCGGCGTCGTCTGGTGGCCGGTCATCGCCGTCGTCTCGTTGTCAAGGATGATGTAGGTGATGTCCTGGCCGTTCTTCACCGAGTTGGAGATCGCGCTGGCGCCACTGTGGAAGAACGTCGAGTCGCCCATGAAGACGACCTGCTTGTTCGTGATGAACGGGTCAATGCCCGCCCCCGTCGCGCCGCCCAGCCCCATGCCGCTGTAATTGTGCATGAGGTCTTTGGTCGGCTCGAACATCAGCATCGTGTAGCAGCCCGTGTCGCCGTGGAACACCAGGTCCACCGGCGCGTGCCGGTGCGCGCGGCGCATGTAGGCCGCGTCGCGGAACTGCTTCTTCACCTCGACCAGCACGCTGGCCGAATCGCGGTGCGGGCAGCCGGGGCAGAACGTCGGCGTGCGCGGGATGATGTTGATGTCGAACTCCGCCGTCCGCCGCAACAGGTCCAGCTCCCGCCCGACGCGCGCGGCGTCCACGCGCACCGCCGGGTCGCGCAACGCCAGCAGCAGCGGGCCGAGCTTCTCGATCACCAGCGACGGGTTCAGCCCGCGCGACTGCGGGAAACCCTCCGCGTCGGCGGGCAGCTTCTTGCCCCACAGCGCGGGCCGTGGGAACGCTGCGTCCTGCTGCGCGCGGTCGGTCAGGATCGCCGCGATCTGTTCCTCGATGAACCCGCGCTTCTCCTCGACCACGACGATGTTCTTCACCTGCCGGGCGAACTCCGCGATGAGCGCCGGGTCGAGCGGGTAGGTGAGGCCGAGCTTCAGCACCGGCAACTGGCCGCTGACGCCGAGGTCGTCCAGCGCATGCTCCAGATACGTGTAAGCCTGCCCCGACGAGACGAAGCCCAGCTCGTAGCGGTCCTGTGGATGCGGCCCCGGCGAAACAATCTGGTTCACCCCGTGATGGCGCGCGCTCAGCCAGAGCCGCTCGAACCGCGGCGGCAGCTCCTGCTCCTTGCGCCACGTCCGCGGCGGCAGCAGCACCTGGTCCTCGATCCGCAGCCGCGACGTGTCCAGCGTCGTGCGGTTCTTCGTATTGATGACGGGGAACTGGTTCGGCCGCACGCGCACCGAGCCGCCGCCGTCGGCCTGGTTGGTCGTGACCAGATAAGCGACGTAGAGCTGCGCCTCGCGCGAGAGCTTGAACGCCAGGTCCAGCCAGTCCTTCAGCTCCTGCGCCGTGGCCGGCTCCAGCACCGGCATGTAGAGATGCTTGCAGAGGAACCGCGAATCGGCCGAGACCTGCGTCGAGTCAATCCACGGGTCGTCGCCGATGATGGCCACCGCGCCGCCGTCCCGGTGCGCCCCGGCGAGATTGCCGAGCGCGAGCGAATCGCTCGCCACGTGCAGGCCGACGCTCTTGAACGCCGTCACCGCCCGCAGGCCGGTCATCTGCGAGCCGTTGACCATCGCCACCGAGTGCGCCTCGTTGTTGGCCATCGCCGCCCGCACGCCGTGCTCGCGCAACAGCTCCTGGATCTCCTCCGCCGTGTCGAAAAACCCCGCGATGGGCGAGCCGGGATAGCCGGTCCACAGATGCGTGCCTCCCTCGACCTCCAGGCAGCCTTTCGCCAGGAGCTCGTTGCCCGTATAGACTTCCAAGCCTTCAGCCCGGACAAATCGAGGGTCAACCTTCATGCCTGCGACAGAGTTTTGCAGACCGCGGCGCGCTTGGCAAACTTTTGTTCGCGCGCCTTGTGCGTTAACTGCTGGGGGATTAGCCAGACATGAAGCGGGTCGGCTGATGAGTAGAACTCAACGACTGCGGAGCGGTTCCTGCCGCACAAGGTCAGAAACGTTGGCAGATGGTTTCACGGACGTTTCTTGGCGGGATTGCCATAAAACCCAATTAGGTTCTTTGAGGCGAAAAGTCGTGCCTCTGTGCGGTGCCCGAACGGGAAGTCGACAACTTCCCGGCTGGAAGCCTTCGCGATGCCGGACTCGGTGATGATTCGCTGAAAGTTCACGCGATAGGCTGTGGGCGTCACATCGGCAACTGACAAGTTGAAGTGTGTAATCTTGTGACTGACCTCATACTCGACATAGGTTGATGGTGCATCCACTGGATGCAAGGAGCAGGTGACATACGTGCGGTCCTCTCCCGGAAACACTATGTGGAGAACTTTGGGGTCGCTTGAGAGATCCTCGTATGACCACTCATCCGTCGAAGGTGACGACCAGCAGAAACACAGCACAACTGCCAGCCCCAACAACAGGGCCACGCCGAAAAGCCAGAGTATCCGTCGCAATGGTCGTTTCATCTGCGTTCACTTGCTTCGTATGAACTCACACTCTCTTCAGATTTGTGGCTAGCTTGACGTGCGGCAAGGCGACACGGCGGACTTTGAGCTTCGGCTTTTCCGTTGTCCAGAATGATTCCCGCGATGGTCGCGTTTCATATTGATCCGACAAAGGCAGACAGGGCGGGGCGGCGGTGTGGAGTGCGGCGGCTTGACGCCGCCTTTGCAGCGACGCGGCTCGACGCGTCGTCTTGCGGGTGGCTTGGATGGCGGGGGGGCCTTGCAGAAGACGCCGGCCCGTCAAGCCGGGCCAGGTCCAAGGCTGCGTCAAGCCGCAGCACTCCAAGGCGCCGCGTTGCAGTCATCGCTACTTGACCAGCGTCAGCAGGACCAGCCGCACCTCCATCACCGACTTGCCGGGCATCTTCAACGCGCGCAGCGTCAGCAGGCCGCGGCCCGGCTTCAGGTCCATCACGCCCAGCCGCATCGGCTTGAAGTCTTTCACATACGATTCGCTCTCGCGCGGGATGCGGTCGTGCTCCTGCCCGCGCAACGGCGGATCGTGCGGCTCGGACACGACGCCCTCGATGCGGCTGCCGTTGAGGCCCAGTTCGATGGTGGAGCCGACGTCGGCCTTCGGGCAGGCGTAATGGATGACGGCTTCGTATTTGCCGGCGGTGGCCACCTCCACGTCCCACGTGATGCGGTCGTCGGTGCTGGTCCAGTTCGTGAAGAACGAGCTGTTCGGCGCCTTGGCGCTGCGCCGGACGTTGCCGTGCGGGACGCCGTCGCGCGCGGGAAGCTGCGTGAGGGGCATCTCGCGGTAGCCGACCGTGAACGGCCACTCCTGTTTGCCGAGGCCCGGCAGCAGTTGTTCCTTCCACTTCTCAACGGCTCCCGACAAACGCGCGGCGACCCCGGGCTGCTCCCCGGCAATGTTGCGGTCCTGGCCGGGATCGGCGGGCATGTCGAACAACTGGTTCGGCGCGACAAACCGGTGGCGTTGCGTGCGCACGCTCACCCTGCCGGCCCAGTGCGAGAAAATCATCCGGTCCGGCCAGTCCTTGGCCGCGCCCAGCAGCAGCGGATTGAGGCTGACACCGTCGAGCGGCTTGGCGCTGACGACCGGGATGCCGGCGAGATCGGCCAGCGTCGGCAGCAGGTCAATCGCGCCGGCGATCTGCGGGACCTTCGCGCCCGCCGGGATGCGCCCCGGCCAGCGGATCAGGAACGGCGACCGCACGCCGCCCTCGTCCACCGAGCCTTTGCGGCCTTTCATGCCGCCGTTCCAGCGCCGGCCGTTCGGGCCGTTGTCGCAGAAGTAGATGACGATGGTGTTTTCCGAGAGCTTGAGTTCGTCGAGCTTCCGCAGCAGCCGGCCGACGTTCCAGTCAATGTTCTCGCACATCGCCAGCACCGCGCGGGTCTTGGCCAATTCCTCGCGGTCCGGATCGCGGTCGCGCAGCTTCGGCTCGAAGTTGGCGAACTTCGCGTAGAAACGGTCCGGCACCTGCGCGGGCGTGTGCGGCGTGTTGAACGGCACGTAACAGAAGAACGGGCGCCTCCGGTTCTTCTCGACGAACTGCATCACGTGGTCCGTGAGGTCATCAATGATGAAGCCTTTGCCCCGGACCAGTTTGCCATTGTGGTCGAGCGGCGGGTCGAAGTAATCACCCCAGTGGCCGGAGGTGAAGCCGTAGTATTCATCGAAGCCCCGCGCGTTCGGGTGATACGGCCACTGGCTGCCGTTGTGCCATTTGCCGAACGCGCCCGTGGCATAGCCCGCCACCTTGAACGTGTCGCCGATGGTTCTCTCCGCAAGGTCCATCCGTTCGCCACCGGTCGAGGTGCTGAAAATGCCGCTGCGCGGGTGATACCGCCCGGTCAGGAACTCCGCGCGCGTCGGCGAGCACACCGGGCAGACGTAGAACCGGTCGAGCATCGCGCCGGCGCTGGCGAGCGAGTCAATGTGCGGCGTCCGCAGGTTGGTGTTGCCGTTGACGCTCAGGTCGCCCCAGCCCTGGTCATCGGTGAGGATGACGAGGACGTTGGGCTTGGGCGCCGCGGATGCGGCCAGCGTCGCGGCCAGCAGGAGGCAAGCGGCCGAGCGGCTGAGACATTTGAAGTTGTCGCTCATTTCTTCTTCTCCTTTTGCTCCGGCTGTTTCCATTCCAACACCTGTCCGTCTTTCAACAATCGCTCGCGCAGCTTCGTATATTCCACTTGCTGCACCGGCGCGCCGGCGTCCATCGCCATGCACGCCGCCGTCGCGGCGGACTGGCCAAGGATCATGAACACCGGTTCCATGCGGATGGATCCGAACGCGATGTGCGAACTGGAGACGCACACGGCCACGAGGAGGTTGTCGGCCTGGCCGCGTTTCGGCACGAGCGAGCCGTAGGCGATCTCGTAGGGGCCTTTGGTGGAGACGCCGATGTCGCCCTCGTTCTGCACATAGCCCTCGGGGGTGATGTAACGCTGCACGTTGTGCGAGTCTATCGTGTAGCTGCCCATGCCGACCGACTCCGGCGTCGGGCGTTTCTTTGTCAGCTCGTTCTCGGTCATCACATAGCTGCCGATCATCCGGCGCGCCTCGCGGACGTAAATCTGGTGCGACCAGCCACCGTTGTCCTTGAATTCGTCCTTCGGCAGGCCCCAGCGGCGCATGGCGTCCTGCACGTCCTTCGGCACGCGCGGGTCGTTGGCGATGAACCAGAGCCAGCCCTTCTGATAGGTCTCGTGCTCGCGGATGATCTCGCGCCGGCGCTCGTAGCTCGCGTCGGGGTAATCGTAGTTGCGACCGATGTTGTCGGTGCTGAACGGCCCGTGGTTGTTCGTGTCAGTCTTGTGGTTCGGGATCGGGTCGAACTTCTCGAACGTCTCGCGCCAGCCGTCCGCGAACACGCGCAGCAGCAGCTCGTATTGCTTCGCGTCGTATCCCTTCGGCTTCGGGAACGGGATGCGGTTGCGCGGATCGTCTGTGAGGCACATGCGGAAGCAGTAGGCCTGCACGCGCTTGTCGCCCGCGCCAAACTCGCCCGGCGGCTCGGCGCTCACGCGCAGCAGCACGCCGCTCTTCGGATCGCCCGGCACGACGTAGGGACTGATGGGAGTTTTCAGCGCGCCGAAGTGATGACGGTGGTGCAGCACGCCGGTCTGCACGCCGTTCCATTGCTCGCCATAAACGCTCTGTGCCTCGCGCCCGACGTGATAATCCACGCCCGCCGCGGCCATCAGGTCGCCCTCGTAGGTGGCGTCAATGAACATCCGCCCTGCGTAAGTCTTCCGGCCCAGCGTCGTGATCGAAACGATCCGCGCGCCGTCCTTCTTCACGCCCTTGGCGCGGTCGAGCCATTCGTTGCGGCGGACGGGGATTTTGAACTCGCGGATGTAATCCTCGAACACCCTCTCGGCGACGTGCGGCTCGAAGATCCACATCGTCCGCTGTTCGCCATCAATGGCCGGTGTCCCCTGCCCCTTGTTGCCGTATTCCTCCTTCTTCTGCCACTTCCAAGCCGCCGCCGTGTCGTAGTGTTTCCAGACGCGATGATAGAAGTCGCGCGACAGCCCGCCGATGACCGCCTTGTTGCCGGTATCGGTAAAACCGAGACCGCCGCTGGAGAGGCCGCCGAGATGTTTGTCCGGGCAGACGATGATGACCGACCTGCCCATCTTCTTCGCCTGCACCGCCGCGATCACGCCCGCCGACGTGCCGCCATAGACGACGAGGTCATAAGGCTGGGCGCTTTGGGCTGGCGCATAAGTCGCAACCAGCACGCTGAGCAACGCAGGCATCCACAATGATCGTTTCATGTTCATGGCAACTATTCGTAGGCCAGCCACTCCTGTCTGGCCATCAATAAAATACGAACGGCCAGACAAGAGTGTCTGGCCCACGTCATCAATCGAGCCGCTCCACATCAACATAAACGGCGTTCATCGTCGGCGCGTCGTGGACGTAGAGCAAGCGGCCCGGACGGATTTCGCGGATGCCGCTGTAGTTGAAGCCGGCCTTATCGGAGACGACACGGTGCGACGTCCACGTCCTGCCGTGGTCGATGCTGAACATGATGCACGAGGCTGGCCGCCCGTAACTGCACGCGAGCACGCCGTTGCTCATCACCTCCACGTCCGGATCCACGCTGCCTTCTTCGAGCGTCACCGGCTGGCCCCAAGTCTTGCCGCCGTCCTGCGACCAGACTTGCGCGAATGGCAGCATCGTTCCCTGCCGGTAGATGGCCGTCATCTCCGTTGCTGAGAATCGCGCGACTGCCGGCTCGCCCACATTGGCGATGGTTGAAAGATGCCGCCACGTCTTGCCGCCGTCGGTGCTGCGCAGCAGATGTCCTGCGCGGCCGGCCCGCGCGTAACCGTAACCCACCGCCGTGATGGTCCCGTCCGGCTCGGCGAAAATGTGGCGGTCGAACACAAGGACCACGGGCCGCTTTTCCGCCATCGCCTCGGGAGGCAAGTGGATTTCGTTCTCGAACATCGTGAACTTCTCCGCGTTCGCGTCGAAACGGACCGTGTGGCCGACCAACACGCCGTCGCCACGCGGACGGTTCCAACGCGACACACCGAGGATGCTGCCGTCGGCGAGGCGCACCATCGGCTGCGGCGCGTGCTCGATCTTGTCGAGGCCCTTGATAGGCGTCCACGTCTTGCCCTCGTCGGTGGATTTCATCACGCCATACGGCTCGAAATACGCGTCCGGCCCCTGCGCCACGCTCATCAGCAGCAGGCCCTTGCCCATATTATAGAGGTAAGGCCGTGTCTGCCGCACCTTGTCCGCGCGTTTGATTTCCCACGGCTCGCTGATGGTGATCTTCAACCGCTCGGCCGCGGGCGTCGCGACCGGCTTGCGCACGCCGAGCCGGACAAACTCCCAGCGTGCGTCGCTCGTGAAAGTCTTCGCGTTCGAGCCGAACTGGATGAAAGGCTCCGGCGACTCCGCCGGCTTCCAAAACGCCCCCGCGCCACGGATGCGCTGCACGCCGTCCATGAACACGCTCATGTCGTTGCCGCGAATGACCAGCCGGTAGGTGTGAAACGCGCGCGTCGTGTTGTTCGTGAAAAACCGGTCCGTGAACGTCTGCACGCTCCGCGTGCCGAGAACGATGCCGTCCTGATGCCGGCCGTCGCTGACCAGCACGCCGATCGGCGCGCCATCACGCCACGGCCACACGCTTTGCCCGCCGCGAAACGCTTTCAGCGCGCCGACTTTCACACAGGCCTCGACGACGATCTCCTGCGCCGGGCCCGCCTTCCACGCCGCGCGGAAACAGCCCTCCTGATCCGAGTCGTCCACGAGATGCAACGCCGAGCCTTCAACAGTCGCCTTCGCGTTGCCCCGCGCAGTCCACGTCGGCGGCGCAGGCGGCGCTTTGCCGTCGTATTGGACCAGCCACGTGATGCCGTCCGAGTCCGCAGCGCGAACCGCCAAGCACGCCAGTAGCGTCGCCAGGGACAGGCAGGACATGCCCACAATCCACGGTGACTGGTTCGCTCGAAATTTCGGTTCATTGTTCATGACAAATCCCATTCCAATAGCTCTCGATCCAGACATTACGCCACCAAGCGTTCGGTGAGCCGCTGCTGGAACTTGGCAATGTTTGCGAGAAAACCTTCCCACTTCGCGGGCGTGAGGACTGAATTGAAAAAGCCCGGACTGGGAACTGCGCCGCCCCCCGAATTGGTGATAGCCAACCGCGTTTGTCGCAGAGCATCGAGAACGTCCCGGTTTTTAGTCGCGCGCTCATACAGACCCTTCAGGTCCGGCAGACTCTCAGAGAACTCCGTGCAGACCTTCTCGCGGGGGGCAATTTCCAACATGGAATCCAGATATTCGACGGCCGTGATCTGCAAGAGCTGTTCGAGCGCATGATAATAAGCGTCGAGATTGTTTCGGATGAGATGCCAACGCTCTGGACGCATCTCAGTTTTGGATTCTGCCTCGAAGGCAACAACGACTCTCTCAATCTGAGACAGGAGCAGGTTTCCGATTGTCAGGAGAATGTGCAAGAAGTTCGGGATGCCCTTGGCGGTTCCACTCTCGACGTGTCGATCCAGCCGCCGTCGGTGTCGAGCAACGAAGTCCATGACCGCCTCGTGGAGTGCCTCGAAATGGCGCAGGTTTCGAGCACCAAGCATCCGCAAGGTCTCCATCCGGTCCGCACTGGTGCTGCCCGTCGAACGCCCGCGATATAAACGCATCGACAAGTCCATTGGAATGTCGCAGTAGGTGAGGAACTGTTTCAGTCGTTCCTCATCATCACTTCGGCTCAACACCATGAGGACATCCATGAATCGCTGTGGGCTTTCGCGGGCCTCGCGAATCTGCCGCTCACGGCGCACGTCCCGACCGGTGGCAATGTCCAAGAGATTGGTGACAAACAGCGGGTTGCTCAGCGCCTTCCATTGATTCGGCAAACCGGTGCCGAGTTCTGCTATCGCCGGAGCCACACACAGTCGCTTCTCCTGACCAGCATCAAGTTTGGCGCACAGCAACCCGGCATCCGTCTTCGCCAGATGCAGAATGAACGGACGGCTGTTGCCTTGAGAAATGCTACACAGGATTCCGGGCGAGGCATCTTCCCCATCAAACCTCAACCTCAGACAGTTCTCATCCACCAACGCCTCGGTTAGACGAAGCTGAAACGCGCGCGAGTTGCGCGTTGGCTCGTCGGCGTTCTCCGACGCTGTGATGAGCTGATCTGCTTTCTTGAGCACCACAGCAGTGCCGCTCGGGTCGAACCATGATTTAGGCGAGAACTGCCGCGCGGTCACGGGCGGATAGCACAGCAATACCTCCACATTTCCATTGCTGGCCGTCCGGCTGAGCGCCGCGGTGGTGAAGTTCGCGCTGCCCATCGCGAAGAGCGTCATCTTGCCTTTGGTAAAGGCGTAGGCTTTTCCGTGCAGATGTTGGAAATGGCCATCGTCCGCGTAGCTACAGAGTCGGATTCTCAAATCACCGCAGACGAATAACGGGTGCGCGAGCCATGCCTCGGTCAGCGTGGTGATCCCGTTCTGGGTGTATAGCGTGAGTTGCTTCGTTCCCGTGATGCTGGCGACCGTCTCCACCAGCGATGGTTTAGCGTCGAAAAAGCGTGAGAGCACCGATATCTCCGTAGCCCTTCGACCCGGCAAACGTTCCACGAGTTGGTCCCAAAGCGGTCGTTCCAGATTGGAAAGCAGCATTGGCAACTCGGCCGCGGGCGCATCAGGCAGCCCTTTCGATAGCCACGGCACTTCCGCCGTCAGCGTGCGCAAGTTCGACTCGAATGGCTCACTCGGCCATCGCTCAGCGACTTGTTCAAAGAACCTCAGAGCCGAGACAAAAAGCGGCAGTGCCGCCTCGTTCTTGCCCTCCTCGTAGTCAAAGGCCGACACCAATTCGGCATTCGAGCCGAGACCGTCCTGCGTGAAATTGGCGCTGCCAATCAGCAGCAAGCCACGTTTTTTTCCGGCGAACAGGAAGACCTTTGGATGAAACACGCCGGGCACTCGAATTGGATGGAGCAGATACCGAAGATTCGCCTGCTTTGGGAACGAGTCGGCGTGTTCGGCTGCGGCGTGCAGCAGGTCATCGTATTCGCCGCCGTCGAGCAATACCGTCACGTTGCCGTTGTCTTGGAGAGCTTTGAACGTTTCGAGCGCGTAGTCCTCGAAGAACCGTGAGCCGAAGTTGTAGGTTGCTATGAGCGCGTGCTGGAAGGCGTGTTTCTTCAACCGCCCGTGCAGGTCAAGTTTAGTGGTCGCTTGGCTCATGAGCGTGCCGCGATGACTTGCCTCAGCACCCGCCGTCCGTCGCCCGTGAGCCGCAGCGGGTCGTCGAGGCTGCCGTGTTTCAGCAGGCCGAGATCCTGTAGAATCATCGCGGCGTTTCCGTGCCGCGAGGCGCGGAAGCCGGGAATGATGTCCTGCTGTTTTAAGAAGCGTCCGTTGGCCACCTCCAGCCAACTCGCGTCGAGCTTCCGCTTCTGGAACTTCACCTGTTCATGCCGATCAACCAGCCAGCGCAACAACCGGGTGACCATTGTCCGCCAGTCAAGCCGCTCTGCGAGCCACGCGTCCACCCATTCGAAGTTCGTGCCCAACCAAAGCTCCGGCCCCGCGTGCTGTTCCACGCGGCGAAGCACATCGTCATCATTTCGGCCGCGCCATTTGCCATAGAGCAACGCGAGGAGTAGCACCGTTCGACCGAGGCGAGTCTTCGGAACGGCGTCTTCGCAAACGCAAACGCCCCATTCATTCAAGGCGCTCTTTGCTCCGAATTGCTGCGTTACCAAGCCGCTCGTCGCCGCATCAGGAATGCCGCTGATGCCGAGCGCGGCTAGCAGCGATTCCGGCCGCGTGCAGGCGCGCCCGACGGTCCCTTTCAGGTCATCGAAAAAAGTCTCGTCGAGCAGCGTGCCCAGCACAGCAGCTTCGCCTAACCCTTCCGGGTGTGGCGATAAAGTGTCGAGCACTGCCGCTAGGAATTCCTCCAGTGCGAAGGCGAGAAACTGGTGCGCGCAAAACTGCCGCCAAAAAGCGTGCAACTCGGCAAAGACCGGCATCGGCTGGTAAGACTGCACTTTTCCACCCCCCGCGTCGAGACAGCCGTAATAGTGCGGCCAGAAGACTCCCGCCTTGTCCACGTCCCGCCGGGCCACCTCAATGCCCGTGTCCTCACAAGTCTTCAGCACATGAAGAAACTGTCCTAACGTCCCTTGGCGATTCAGCGGTGTCGCGGCCGATGGCACTTCGCCAAAGCTGAAGAACAGGCGCAGCAAGAGCGCGCGTTCAGCCGCCGCCTCGCGCTCGCCGAGACTGTCGAGGGAAAATGTGTCCGCCGACTTCTGGAGCACTTCCATCGGCACTCGCACGCGACGCTGCCACTTGTCCGTGAGATACGGAGCCTTGCGGGTGGCTGCGGCAAAGGCGTCTGCCAATTCGCGTCCACGCTCCGACGTGACCTCCCACTCTCCGTTCTCATTCATCCGCACGAGGCCAAGCCGCTGCAGACAACCGCCGTAGTATTGGCCAAAGCCGCCGGTTGCATTCGACGGCAGAACCTTGAAGCTTGTGTCCAGCGTCTCTTCCGCCGCAGCCTCCGTCCGCCTAGCATCCACCTGGCGCACCCCAACGACAGGCAGTGTCGTTTTCGGCGCAAGTCGCGACGCGACTGCGAAAGCGGCTTCGCGACGTTGGAACTCTTCCTCGAAAGAAAC
>JACRKA010000393.1 GCA_016219905.1 Verrucomicrobiota bacterium
AGAGCAAGACGACCATGACCTCACGCGAACGAGACCTGACCGCGCTGGCACACCGGCCCACCGACCGCGTGCCGCGGCTGCTCTACGAGGAAGCCATCGGCTACACGCCGCCGATTGAGCGGATGCTGCGCGAGCATTGCGCGCCAAAGTCGCCGCGCGATCACTTCGGCATGGACATCACCAGCGTGACGTTCCAGCCGACGACGGCGCCGCGCGCGCGGTTCGCCGAATGGTTCGGCTCGGAGGCCGAGGCGGCGCTCGCGGGCGGCCAGGTGGATGAATGGGGCGTCTGGTGGCGCGGCGGCGGGTTCTATCACTTCGCCCATGTCGAGTCGCCGTTGCGCGGCGTGCAGGACTTCGCGCGGCTGAAGGAATATCCGTGGCCGGACCTCGACCAGCCGTATCGTTACGCAGGGCTGCGCGAGCGCGTCGAGGAACTGCACCGGCAGGGTTTCGCCGTGGCGGCGTTCGCGGGATCGGTCTTCGAGCAGTCGTGGTATATCCGCGGCATGGAGGACCTGATGATGGACCTGGTTGGCGCGCCGGAGGTCGCACACCACTTCTTCGAGCGGACAGCGGCGCTCCAGCAACGCGCGGCGGCGGAGTTCGCGCGGGCGGGCGTGGACATCATCATCACCGGCGACGACATCGCGGGCCAGAACGGGCTGTTGATGAGCCTCGAGACGTGGCGCGAGTTCCTGAAGCCGCGGCTGGCCGCGACGGTGCGCGCGGTGAAGGCGGCAAACCCGAACTCGTTTGTGTTCTATCACTCCGACGGCAACGTCGAGCCGGCGGTCCCGGAATTGATCGAGGCGGGCATAGACATCCTCAATCCCGTGCAGCCGGAGTGCATGGACCCGGCGGCCATCAAGCAACGCTACGGCGACCGGCTGTCGTTCTGGGGCACGGTGAGCGTGCAGCGGACGATGCCGTTCGGGACGCCGGACGAGGTGCGCGCGGAGGTGCGGGCGCGCATCCGCGACGTGGGCCGCGGCGGCGGGCTGATCCTCGCGCCGGCGCACGTGCTCGGGCCGGAGACGCCGTGGGAGAACGTCGTGGCGTTCTTTGAAGCTGCCGACGGGGCGAAAATGTGATTCTCTTGCGGTGCCATGAAACCCCTGAAACTCGCTTGCATCGGCTGCGGCTCGCGCGCGCAAACCTACACCAGCCTCGCGGCGAAACAGCCGGACCGGTTTGAGGTCGTGGCGGGAGCCGACCCCGTGGCGGCACGCGTCGAGAAGCTGCGGCAAATCTCCGGCCGCGCCGATTTTCGCGGTTTCGCGAGCGCCGAGGCGTTGCTCGCGGCGGGCAAGATTGCCGACGTGATGATCGTCGCGACGCAGGACAACGACCACTACCGGCATTGCACGGGCGCGCTGCGGGCGGGCTACGACGTGTTGCTGGAGAAACCGATCTCGACGCGCGTCGAGCAGGTGCTGGAGATCGAGCGGCTCGCGCGGCAGGCGAACCGTCGCGTGATGGTCTGCTTCGTCCTGCGCTTCGCGGCATTTTACCGGAAGGTGAAGGAGATCATCCAGTCGGGCGCGCTGGGCGAGATCACCGGCATCCAGGCCAACGAGGGCGTCATGCCGTGGCACCAGGCGCACTCGTTCGTGCGCGGCCACTGGTCGGTCGTCGGGAAAAGTTCGCCGATGATCATCTCGAAATGCTGCCACGACACGGACATCGTCCACTGGCTTGTGGGGCGGCGCTGCCTGCGCGTGGCGAGCTTCGGCTCGCTGGAATATTTCCGGCCCGAGCGCGCGCCGGCCGGCGCGCCGGCGCGATGCACCGACGGCTGCCCGGTCGGCGACTCGTGCGCCTACAACGCGATGCGCTACACGACGGACATGCGGGCTGTGTGGCTGCCGATGGTTTTCGACCGCGCCAAGGACGCCAGCACGGACGAGATCGTGGCGTGGCTCAAGACCAGCCCGTGGGGCCGCTGCGTCTATCGCTGCGACAACGACGCGGTGGACCGGCAGGTGTTGGCGATGGAGTTCGAGGGCGGCGTGACCGGCACGTTCACGATGACGGCGTTCGAGAACGGCCGGCACATTGAAGTCTATGGCACGCGCGGCGTGCTCAAGGGCGGCGAGACCTACCACAGACATTTCGGCGCGCACCTCGTCTTTTTTCCGCATGAGGGCGAGCCGGTGCGTTACACGGTGCAGGCCGAGGACGGCGGCTATGAACTGCACGGCGGCGGCGATCCGGGCCTGGTCCGGGCGCTTTACGACGACATGACGAAGCCGGCCGGCGCGCCGCTGGAGGCGGGGCTGGACTCGACGGTTCACAGCCACCTCATTGGCTTTGCGGCCGAAGAGGCGCGCGTAACGGGGCGGACGATCAGCATTGATGAGTTCCAGCGGAGGCACGCAAAGGGCGCATGAGCCAGAGTCCAACATTGGTCGTGCTGGCGGCCGGCATCGGCAGCCGCTACGGAGGCTTGAAGCAGATCGAGCCGATCGGCCCGGGCGGCGAGGCGGTGCTCGACTACGCCGTGTTCGACGCGAAGCGCGCGGGGTTCGGCAAGTTCGTCTTCGTCATCCGCAAGGACATCGAGCGCGATTTCCGCGAGGTGCTTGGCAGCCGCTTCGAGCGTCACGTGGATGTCCACTACGCGTTTCAGGAACTCGACATGCTGCCGCCGGGCCGCACGGTGCCCGCCGACCGCAAGAAGCCGTGGGGCACGGGCCACGCAGTGCTTTGCGCGGAGCCGCAGGTGAGCGGGCCGTTCGCGGTCATCAACGCCGACGATTTTTACGGCGTGGAGTCGTTCCAGGTGCTCGGCGATTTTCTCCGCAGCGCGCCGCCGGCGGCGGGGGCGGAGGTTTACGCGATGGTGGGCTTCCAACTGGACCGCACACTGTCGGAACACGGCACGGTGGCGCGCGGTGTTTGCCGCACCGATGCGCAGGGAAACCTCATGTCGGTGGAGGAACTCACGGCCATCGAGCAGCACGCGGGCGGCATCCGCAACAAGGGGCATGACGGCAGCCATCGGCCGCTCACGGGCCGCGAGATCGCATCGTTGAATTGTTGGGGCTTCCAACCAAGTCTCTTCGCCCATCTGCAGCGGCTGTTCGCGGCGTTCCTCGAGCGCAACCGCAGCAACGCGCGCGCGGAGTTTTACTTGCCAGCGGCGGTGAACGCGCTTATCGAGGAAGGCGCCGCGCGCGTGAAGGTGCTGCCGACGCCGTGCCGCTGGTTCGGCGTGACGTATCGCGAGGACCGCGCCGTCGTCATCGAGGGCATCCGCGCGCTGGCGCGCGCCGGTGCATATCCGGAAAGACTTTGGACCTGAACCGGCGTCTGACTCCCCGACATGGCCGTCCTGAAACAAAAACCAGACCTGCGCCCCGTGGCGAAGCAGTTCGCCATCGGCGGTGACTTTGAGGAGGCGAGGTCCTACGGCACCGGTCACATCAATGACACCTACGCGGCGACGTTCAACCGGGCCGATGGCGCGGTGCGTTACATCCTCCAGCGCATCAACCACCATGTTTTCAAGAACCCCGCCGCCGTGATGCAGAACATCGAGCGCGTCACGGCCCACGTGCGCCGCAAACTGGAGGCGGCCGGGGCCGGCCAGATTGACCGCCGCGTGCTGACGCTGGTGCCGACGCGCGCCGGCCGGGCGTGGCACGAGGACGCCGACGGCAACACGTGGCGTTGCTACCTGTTCATCGAGGGCGCCACGACCTACGACCAGATCGGCACGACGCGGCAGGCGTCCGAGGCCGCCAGGGCGTTTGGCGAATTCCAGAAGCTGCTCGCCGACCTGCCCGCGCCGCGGCTGCACGACACGATCCCGGATTTCCATCATACCCGCCGCCGGTTCGACGCGCTGCGCGCGGCCATCGAGACGGACACGTGCAACCGCGCCGCGGACGTGAAGCGGGAGATCCGGTTCTGCCTCCAGCGCGAGCCGATGGTGGACGTGCTGCTGAACCTGCGGGCGCAGGGCGCGTTGGCCGAGCGCGTCACGCACAACGACACCAAGCTCAACAACGTGATGCTCGACGATGCCACCGGCGAGGGCATCTGCGTGATTGACCTCGACACGGTGATGCCGGGGCTGGCGCTCGACGACTTCGGCGACATGTGCCGCAGCGCATGCCGGCCCACGCTCGAGGATGTGCGCGACCTCTCGAAGGTGGAGGCGCGGATGGACATGTTCGAGGCGCTGGTGGGGGGCTACCTCGCGTCGGCGGGCGAATTCCTCAACACCGCCGAGAAGGAGCACCTCGCGTTTTCGGCGCGGCTGATCACGTTCGAGATCGGCGTCCGGTTCCTCACCGACTATCTGGAGGGCGACCGCTACTTCAAGACACGCCGGCCGGGCCACAACGCCGACCGGACGCGGGTGCAGTTCAAGATGGTCGAGTCCTTCGAGCAGCACGAGGACGACATGAACCGCATCTTGAAAGCTGCGCGCGGCTAGGCTCGGATTTTTGCCAGACAGCCCGCGGAGCTGCGGCGCCGCTAGATCGCCCGCACCGCCACGCGCGACACCATGCGGCGCACCTCGCGCGCGCAATAGGCGCGGTCCGGCGGCCGCCCCGCGCAGGCCGCGCCCGCCGCCACGCCGCAGCGCAACGCCTCGTCCAGCGGACGGCCGCGTTCGAGGGCCAACGCGAGAGCGCCCATCAGGCAATCGCCGACGCCGACGGTGTTCCGCACGGTCTGCCGTGGCGGACGCGCCGTCCAGCAACCGTCCGCCGACGCGAGCACCGCGCCAAGCGGCCCGCGCGAAATCACGGCGACCTCGGCGCCCATTTTCAACAGCCGCTGCGCCGCGCGCGCCACCGCGGCCGTCGTGTCGAGCCGGCCGCCGAGAAGCCGGCGCGCCTCGAAGAGATTCGGTTTCACCAGGAACGGCTTCGCGCGCAGGCCGCGCCGCAGCGGCTCGCCGTCGGTGTCGAGGATGGTGCGAACGCCGCGGCGGTTGGCCATGCGGACCAGCTCGGCGTAGGTGTCGGTCGGCGCGCCGGGCGGCAGGCTCCCGGAAAGCACGAGCATCGCCGCGCGCGGCAGGTTGCGCTCGACGGCGTCGAAGACCTGGTGCAGTTCGCGCGCGGAGAGGCGCGGGCCGGAGGCGTTCAGCCGCGTGTGCGCCCGGCCGCCGGCTTCGAGGATGTTCACGTTGAGCCGCGTCTCGCCGCTGATCGGCACCAGCTTCGCCCGCAGCCGCATCTGGCTGAAGCGGTTCAGGAAATCCACGCCCATCTGGCCGCCGAACGGCGCGATCACCATCGTCCTGCCGCCGAGGGCGTGCACCATGCGCGCGACGTTGATGCCCTTGCCACCCGCCTCGCGCCGGCTGGCCGCGACGCGGTTGATGTCATCGCACACCAGCCGCCGGACCTCGATCTCGAGGTCTATGCACGGATTCAAAGTCAGCGTCAGGATCATCCGGCCTCCTTTGCCGCGGCGCGCAACGCCAGCGCCCGCCGCACGATCCGCTTCGCGAGCGCTTGTTTGCTCGCGCGCGGCGGACGCTCCACTCGCCCGCCGCGGTCAATCAAAATGATCTCGTTGGTGTCCACGCCGAAACCCGCTCCCGCCTTGCTTACGTCGTTGGCCACGATCAAATCCAGGTTCTTCCGCGCCAGCTTGCCGCGCGCGTTGGCTTCCACGCGCTGCGTCTCCGCCGCGAACCCGACCAGCACCTGCCCGCGGCACCGACGCCGGCCCAGCGTCGCTGCTATATCCACCGTCGGCTTCAGCCGCAAGACCAATTCAGCCTTCGGCTTTCGACCTTCGGCCTTCTTCATCTTCTGCCGCGCCACGCGCGCCGGCATCCAATCGGCCACCGCCGCGGCCAGCACGATCACGTCGGCCCTCCGCGCCCGCGCCAGCGTCTCGCGCGCCATCTCGGCGGCCGTTTCCACGCTCACGACCTTGACGCCTCGCGGCGCGGCCAGCGTCACTGGCCCGCTGACCAGCGTCACACGCGCGCCGGCGTCCCGGGCCGCGCACGCCAGCGCGTAGCCCATCTTCCCCGATGCCGGGTTCGAGATGAACCGCACCGGGTCGAGCCACTCGCGCGTCGGGCCGGCTGTGATGAGGAAGTGCATCGGGGGAACTCGTGAAACGTGAAACGTAAAACGTGATGACAGTCCGCTTACGTTTCACGTTTCACGTTTCACGTTTTACTTTTTACGCTTCTTCTGTTTCAGCAGCCGCTCAATCTCCGCGACGATGCCGTCCACGTCCCAGAGGCGGCCGATGCCCTCGTAGCCGCACGCGAGCATCCCTTCCTCCGGCCCGATGAACTGCACGCCGCGTGATTGCAGCGTTGCGACGTTCTGCCGGGTCGCCGGGTGCAGCCACATCTTGCCGTTCATCGCCGGCGCGACCAGCAGCGGCGCCTGGCAGGCCAGCGCGATGGAACTGAGCGCGTCGTCGGCAAGGCCGAGCGCGAGCTTGGCGATGATGTCGGCGCTGGCCGGCGCGACCACCAGCAGGTCCGCCTGGTCGGCCAGCGAGACGTGCTGCGGTTTCCAGTCCTGCGCCTCGTCGAACAGGTCGGTCGTCACCGGATTACGCGAGAGCGTCGCGAAGGTCAGCGGCCCGACCAGCTTCGTGGCCGCGCGCGTCATGATGACGTGGACGTCGTGGCCCGCCTTGGCGAGCCGGCTGACGATGTCAGCCGCCTTGTAGGCCGCGATCGAGCCGGTCACTCCGAGAGCGATGTTTGCTTTCTTTGCCATCAGGAAACCTCCGGGAAACTGGACCGTGTCGTGCGCAGCCGCTCCGCTTCGAGGATCGCGGCGAGCCGCCGGTGGTCCTCCTCCGGCGTGCCGCTCACGATGACGTAGTCGTATTTGTTCCAATGCGGCATCTCGCGCCGCGCCTCGTCGAGCCGGCGCGCGATGGTTGCGTCGTCGTCGGTGTTGCGTTTGCGCAGCCGCTTCTCCAACACCTCGATGGACGGCGGCATCAGGAACACTTCGACGAGCGCCTGATCAATGCACGCCTCCTTCGCGGCGATCTTCCGCACGATCTCCGCGCCCTGCACGTCAATGGTCAGCACCACGTCGTGGCCCTTGGCGAGCAGATCCTCGACCGTCTTCTCCAGCGTGCCGTAGTAGTTGCCGTGGACGAGCGCGTATTCGAGGAACTCGTCGCGCGCGATGCGCTTCTCGAACTCCTCACGTGACAGGAAAACATAGGACTCCCCGTCCACCTCGCCCACGCGCGGCGCGCGCGTCGTGCACGAGACGGAGCGGACCACGTTCGCATCGGCGGCCATGAGCCGCTCACAGAGCGTGGTCTTGCCGCCGCCCGAAGGCGCGGACAACACGATGAGAAGTCCCTCCTTGTTGGTCATGGGAATCACTCGACGTTCTGCACCTGCTCGCGGATTTTTTCAAGCTCCGCTTTCAGCGTCACCACCGTCTGCGAAATGGCGATCTCGTTGGCCTTCGAGCCGATGGTGTTGATCTCGCGGTTCATCTCCTGCGAGAGGAAATCCAGCGTCCGGCCCACCGGCTCCGCTGCCGACAGGCAGCCGGTGAACTGGTCGAGATGGCTCGCCAGCCGCGTCAACTCCTCGCTGATGTCGGAGCGGTCGGCGAACAACACGACCTCTTTCAGCAACCGCTCGTCGTCCATCGGCAGATCCACGCCGGCGGCCTTGATCCGCGCGTGGAGCTGCTGCTGGTAGCGTTTCACGACGTTGGGCGCCTCGGCGCGGATTTTCCCGATGCCGTCCCGAAAGATGCCGAGGCGCTTGTTCAGGTCGGCCGCGAGATGCTTGCCCTCGCGCTCGCGCATCTTCACGAGCCGGTCGAGCGCCTTTGTCAACGCCTCCTCCACGAGCGGCCACAACTCCTCGACATTCACCTCGGCCTCGATGAGGTTCACCACGCCCGGCGCGCGCAACAGGCTGTCGAGCGTGACCGAGCCGTTCACGCCCAGTTCCTTGTGCAGCTTCTTGGTCGCCTGGAAGTAGGCCTTTGCCAACGCCGTGTCCACCTGGATGTGCGCGCGCGAACGGTTGGCGCCCGGATGATAGACGATGACGACGTTGAGCCGGCCACGCGAGACGCGGGCGTTGATCACGTCGCGGATGCGCGGCTCCAGCTCCACCAACTCGCGCGGCAGGTTGACGGAGATGTCGCTCTGCTTGCGGTTGACCGAGTTCAGCTCAACGGTGATCTTCGCGCCGTTGCGCGAGCAGTCGCCCCGGCCGTAGCCTGTCATGCTTTTCATATAAACGGTGGAGTCGTGGAGTGCTGGAGTATTGGAGTGTTGGGATGGAAAAGCCAATACTCCATTACTCCTCCACTCCATCACTCCAATTTCAAGATTCCCGCCACCTGCTGGACGTCCTTGTCGCCGCGGCCGGAGAGGTTGACGATGACGACCTGGTTCTTGCGCATCTTCGGCGCGACCTTCATCACGTGCGCCACCGCGTGCGCGCTCTCCAGCGCCGGGATGATGCCCTCCTTCTCGGCGAGGTAGCGGAACGCCCGCAGCGCCTCGTCGTCGAGCGCGTAGGTGTATTCGATGCGCTTGAGGTCGCGCAGCCACGCGTGCTCCGGGCCGACCGCGGCGTAATCGAGGCCCGCGCTGACCGAGTGGGTCAACTCGATCTGGCCGTCGGCGTTCTGCAGCACGAACGTCCGCGTGCCCTGCAACACTCCCAGCGATCCGCCCGCGAACCGCGCCGCGTGGTCGCCCGGCGTGATGCCGCGCCCGCCGGCCTCGACGCCGATGAGGCGCACTTTCTTGTCGTTGAGGAAGGCGTGGAAGATGCCGATGGAATTCGACCCGCCGCCGACGCACGCGATGATCGCGGCGGGCAGCTTGCCTTCTTTCTTCAAGATCTGCTGGCGCGCCTCGCGGCCGATGCAACTCTGGAAATCGCGGACCATCATCGGATACGGATGGCTGCCGAGCGCGCTGCCGAGGATGTAGTGCGTGGAGCGGACGTTGGTGGTCCAGTCGCGCATCGCCTCGCTGATGGCCTCCTTCAGCGTGCGCTGGCCGGCGCTGACGCCGACGACCTTCGCGCCGAGCACCCGCATGCGATAGACGTTCAGCGCCTGACGCGCCATGTCCACTTCGCCCATATAGATGACGCACTCGCAGCCGAACATCGCCGCCACGGTCGCCGTCGCGACGCCGTGCTGGCCCGCGCCGGTCTCGGCGATGATGCGGCGCTTGCCCATCCGCTGCGCGAGCAGGATCTGGCCGAGGCAGTTGTTGATCTTGTGCGCGCCGGTGTGGAGCAAGTCTTCGCGTTTGAGGTAAATCTTCGCGCCGCCCAGCTCGCGCGTGAGCCGCTCGGCGAAATAAAGCCGCGTCGGCCGGCCGGCGTATTCGTTGAGGTAGTAGGCCAGCTCACGCTTGAACTTCGGGTCGCGCCGCGCGTGGTCGTATTCCGCCGCCAGCTCCTGCAACGCCGTCATCAGCGTCTCCGGCACGAACATCCCGCCGTAGGGGCCGAAGTGGCCTTGCTTGTCAGGTTGTGATTGCAGCTTTTGCATTACGAATAAACTCGCGGACTTTCTCGTGATCTTTTCGTCCCGGCGCCATCTCAACGCCACTGCTGACATCCACGCCGTCCGGCTGCGCGACGCGGACGGCTTCGCGGACGTTCGCCGGCGTCAGACCGCCCGACAGGATCACCGGCCTGCCAAACCGTTTCGCTTCGCGCGCGAGCGACCAGTCAAACGTCTTGCCCGTGCCGCCACGGGAGGCCGGACTGTAGCTATCGAGCAAAACAGCGTCAACGACCGAGTAGCCGGCCATCGGCGGAATCACTGGGAGCGGCGACAGGAATGTCGCCGCGTTCTTGATTGCAGAATCGGCGACAGGAATGTCGCCGCTCCCAGCTACCCGGAACGCCTTCCAGACCTTCGCCTGTCCGCACCACGCCGCGCAGAACTCGGACGTCTCATCGCCGTGGAACTGGAGCGTGTTGAACGCACCCGAGGCCAGCAGTTGCTCGACCTCTTCGCGCGACGGGTTCACCAGCACGGCCACGCGGGCGATACTCGCGGGCAGCATCTCGACGATACGGGCCGCCGCCTCAACCGCGACGTAACGTTTGCTCTGCGGCCACAGCACGAAGCCGAGCGCATCGGCGCCCGCCTCGACGGCAGCGAAAGCGTCCGCCTTGTTGGTGATGCCGCAAATCTTGATGAACATGGTTCAACCACGGAATGCACGAAATGCACGGAACCAGAATTCCCTTTCGTGCATTTCGTGCATTCCGTGGTTCCAGATTGCCGGGATTATCCGATCAACTCCCTCACCTTCGCCGGAATGTCGTTGCTCCGCATCAGCGACTCGCCAACGAGGATGGCGTTGACGCCGCATCGCGCCAGCCGTTCCACATCGGCGCGTGTGTGGATGCCGCTTTCGGCAACAAGCGTCTTGCCGGACGGCAGCCGCTTTGCCAGCCGCTCCGTTATGGCGAGGTCCACCTTGAACGTCTTCAGGTCGCGGTTGTTCACGCCGATGATCTTCGCGCCGGCTGCCAGCGCACGGTCCAGTTCCGCCTCATCGTGGACTTCCACCAGCGCATCGAGCCGGCAGTCGGCGGCGACACGGAAAAGATGGACCAGTTCGTCCTGTTTCAGGCAGGCGACGATGAGCAGGACACAGTCAGCGCCGGCCGCGGCGGCCTCGTGGATTTGTAGTTCGTCCACGATGAAATCCTTCCGCAGCAACGGGAGCTTCACCGCCTCGCGAATGCGGCGGAGGTAATCGAGATGCCCTTGGAAGAACTCCTCGTCGGTGAGCACGCTCAGGCACGACGCGCCGCCGCGCTCGTAGTCGCGCGCGATGGCCACCGGGTCGAAGTCCGGCCGGATGACGCCCGCCGACGGCGACGCCTTCTTCACCTCCGCGATGAGCGCCATGTGTCCGTCGGCCCGCCGCAACGCCGCCGCGAAGTCCCGCCGCTCGCTCCGCGCCGCCGCGAGCCGCTTCAACTCCGCCGCGCGCGGCCGCAACTCCGCGACCTCGGTGCGCTTCTGGGCCACAATCTCGTCGAGAATGTTCATGGGATAGCTGATGGCCTGGCCACAGCAATGCCGCGGCAATATGCCAGCCTCCCGTTGTTTTTGGAATTCGTCATTCTGCATCCAGCCACGCCGACGGCGTGGCGGTATGCCAGCCCAGGGCAACGCCCTGGGAAAGGGAGCAACCCCACCCATCTGCCGCCCTGAAAGGGCGGCGGTAGCGTCCGCAAAACACGCGCTGTCTGCGCCCGCCTAAAATCAATCCCACACATATCGTTCGTCATACTCCATCCCGTAACGCTTCAGGAACGCCAGAAACTCTTCCTGAAACGTCTTCACGCGATGATGCTCCTCTTGCCCCTCGATGTATTGCCGCGTCTCGGCCACGCCGGATTCGCCGATGGAAAACGCGCCGTAACCATTCTGCCAATGAAACGCCGCGAGGGTGACGCCCTGCGTCTTGATCCACTTCGATGAACCGCGCTTGATCTCCATCACCACGTCCGCCAACGCCCGGTTCTTGCTCAACATGAACAAGACATGCACGTGGTCCGCGACAGAACCGATCACCAGCGATGGCGAATCCAGGTCACGCAGAATCCCCGCCAGATAGCGGTGCAATTCAGGGCGCACGGCGGGCACGAGCCATCGTTCGCGGTTCTTCGTGCTGAAGATGAGATGCACGAGGTTCTTGGCGAGCGACTGGGGCATGACGGCGGATGATTTCCTGCGCCCTTTCAGGGCGCAATCCTATTTTGGGGCGGCCTTGTCCCAGGGCGTTGCCCTGGGCTGGCATACCGCCACGCCGTTGGCGTGGCTTCGGTCCCGCGCGGCCGCAGCGCCGCGAGCGCGGGGTGCTTTGAGGCGTGGATGGGGACGAGGATGGTCATGGGAGATCAAGCCCGCTTCGATCACTTGGACTTCCGAGCATCAGCCTGCAGTTGCCTAGCCCTCATAGCACAATCCTTGATAAGTGCCTCCCGTTCGTTAGGGGCGCTTCGAACCAGCTTCCCGAGTCGATCAGCCAAGGCGACTAGATTCGCCGGCACTCCTGTCGTAGGCGACCATGTCTCGCCGAAGTAGTCGAAATCGCAGTAGAATTGATAAGTAGCGCCGTCGGCTCCACGATAGTCTTTGTCCGGATAGCGTGTCTTGCGAAGGGCAGCCATCCAACACTTCTTAAGCTCCTGAGCAAGAGATTGATCGATCTCAATCCGTTTACGATCAACCCGCACGTCTTTGCGATGATCTAGCTCCATCGGGCCTTTGTAGCCTTTCGGATATTCTTTGTGGTGCCAGATCTGCTCGGCAGCGGTCGCGAGCTCCAGCGTCCATTTCCGCCGATCAGTGGAACCGCCCGGATTATCAGCCTGCGAGTTCACCGGCTCCGAGCGCAGGATAACGGCATACTCTCGGCTGAAACTCGGTGTGCAGACCATCCACAACTCTGGAAAAGTTTTCCCAATCAGAGAGGCGAAAACCGTTTGCGTGTAACCATCCAGAAGAGGGTCATAGGCCCGAACCGGTTCAAGATGGTTTGGATTGGTATTCTCTGTCGGGGCGCAGTTTAGACACAGCAATAGCGGCAGCAGAGTCAATGCGATTTCTTTTCGCAGAAACGAGATGTTCTTCATAGAAACGATGCTGCGAACGATTCGTTACTCCAAATCCTCCACCCGCATCCGCTTGGTCGGGCAGCCGGCTTTGAGCCAGGCCATGATGAAGGGGTCGAGGTCGCCGTCCATGACGCCCTGGATGTCGCTGGTCTCGCAGCCGGAGCGGAGATCCTTGATCATGCGGTAGGGCTGGAAGACGTAGGAGCGGATCTGGTTGCCCCAGCCGATCTCGCCTTTCTCGCCGTAGAATTTCTCCATCGCGCTGCGCTTGTCGTCCATCGTCTTTTCGTAGAGGCGCGAGCGGACGATCTTCATGGCCGTCTCGCGGTTCTGGTGCTGGCTGCGCTGGGCCTGGCATTCGACGATGATGCCGGACGGGATGTGGGTGATGCGGACGGCGGTCTCGACCTTGTTGACGTTCTGGCCGCCTTTGCCGCCGGAACGGTAGGTGTCAATCTTCAGGTCGGAATCCTTCACCTCGACCTCGACGTCGTCCTCGATCTCGGCGATGACGTCCACGCTGGCGAAGCTGGTGTGGCGGCGGGCGTTGGCGTCGAAGGGGCTGATGCGCACGAGGCGGTGGACGCCGCGCTCGGCCTTGAGGTAGCCGTAGGCGTAGTCGCCGGTGACGAGGAGGGTGACGCTCTTGACTCCCGCGCCTTCGCCGGGGAGCAGGTCGAGCAGCTCGGCCTTGAAACCGCGTTTTTCGGCGTAGCGCTGATACATCCGCAAGAGCATGGACGCCCAATCGCAGCTCTCGGTGCCGCCCGCGCCGGCGTGGATGGCGACGATGGCGTTGCTCGCGTCGTGGATCTGGCCGAGGAGCGTCTGGAGTTCGAGCGTATCCATCTCGGCGGTGAGCGCGACGACGTCGCGGTCGAGGTCCTTGAGGGCCTGGTTGCGGTGAGCGCCGTCGGTCTCGGATTCGATCAACTCGGCGAGGACGCGTGCGTCGTCGAGTTTGCGGAGGGCGTCGCCGAGCAGCTCGATCTTGCGGCGGAAGGAATTGGCCTCGTTGAGGACGGTCTTGGCTTTGGTCTGGTTGTCCCAGAAGCCGGGGGCGGCCATTTGGGCTTCAAGTTCGGTCAGGCGCTTCCGGCAGGCGTCGAGGTCAAAGAAACCTCCTCAGATGAGCAAGGCGCTCATCCTGCGTCTGGATGCGGTTCGTGAATTCTGTGAGTTGTTCCAACATGGTTCGTTCCGTGAAACGTGAAGCGTGAAACGTAACTCAAACCGACCACCGTCTTCACGTTTTACGTTTCACTCTTCGCATTCTCCACATGCCCGCGGCAAGCTCGATCACCGCCCACAATGCTGTCAACCCAAGGCACGCGAAGGCGAAGACATCACCATAGCGGACGTAGAAAGTCAACGGTCGCACGCCGGGCGGTGGGACGTGGATGGTCAAGGTCTTGGAGCCGGTGACGAAAATGCCCTCGGCGGGCTTGCCGTGGATGGTGTCCACAACACGGCCGAGGGTGTCCACGTAACCGCTGAGTCCGTTGTTGGCGCAGCGGAGCAGCGGCGTGCGGGTTTCGATGGCGCGGAAGACGGAGCTGGCGGCGTGCTGGTAGGCGGCGGCGGAGGTCTTGAACCACGCGTCGTTGGTGACGTTGACGAGCAGGTTGGCGCCGCGCGCGACGAACTCGCGGGCGAGATAGGGGAACGTGTCCTCGAAACAGATGAGCGGCGCGATGGCGACGGGCGGGTCGGTCATGCGCTGGAGCACGTAGTTGGTGCCGCCGCTGAAACTGCCGGGGATGGGAGTGACATACTTCATGAACGGCAGCCAGCGCTGGAGCGGCACGAACTCGCCGAACGGCACGAGGTGGATTTTCCAGTAAGGCGGCTGGACGGTCACGTCGGGCCGCGCGAGGAAGAC
>JACRKA010000040.1 GCA_016219905.1 Verrucomicrobiota bacterium
TCGGCGCGGTTGGAGTCGAAGATGCGCCGGGCCATCGCGTCGCGCAGGTCGGGCCGGCCCAGGCCGGTCATGATGTCGCGGTCGGCGGGGAGGTTCTTGTGGATGAAGCAGTGGACGAACGCGAACGCGTTCAGCGCGAAGAGGTATTCGTCGAACGAGAGAGCGCCGTCCACGTAGAGTTGGTCGAGTTCGTTTGGCTGGACCGCCAGCAACGCCTGCAACCGGCCGAGCGCCTGCCGCATCCGGGCCGCGGCCGGTGTGCCCCGCACATACAGCGAGCAGACCGATTCCATGCGGCCGACCGGGTTGCGAAAGGTCTCCCAATACGCGCGCGTGAGCCGGATGCCGAGGTCCTCCAGCATCCGGCGGATCACCGGCAGCGCGGAGCGGCCGAAATCCTCCCGGAACATGATCCGCGTCTCGCGCGTCCGGTCCGATCGCGAGACCTCGATCAACGGGACGACGCTGACGAGGGACTTGAGGAGGAAATCCTCGTAGCGCCGGCGCGTCACCGGCGGCATCTCCGCGCTGGCCGACGGCCCCGCAAACGCGAAGAGCGACGCGCCCGGCTTCAACTCCGCGGCCTCCGGGCAGGGGTCGGGCCGGATGATGTAGGTGTAATACTGTTGCTCGTGGCCGAAGTAATACTCCACGCGGTGGCCGGCCATGACGGCATTGAGCACGGCCTCCATGCGGTCGCGCGTCTGCTCGGTGGCGATGCGCACCTGCACGCCGCCGTCCACGTCGAACCGCACCTCCGAGACCGCGCCGCGCAGGACGAACTCGGCGTTCTCCCGCTGCATGTTGGTGCCGATGGCGCGGAGCACGCGCTTGAGGGCGTCCTTGGAAATGTGGCGGAAGAAATAGGCGGGCAGGCCGAGCTGCGTCAGGAGGATCCGCGCGGCGTTGTTGACGCAACCGGCGGTGAGCAGCCCTTCGTTGGAAAGCCCGATGACGGCCTCGTAGAGCAGGTTGGGTTCAAGACCGGCCTGCTGGGCGATCAGGAGCACGGAGTCCGGTTTCTGGTCGGTGTGCATGGTCAGCGGATGTTTGCGGAAAGTGTCAGAAAAGCAGGAAGAAGACAAGCGGCCACAGGAAGACCCCAACGTCGGGTTGACCGTTGGCAGACAACCGCTATGATGCCCGCCATGAAAACCTTCCCGCGTTTCCTTCTCCTGACCGCGTGCGCGGCCGTTGCGTTCGCGACCGTCACTTCCGCCGTCGCCGCTGACAAGATCCGCGTGCTGCTGGTCACCGGCGGCCACGCGTTCGAGCGCCCGCAGTTCTTCAAGATCTTCGAGGACAACACAGAGATTACCTTCAAGTCCGTCGAGCACCCAAACCCGAAGGAAGGCCCCAAGCCCGACCCGATGCACCCGTTGCTCAAGCCCGACGCGGCCAAGGACTACGACGTCATCGTCCTCTACGACATGTGGCAGCCGATCACCGACGAGGCGCAGGGTGACCTCGTGAACCTGCTCAAGGCCGGCAAGGGCCTCGTGGCGCTGCACCACTGCCTCGCCTCCTACCAGGCGTGGGACGAATACGCGAAGATCATCGGCGGCAAATACTGGCTCAAGGACCGGGGCGAAGGCAGCGCGAAGAAACCGCACTCCACCTACAAGCACGGCATGAGGTTCACCGTGCATATCGCCGACCCGAAGCACCCGGTGACCAAAGGCATGAAGGACTTCGAGATCTTCGACGAAACCTACGGTGGTTTCGAGGTGAAGCCGGGCGTGAAGGCGCTGCTCACCACCGACGAGCCGACCAGCGGCAAGACCATCGGGTGGGCCAAGACCTACGGAAAATCGCGCGTGGTTTACATCGAACTGGGCCACGACCACCTCGCCTACGAAAACCCGAACTACCAGCGCCTGATCGCGCAGGCCATCAAGTGGACGGCAGGGAAATAAAAGGCCGAAGCCCCGAAGGCCGAAGGCCGAGAACAACGGGAAGATCCTGTTGTTTGTCGAGGTAGATAGCCTCTCCCCACTGAAGTCCTTCGGGTTTCGAGCTTCGGATTTCCCTCGGCCTTCCGCGTCGGCTCCCGCCGACGCGGTCAGCTCCGGTAAACCGCCACCGTCTCCGCGGCGACGCGGTCCCAACTGAACGCCCGCTCCACTGCCACGCGGCCGTTGTGGCCCATCCACCGCGCGCGGTCCCAGTCGCCCATCAACTCCGCCAGCGCCGTCGTCAGCTCGTGCGCGGCCGGAGGCGCCTTCAGCCCGGTCACGCCGTGCCAGACGAACTCGTTCGGGCCGCCGTGGGTGGTCGCCACGACCGGCTTGTAGGCGCTCCAGGCTTCGAGGATGACGATGCCGAACGGCTCGTTGCGGCTCGGCACCGCGACGATGTCGGCGGCCTGGAACATCTGCACCAGCCCCCGTCCCGTGCGATGGCCGACGAACCGGCAGAGGTGCTCCATCTTCAGGTCGCGCGCGCGTTGCTGGAGCGGCCAGCGCATGTCGCCGTCGCCCATGAACACGAACTTCGCCTTCGGGTTCGCCCCGTGCAGCATCGGCAACGACTCCATCAGGATGTCCGGCCCCTTCTGCTGCGTCATGCGCCCGCTGAAGAGCACCATCGGGTCCCACGGCCCGATGCCGATCTGCGACTTCACCGGCCCCGGGTCGAACGGCCCGTCGAAGTGATGGAAGCTGACGCCGTTATAGACCACGTTCATCTTCTCGCGCGGCACCTGGTAGATCCACGCCAGTTCGTCGCGCAACGCCGCCGAGACCGTGATGATGCGGGCGGCCTCGTAGCAGCCGCGCCATTCCGCGTCGTGCACCCGCTGGCAGCGGCCGCCGTAAAAGTTGTTCCCGTTCCGCCCGAACTCCGTGGAGTGCATCGTCAGCACGAACCGCCGCCCGCGGCCGGCCTTGGCCCACTCGCCCGTCGGCGCGGTCAGCCAGTCGTGGCAATGCACCACGTCGAACTCGAAATGCAGCCCGTCCTCCACCGCCCAGATCTCGCGCACCAGCGCGCGGTTCAGTTCCAGCATCTCCTCCAGAAAATCCACCTGCCACGCGAACGGCACGCGATGGTAGTGGACGCCGTCAATCTGTTCGTAGCCGCGCTGCAACGGCCCGCGCCGCGTGAACACGTGGACCTGATGCCCCGCCCGCTCCAGCCCCGCGGCCAGCTCCGTCGCGTGCACCGCCAGGCCGCCAACGGCGATCGAGTGCAACGTCTCCCAGGCGCAAATCGCGATCCGCATCCGCCAGCCTCCTGTCGCCGCCGTCAGGCGACCTCGATGACATTGTTGAGCGAACCGAACTGGTTGGCTGCCGTGCGCGCGTTGTTGGGATCATTCACCCACTGGCCGTCCACAAGGAACTTGTAGGCGTAGGCGCCCGGCTTCAGTTCCACCGTGATGCGCCACATGCCGTCGGCGTCCTTGCGCAACGCCAGCGTCGTCATCTCCCAACCGTTGAAATCGCCCGCGAGGTTGACCTGCGACGCGAACGGCGAGTCCATGACGAACTCCACGCGCCGCGTCACCGGCGCGGCCGGCGCGGCCGGTTTCGGCGCCGGTCTCGGCGCGGGCGATTTCGGCGTGGCGGCAGCCGCGGCGGCCGCGGCAACGCGCGCCTGTGCTTCCGCCGGCAATGGCGGCGGCGCCCCGATACCGCCCTTGCGACTCGTTGCAGATGGTTTTCGTGCCATAAAAGATGGTCCTTCCAAAGTTGTTGATGTTTCGCCTCTTCCCGGAACAGGCGGCGATGCTACGTAGCAGAGCCGCACGGGAACGTCAACCCCCGACCGGCCCCCGACCGGCCTGCCTGAACCCGATACACCCCGGCCCCGGCTCAATCCCAATCGCGGGCCTCTGCCAGATGCCGCGCCACCCCACGTCTTCATAATCTCACTCTTGTCTGGCATTGACCGGCTTGGTTTTGAGAATATCCCCGCCAGACAGGAGTGTCTGGCCTGCGACATGAACGACGTCATCCTGCGACTCGACGCGGTGGAGAAACACTTCGGCGCCACGCCCGCGGTGCATGGCGTGACGCTGGAGATCGCGCGCGGCGAATTTTTTGCGCTGCTCGGGCCGAGCGGTTGCGGCAAGACCACGCTGCTGCGGTTGGTCGCCGGCTTCGAGCAACCGGATGCGGGACGAGTCGTTCTCGACGGCACGGATGTAGCCGGTGTGCCGGCGAACGAGCGGCCCGTCAACACCGTCTTTCAGCACTACGCCTTGTTTCCACACCTCACCGTTGCCGACAACGTCGCGTTTGGCCTTCGCTACAAATCAGAAATCAGAAATCAGAAATCAGACATTGACGAGATGCTCAGGCTTGTCCGCCTGGAAGGGTTGGGCGACCGCAAGCCCGACCAGCTCAGCGGCGGGCAGAAGCAGCGCGTGGCGCTGGCCCGTGCGCTGATCCTGCACCCGAAGGTGTTGCTGCTCGACGAGCCGCTGGCCGCGCTCGACGTGAAGCTGCGCAAGGAGATGCAGGTCGAGTTGAAGGCGCTCCAGCGGCGCGTGGGCATCACGTTCATCTTCGTCACGCACGACCAGGAGGAGGCGTTGACGCTGGCCGACCGCGTGGCGGTGATGAACCTCGGCAAGGTCGAGCAGGTCGGCACGACGGAGGCGATTTTCGAGCGGCCGTGGACGAAGTTCGTCGCGGACTTCATGGGCGCGGTGAACTTCTTCGACGGCTTCGTGGTGCGGCCGGAGAAGATGCGGCTGCACGCGGCGGCGACAGCGGGCGCCGTCGAAGGCAAGGTCGAGAGCAAGGTTTATCAAGGCGAGACGACACGTTGGCTGGTGCGCGCGGCGGACGGGAAGCTACTCACGGTCGTCGAGCAGAACGACGGTGTGCCTGATGCCGTGTCGCGACTGAAGCCCGGCGACCGCGTGTGGGTGACGTGGGAGAGACGACATGAGGTGCCGATGAAATGAGAAATCCGAAAGTCGAAAGTCGAAATCCGATGGAAACTCGAAGCTCGAAATCCGAAGAAAGGCCCGGCTCTCGGATTTCGGATTTCTTTCGGCTTTCGAGTTTCGACTTTCGGATTTGCCTCATCACGCCCACTTGGTTGGTGCTCGGCCTGCTCTTCCTCGCGCCGCTGGCGATCATGCTGTGGCTGAGTTTCCAGCGGGCGGGGCTTTACGGGGCAATCGAGCCGGGGCCGACGTTGGCGAACTACGTCCGTTGCGTCGAGCCGGGCTACGTGGCCATTTACGGGCGGTCGGTGTGGATCGCGGTGGCGACAACGGTGATCTGCCTGATGGTGAGTTATCCGATGGCCTACTACATCGCGCTGAAGGCGAGGCCGGAGCGAAAGAACCTGCTGCTCGCGCTGGTGGTGATTCCGTTCTGGACGAGTTTCCTGGTGCGGACCTACGCGTGGATGTTCATCCTGCGTGACCAGGGCGTGATCAACTCGCTGCTGATGGCGCTCGGCATCATCCACGAACCGCTGGCGCTGCTCTACACGCCGCTGGCGGTGATGATCGGCCAGGTTTACGCGGAGGTGCCGTTCATGGTGCTGCCGATCTACGCGTCGCTGGAGAAGCTCGACCGCTCGCTGCTGGAAGCGGCGCGCGACTTGGGCGCGGGTGCGGCGGCTGCGTTCTGGCGCGTGACGGTGCCGCTGGCGATGCCGGGCACGGTCGCGGGCATCGTGCTGGTTTTCATCCCGAGTCTCGGCACGTTCATCACGCCCGACCTGCTCGGCGGCGCGAAGGGGATGCTCGTCGGCAATCTCATCCAGAACCAGTTCGGCCCGGCGCTGAACAAGCCGTTCGGCAGCGCGGTGGCGATGGCGCTGACGGCGTTTGTGCTGGCGCTGTTGTGGGCGTATGCGACGTGGGCGAAACGGCGGGGCGAGGAGGTGGCGCTGTGAAGCATGGGGCACGGAGCATGGAGCATGGAGCACCGGTGCTACGCGCGGTGACGTGGGCGGTATATGCGTTCCTCTACGCGCCGATCGCGGTGCTGGTCGTCTTCTCGTTCAACTCGGAGCGGCAGACGGCGGTTTGGAAGAACTTCACGCTGGATTGGTATCGCGTGCTGTTCCGCGACGAGTTGATCGGCCACGCGGTGGCGAACAGCTTGATCGTCGGCGTGGTGGCGACGGTGGTCGCGACGGTGATCGGGACGATGGCGGGGTTGGCGCTGGCACGGCATGAGTTTCGCGGCAAGCGGGCGACGATGTCGCTGCTCTATCTGCCGGTGATCGTGCCGGAGATCGTCGTTGGCGCGGCGCTGGTGAGCCTGTTCGGGTTCATCGCGATGCGACTGAGCCTGACGACGGTGATCCTCGCGCACATCGCGTTCAGCATCAGTTACGTGGCGCTGGTGGTGCGGGCGCGGCTGGCGGGATTCGACCGGTCGCTGGAGGAGGCGGCGATGGACCTTGGCGCGAACCGCTGGCAGACGTTCTGGCGCGTGACAATGCCACTGATCACGCCGGGCGTGATGGCGGGCGCGCTGTTGGTGTTCACGCTTTCGATTGACGATTACATCATCACGTCGTTCGTGGCCGGGCCGGGGGCGACGACGTTGCCGTTGCAGATCTACTCGATGGTGAAGACAGGTGTGACGCCGGAGATCAACGCGGTGTCCACGTTGCTGCTGGCGGTGACGATTGGCTTGATTGCGGCGGCGCAACGGCTCCAAAATCCTGCCCGATGACAAGGATACAAGTCTTCTGCCGCCCCTCCGGGGCTGGCTTTCACGTTTCGCGCAACCCAGGGCTGGCGCCCTGGGCTACTTTCCTTCGCCGCTTCGCGGCTCTTGGCGGGATTTTGACTGGCGTTGTTTTTCTTCTTGTTGGTTGCGGCGGCGGGGATGACGGCAAGAGGCTCAATGTTTATATCTGGACCAACTACATCACGCAGGAGTTGCTGAACCAGTTCACCGCGCAGACGGGCATCCGGGTCAAGTTCGACGTTTACGATTCCAACGAGGCGGTGCTGGAGAAGCTCGCGTCGGGCGCGAGCGACTACGACATCGTGGTGCCGACCGATTACATGGTGCGCATCCTGGCGAAGCAGGGGTTGCTGGCGCCGCTCGACCACGCGAAGCTGGCGAACCTGGGCAACGTCACGCCGAAGTTCCGCGACCTGCCGTTCGACCCGGGCAACCGCCACAGCGTGCCGTATCTATGGGGCACGACCGGGTTCGCCTACAACAAGGCGAAGGTCGGGGCGGCGCTGGACAGTTGGGCGGCGGTGTTCGACGAGCGTTGGAAGGGGCGCGTGCTGATGCTCGACGACATGCGCGAGTGTTTCGGCGTCGCGCTGCGCGTGTCCGGCCACTCGGCGAACTCGACCAACGCCGCTGAACTGGCCGCGGCGCGCGATGTGCTCATCAAACAGAAGCCGCTGGTGAAGACCTACAACTCGTCCGACTTCGCCGGCATCCTGCGCAGCGGCGACGTGTGGATCGCGCACGGCTACAACGGCGAACTGGCCAAGGCGTGCGACGAGGACAAGAACCTCGCTTACGTGATCCCGAAGGAGGGCTGCACGGTCTGGGTGGACAACCTCTGCATCCCGAAGGGCGCGCGGCACGCCGAGGCGGCGCACACTTTCATCAACTACATGCTGGAGGGCAGGACCATCGCGGCGGTGGTCAACGCGATGAGTTATGCCTGCTGCAACGACGCGGCGCGGCCGTTCATCAAGCCGGCGATCCTCAACGACCCCGCGCGCTATCCGGACGAGGCGACGTTGAAGCGGTGTGATTTCCTCGGCGACCTCGACGAGAGCCTGCAATTGCGCGACCGTTACTGGACGGAGGTGAAGGCGAAGTGACGTAGCTGGCGACGGACACGCTCAGTGCGCGGCGTCAATTTCGAAGCGGTGGGCGGCGAAGTTGCTCATCGGGATGGGGAGCGTGACGTCGAAGGCGCGGCGGTCGGCGGGGGGGATGCCGGTGAAGATGACCGGCTGGCGGCGGAGGACCTTCCCATGGGCGTCGAGGGCGACCAGCGCGATGGAGAGCAGGCCGAACTGGCGGGGAGTGCCGTTGTAGATCTCGCCGGTGACGCGCGTGCCGCTGGAATCGGCGTAGGCGGCGGTGCTGGCGAGGTTGAAGATTTCAATCTGGCCGGTGCCTTTGGGGATGAGGTTGTTGTGGGAAAGCAGCGAGACGGCGGGCAGGCCGGAATCGGGCTGCAGGAGGCCGAGCTGGTCGTTGAGCGGCTTGAGGGCTTTCTCGAGCGCGACGACGAGGTCGGCGGTGAATTCCTTGCGCAGCGAGACGCGGAGCTCTTCCTGCCGGGCGGTCTGCGCGTGGTCGTAATAGAAGAACGCCGCGGCGGCGGCGATGATGATCGCGGCGAGAGCGAGGACTGGCACGGGGGATTTCATGGCGCGGCTCGCATCCTACGGCTTCAACTCGACAATGTCCATCTTGGCGCGGTCGGCGACGCCGGCCTTGATTTCGGCGGCGATCTGGACGTGGCGGGCGCGCTCGCCGATCGGGCGCATGCCGGTGTCCTTGCGGCGCTGCTCGATGGCCTGAAGGCCGAGCGCGTCAAGGGCGACGGGGTCGCGGCTGAGGTAGATCTCGCCCGGCGACCAGGCGGCTTCGGGTTGGAAGGAGGGCGCGCCGGCGCATTGGGCGACGAGGGCATCGAGGATGTTGAGGACGAGTTTTCCGCTGATCGGCGGGCGGGCGCACAGTTCCGCGATGCCGGGGTCGTAGTGGAGGGCTTCGGTCTGGAAGCGGCGGTTGTTGTCCACGGAGCCGATGGCGATGTTGTGAAGGCAGCCGCTGAGGCCGACGTGGCGGTTGTCCATGAGGACGGGGATGTTGATGAGCTTGGTGGCGGTTTGGGAAACGATGCGGGAGTAGTAGCTGCGCTCGCTGAGCTGGCGCGCCCCGAACTCGTGGTCGCCCCAGATCAACATGCCGACGTGCGGGGTCTGGTAGTAGGTGGCCGGATCCCAGCCGGCATGCGGCAGCGTGGCGTAGCAGAGCGGCCCTTCGCCGTCGCGCCGGATGTCCCAACCGGCCAGGACGAGATTATCGGCGGAGCGGTCCCATATTATTATATGGTGTGCCGGCACGCCGGCAGCGCGCAGGCCGGCGACAACGGCGTCCACGACCGGCCGGCGGGTGCTCAGGGTCGGGCCGGCGGCGGCGTTGATCTTGATGGCGACGATGTCGGCGGGCCGGACGAACTTGCCCCACGCGGCGGCCAGCGTGGTGGTCTGCGTCAATTCGAGGATGCCGCGCTCCACCAAGCGCCGGACCCGGTCGGGTTGCGGGTCGTAGAACCGGACGGCCTGCGGGTCGCGGGCGATGACGACGCGGGAGAGGGGGCCTTTGCGGGTCGCGCCCGGCTCCTCGCGGGGCGTCACCTGTTGGGCAAGGCCGGCGGTCGCCGTCACCGCAACGGCGGCGGCGAGCGAGGCAAGCGGCATGGATGGCCAGCGGCGCATGGCGTGTCGGCTTTCTTGACAGTGCGAGCGCCGTCATGTTAGCTGGCAATTAGGCGATACGCATGAAAAAAGTTTTAACGGCTGCCGCCGGGGTTGTGCTGGCGTGGATCGCCGGGTGCGGCCCGGCGGATCCGCAGCAGCGCGTCAACGCCGGCGCCGAGGCGCTGGCCGGCGGCGACATCAGCCGCGGTGTGCTGTTGCTTGAGCGCGCCGCGCAGGAGTTGCCGCGCGACGGCCGCGCGCAGAACCTTTACGGCCAGGCGCTCCACTTGTTCGGCAAACCCGCCGAGGCCGCGAAGGTGTTCTGGCAGGCGATCGAGGCGAACCCGAGCGACCCGGCGCCTCATTACAACCTGGGTCTGGCCGCCTACGTGGAGCGGGATTATCCGACCGCCGCCGAGCAGATCGAAGCGAGCGTGGCGCTTGACCCGCGCAACGTGCCGGCGTGGCTGTTTCTCGGCGCAACCTATCTCCACCTGAACAACCTCGACGCCGCCTACCGCGCCACGGCCACGGCGCTGGAGGTCGCGCCGCGGAGCCTCGATGCGCTGAACAACCTGGCCGTCATCTCGTATCGCCGCGGCCGGTCGCGCGACGCCGAGGCGTGGTTGATGCAGATCCTGCAGCTTGCGCCCGACTACGCGCCCGCGTGCCTGAATCTCGCGCGGCTTTACGAGACGGAGATCCAGGACAAGGCGCGGGCGCTGGAGTTCTACCGGCGCTACGCCCGGATGGCGCCCGAGTCGCCCTACCGGTTCGCCGTCACCGGCGCGACCCGGCGGCTGGAGCTGGATTTGAACCTGGCGTCGCCCACCGTGCCCGGAGCGCCGGCGGCCGCTGCCGCGACCCACGCGGTCGCCACAGCAAAGCCCGCGCCTGCGCCCCCGGCGACGGCCCCGCCTGCGGCGGCCACCGCTGCGACTGCGCCGATGCCACCGGACCTTCAGGCGGCCGCGCTGCGGATCCAGATTGACCAGTTGGCCGGCGCGCACCGCAACCGCGAGGCGTCGGAGCTGGCGCTGCGGCTGGCGGAGGTTTACCGGCAGCAGAACGACGTGAACCGGATCGGCGACGCCTACACGCGCGCGGTGGAGCTGGACCCGCTGAACGCGCTGGCGCATTTCCGCCTCGGCGAATACCTGCGGCAGCAGGGGCAGGGGACCGCCGCGTTGCAGAGCTACCAGGAGGCCGCGCGATTGCAGCCGCAGATGACGGACGCAGTGCGGCGCATCGCTGCGCTGGCAGAAGAGTCGGGCCAGGTGGACGTGGCCGTGGCGGCCCACCGGCGCGTCATCGAGCTGGCACCGGAAGACCGGCCGGCCTACCTGCGGCTCGCGGAGATTCAGGAGCGCCAGCTCAAGCAGCGCGCCAAGGCGGAGCAGACCTACCACGCCTTTCTCAAGAAGTTCCCGAATGCCCCCGAGGCGACCCAAGTGCGGGCGCGGCTTGGTTTGAGAACGGCAGCCACCGGCGCGGCGGTGAAACCGGAAGCGAAGAAGCCGGCGGCCACCAAGCCATCGGTCGAAAAGCCAATGGCAACCCCGGCAGCGTCCGCCAGCGCGCCAGCCGCACCGCCGCCGCCACCACCGAAACCGCTCGATGTCGCGGCGACCTACAAGGATGCGCTCAATCTGTTGTTGCAAGGCGACTATGACCGGGCGCGGCCGGAGTTGGAGGCGGTCGTGCAAGCGGCGCCCAGCCACGCCAAGGCGCACTTGGCGCTCGCCCAGGTTTACTCCATGCGCGCCGAGACCAAGGATCGGGCGCGGGCGCATTACGTCCGGTTCCTCCAGTTGCAGCCGAACGACCCGAAGGCGCCCGAGGTCCGGCGCTGGCTGGAGGCCACGCGCTAGGCGGCGAGGCGTGGAGTGGGTTTGCGGATTGAAGAGGGCGGGCCTACTGTGCGTCGGTGGGGACGGAAATCGGGGCGCAGGCCGGCAACGAAGCAAAGGCCGCGCCGGTGTAAAGAGACAATTGAGTTTCGGACGGTGGTCGCTTACTGTCGGTGCCGTCCGATACGAAGCTCATTCAGGAGTGACCCAACGAGGAAAAAGATCGCGATGGGAATGGTGATGAGTGTGTGCACCGTGCTCGTCGGTTGCACGGCGACCGAGCAGGGTGCGGGCTACGGCGGTCTCGGTGGCGCGGCCATCGGCGGCGCGGTGGGCGGCTGGCAGGGTGCCGCCATCGGCGCGGGCGCGGGCGCCCTGACAGGCGCGTTGGTGGGCAGCGCTGTGGACGCCAACGAGGAGAAAAACGCGCGATCGGCGCCTCCCCCTCCGCCGCCGCCTCCGGGCGTGCCTCCACCGCCTCCGGGGGGGTATCCGCCGGGCATCAGGACCGACCGGCCTGGTTTCGTGAAAAGCCCCTACAACCCGAACGGGCCGCTGGTGGACGTCACGGGCTACGCGCCCGGCACGTTGGTGCAGGATCCCACCACGGGGAAGAACTTCATTGTGCCATGACGCTGTCCCCGGACCGCGTTGCGGGACGGGAGGCCGGGGCAAGGATGGTTGCGTGAGGCGCGCCCGAGACGTGCGGCAGGAGCGCCCTGAGAGGTGGCTGCGGGCAAGGCGCCTCAAGCGCTGACGGGGGGCGGGCAATACCAAGGGGCGGACGGTTGTCGGAAGAGCACCCGGAATTCTCAAAAAAAACTCTTGCGCTGAAACAGCAGAGACCCATATTCTTTTCGCAGAAACAAAATTCCCATTGCGAGGGAGGTGATTCAGAATGAAGCGAATGATGATTACAGTTGCCGGTCTGGTTGCCGTGTGCGTGCTGGGCATGTCCAGCCCCGCGCAGGCCGCCGAGGAACCGGACAACCACATCAATAAACTGATCCGTGGTTGGACCAACGTCGCCACGTTCTGGCTCGAAATCCCGAAGCAGATGTATGTGGTTTCGCAGCAGCGGGACGCGGGCACGGGCCTGCTCTTCGGCACGCTGAAGGGCTTGGGCTACGGTATCACCCGGCTCGGCGCCGGTCTCTACGAGGGCATCCTGTTCTGGCTGCCGAAGTATGAGGCGGTGGTGGATCCTCCGATCGTATGGCCGTTCGAGGAATCCGGCACCTTGGCCAGCAAGTAAGCGTAGGATTTGCGCGGCTGCCGGGGCCGTCTCGTTGAAACAATGCTTGACAGCCTCGGCAGTCCGCTGCAATCTACGCGCCGAAAGGAAAAAGCAGGCAAGGAGTTGTAACGACGTATGTGAATCTGCGCGGTGGGGTAATGCTTCGCCACCCCTGCCAGACAACCGAACAGTGCGAAGCTAGTCAAACCGTGGAGCTAATAAAGTCTATGAAGCGACTGAGCATGATCGCGGCTGGCCTTGCGGCCATCTGCGTCCTGGGTCTGGCAACCCCCGCGCAAGCGGCAGAGGAGCCGGACAATCACATCAACAAGCTGATCCGTGGCTGGACAAACGTTGCCACGTTCTGGCTCGAAATCCCGAAGCAAATGTATGTTGTTTCGCAGCAGCGGGATGCGGGCGCGGGCGTGCTGTTTGGCATCCTGAAGGGTGCCGGCTTCGGTATCACCCGCCTCGGCGCCGGTCTCTACGAGGGCATTCTGTTCTTCCTGCCCAAGTATGAGGCGGTCGTTGACCCGCCGATCGTGTGGCCGTTCGAGGAAGCCGGAACTCTGGCCAGCAAGTAAGTCAGCCAGTAGTTTCCCTATAGAAGAGGGGCCGGAGAAATCCGGCCCCTCTTTTTTTCCATCCTCGCGCAGCCGGCTGGCGCGCTTGACACGGCCCATCCACCCCCGTAGCGTGCGCCCGCTCTTGCGCGAACCACCATGCGTCTGCGATTCCTCGGTTCCGGCACTTCCGTGGGCGTGCCCATGATCGGCTGCGATTGCGCGGTCTGCGCTTCATCCGACCCGCGCAACAAACGATTCCGCCCTTGTGTGCTGATTGAGACCGCCGACAAACGCATCGTGGTGGACACCCCCCCGGACTTTCGCAGCCAGTGCCTGGCCAACAACGTCCGCGACCTGGACGCCGTCTTCGTCACCCACACCCATGCCGACCACGTGCTGGGCCTCGATGATACCCGCCGCTTCTGCGTCCGCCGCGGCGGACCGTTGCCGCTCTACGCCGCCCACGAGCACCTGGAGATGCTCAGCCGCATCTTCCCCCACGCGTTCGATCCCGCGCTACGCAGGCCGGGGTGGCCGCAACTGGACGGCATCCCCATCGAGCACGGCCAGCCGTTTCAACTCGGCTCCACGCGCGTGACGCCGCTGGAGCTGCCTCACGGCCGCTCCACCGTCACCGCGTTCCTCTTCGAGAACGGCGCCTCCAGCCTGGCCTACCTCACCGACTGCAAGTCGGTGCCGCCCCCGGTGGTCGAGCGGCTTCGCGGCATCTCCGTCCTGGTCTTAGACGCCCCGCGCCACCACCCGCATTCCTCGCACCTCACCGTGAACGAAGCGCTCGACGTCGTCCGGCAAGTCCAGCCGGGCCACGCCTACTTCACCCACATCGGCCACGACCTGGACCACGCCACAACCGAGGGCCAACTCCCGTCTCACGTCCGCCTCGCCTACGACGGCCTCGTCGTGGATGCCTGACCATTCACCATGCATCCACTCCTCCGATTCCTGCTTCCGCTGCTGGCCGCCGTTGGTGCCGCTGGTGCCGCGGACAACTGGGCCGAGCGGATGCTCATCGTGGCCAACAAGAAAATCGCTGCCTCCGTCAACCTCGCCCACTACTACGCCGACCAGCGCGCCATCGCCACCAACCGCATCCTGTTGCTCGACTGCCCCGCCTCGTTCCAAGTCACCCGCCGCGAGTTCAACGACACCGTGCGCGACCCGATTGACCGCCATCTCCAGCAACAAGGCTGGCTCAAGCGCGATGCGCTCGGCCAGACCGTCCGCAACGACTGCTGGCTGCTGGCGCTTTGCTTCGGCGTGCCCTTGAGAATCGTCCCCGACCCCGACCTGCGCGAACCAGGCGCTGAGCGGCTCCCGTCCCAGTTCCGCCGCAACGAAGCCGCCGTGGACAGCGAACTGGCCCGGTTGCCGTCGTTGAACGCGCCGCTCGAGGGGCCGCTGTCCAATCCGTTCTTCAAGATGGAATTCTTCCCCGCCTGCAGCCGCCAGATGATGATGGTCGCCCGCCTCGACGGCCCGAACGCCGACATCGCCCGCGCGCTCGTGGACCGCGCCCTCCTGGTGGAACGGACCGGCTTGCTGGGGCGCGCCTACTTCGATGCGCGCGGCACACGCGACCCCCGCCTGAAACCGGCGGATGACAGCATCCGAGCCGCCGCCGCCGCCATGCGCAAGGCCGGCATCGAGACCACCCTCGACGAACGCGAAGAAGTCTTCACCGCCGCCTACCCCATGACCGATGTCGCGTTCTACGAAGGGTGGTATTCCGAGACGATGGCCGGCGCCCTCGCGCGGCCCTCGTTCCGCTTCCGGCCGGGCGCGATCGCCTATCACATCCATTCCTTCAGCGCCTGGAACCTCAACACCAACTGGGTCGGGCCTTGCCTCGCGCGCGGCGCCGGCGCCGGCGTCGGCTACGTCTATGAACCCTATCTCAACTTCGTGATGGACCCGAAGCTCTTCGCCGAGCGGCTGCTCAGCGGCCACAACTTCGTCGAGTCCGCCTACGCGGCCACGCCCGCGCTCTCCTGGCAGCAGACCGTCGTCGGCGACCCGCTCTACCGCCCGTTCCCGTTCACCGCCCCGGAGCAAACCGCCAAGCTGGAATCCCTCAATCACCCGGAGCGCGCCTGGGGCTGCCTGCGCCAAGCCAACCTCCTCGCCGCCGCCGGCAAGGAACCCGAGGCCATCGCCTACCTCACCAAACAAAACGCGACGCTCCACAGCCCCATCCTCGACGAGAAACTCGGCGACCTCTTCCGCGCCTTCCGCCTCTCCAAGGAAGCCGTCCCCGCCTACCAGCGCGCCGCCGCGGCTTACGAAGACCCCTACGCCGTCGTCCGCGTCGCGCTCAGCATGGCCGACGAGCTGTTGAAACTCCGCCGCCAGCGCGACGCGCTCGACGTGCTGGACCAGTTGATCCGCAAGTTTGCGGCCTACGAGGGCCGCCGCGCCCTGCTCCGCGACGCGGTCGGCATCGCCGCCAAGCTCGGGGATGACACCAAGCTCGAGTTCTATCACCAGCAACTCGGCCCGGAGCCGGAGAAACCGCCGGCAAAGAAATAAAGGCGGCGCGCTTTACACCACCCGCGCCACCTTCTGCCGCTTGCCGTTGGCCAGCGCCCGGTTGACCGCGTTCAGGTAAGCCTTCGCGCTCGCCTCAACGATGTCCGTGCTCGCGCCGCGGCCCGTGATCGGCTCCTGGCCGCCGAAGTTCACCTTCACCGTCACCTCGCCCACGGCGTCCTTGCCGCTGGTGGTGGCGCGGAGTTGATAGTCGAGCAGCTTGCCGTGCTTGCCCGTGATGCGGTCAATGGCCTTGAGCACCGCGTCCACCGGCCCGTCGCCGATGCCGGCATCCACGCTGACCTTCTTGCCTTTGCGAAGCTTCACCGTGGCGGTGTGGGTCACGCCCGTGCCGCCGACGAAGCTCAAGTGCTCGAGCGCGTAGGTCTCGCGCACCACGCTGGCCTCGCTCTCCACCAGCGCGACGAGGTCGTCGTCATACACGAACTTCTTCGCGTCGCCGATCTTCTTGAACTCGACGAACACGCGGTTGATCTCGTCGTCGCTGAGCTTGAAGCGGAGGTGTTTGAGCCGGCGGCTGAGCGCGTTGCGGCCGCTGTGCTTGGTCAGCGGCAACTCCGTCTCGCCCCAGCCGACCTGCTGCGGATCCATGATCTCGTAGGTCTCGCGCTTCTTGAGGATGCCGTCCTGGTGGATGCCCGCCGAGTGGGCGAACGCGTTCTCGCCAACGATGGCCTTGTTGCGCTGGACGACAAAGCTGGTGTGCCGGCTGACGAGCTTCGAGGTCTTCACGATCTCGTGGGCGTCAATGTCGGTGTGGACGTCCTTGAAGTAATCGCCGCGCGTCTTGAGGGCCATGACGCATTCCTCGAGGCTGGCGTTGCCGGCCCGCTCACCGATGCCGTTGATGGTGCATTCGATCTGCCGCGCGCCGTTGGCGACGCCGGCGAGGCTGTTCGCTACGGCGAGGCCGAGGTCGTCATGGCAATGGACGCTGATGATGGCGCGGCTGCCGACGCGTTGGTAGAGGTGGCGGATGACGGCGCCGTATTGCTCCGGCATCGCGTAGCCGACCGTGTCGGCGATGTTCACCGTCGTTGCGCCCGCCTCGACGGCCGCCTCGGTGACCTCGGTGAGGAAGCTCAGCTCCGTCCGCGCCGCGTCCTCCGGCGAGAACTCGATGTTGTCCACAAATTGTTTCGCCCGTTTCACGCCCTCGACGGCGAGGCGGAGGATTTGCGCCTGCGCCTTGCCGAACTTGAACTCGCGGTGGATCGGTGATGTGGCGAGAAAAACGTGGATGCGGCCGAGCTTGCCGGCGGGCTTGACGGCCTTCGCGGCAGCCTCGATGTCCTTCGGGATGCAGCGGGCGAGGCCGCAGATGACGGGGCCTTGGCCGCCGGGCGACGTGCCGGCGATCTCCGCGCTGATGAGCCGGACGCTCTCGAAGTCGCCGTCGCTGATGACGGGAAAGCCTGCCTCGATGATGTCCACGCGCAGCCGGGCGAGCTGGCGGGCGACCTCCATCTTCTGGCGGATGTTCATGGACGCGCCGGGGCACTGCTCGCCGTCGCGGAGCGTCGTGTCAAATATGTGGACTTTCTCGGACATGGTTCTTTCCTCGCTTTCAGCGGTCAGCCGCCAGCTTCCAGCCATCGGCCTTGTTTCATCAACAAAAAACCCACCTGCCTCGCGGCGGGTGGGTTGTTCAAAAACTTGTTTTTCGTTTACGCGCAAACACAACCCACCATCGGCTGCTCCAGTAGTAGCAGCAGCCCCCAAGCGGCGAGTTGCGTGGCGTTCATGACGCGCGGACACTAACCGGCCTGCAGTTACAGGTCAAACGCGATTTTCGTGGAGGCTGGGGCGCGCACGGCGGCTGATTTCGAGGTTGGAATTCCGCCGGCACGGGATTAGTCTCCGCGCGTCTTCAGAAGGCCAGGGAAGGAGAAGCGATGCCGTCACTCAAGACCATGGTGGCCACCGCGATCGTCGCAGGCGCCGCGGGCGGTTGTGTTTCCGTGCAGGACGGCCACGTCGTCTGCCGCGACAAGCAGGGCACCACCCACCACGTCATCGTTGGCTTCGGCGTCGTCCGCGTGAACGAATCCAACCCGGGAGCCGCCGTCGTGACCAGCACCGACGCGCTGGGCATCGCCGTCACGGACCAGCCGGGCCTGAAGGTCGGTCTCGGCTACTCATCGAGCACGGTGGTGGCCGTCCCCGACGGGGCGACCAACGTGCTCATCGAAACCTCGAAACAACCCTGCGGCCCGTTGCGCGTCAGCGTGCCGGCCGCGCCAGTCAGTGAACCCCCCAAAGGAGGAACCCCATGAACAAGACAACGCGCAGGCAGGCAGTGCAGGCGGCGCTCGGCGTGTGTTGCCTCGCCGGTATCGCGGCGGGCTGCGCCGGCCGCCAGGCGGTCTATGCAGTCACCGGCACGACGCTGGGCGTGGAGATCGCCCAGAATCCCTCGACCCAGATGTATCAAGCCAAGCTCGGCTACAACCGGGCCGAGATGGCCATCGTGCCCACCAACCGCTCCGCCAATGAAGAGCCGAATGCGAGCCAGAACGGGGCGGCCGATTGCGCCGACGTGATGATGGAGTTCCGCTTCTCCGGCGTCTTCTCGACCGGCCCGGAATCCGGCATCTACCAGCGGCTCGCCGTCGGCAGGGAGGCGGTGAGGAACACCGGCGCGGCGTTCCTGTTCGCCAAGGGCCACGACGGCCAACTGAAGCCGGACACGGCGGCTGCGGTGCTCCAGAGCCTGCGCAGCGTCCCGTCCGCCCCCATGGATGTTGATCAAGCGAAACGGAAATTGCAGGACGCGTTCGACAAGGCTGGGCCCAAGCAGGCGGACTTCCATGCCGTGGCAAAGGAAGTGGGCCGCACCATCAACAAGCAATACGACAACTTCAACTTCTTCCTGAGCGACGAACGGACCTCGATGGAGGTTGTGAAGAAGATGGAAGCGGCGCTTCGGGAAAAACACTTACTGCCTTAGCGAAGACACGGTTGTTTGGCCAAAGGAGAACCGAATATGGAACACACCCAGGTAGTCCGCATCCCGCTGGATCCGCCCGTGGACTTGGAGCAGCGAATCGTTGACAAGTGCAAGCTCAAGTATGGGGCCGGCTATCGGCTGGCCGGTTGTTTCGCTCTGCAAACGGAACTCATCCTGGTTTTCCAAAAGCCGTAGCGTCGCGCCGACGGCGCGAGGATCGTCCTGATCACGGCGGCTTCGTGCCAGCCGGCCTGCCTCCACGTCCTCGCCTCGGGCAACGGGATGTTTGTATGGGAGGAGTCGCCTGCTTTCTTCGCCAACTTCACCGTTGCTTCGCGGCGGCCAGGTCGTAAAGTTGCCGCCGCCATGAGAATCATCCTCGCCTGCCTCGCTTCCGCCATTTCTTCCGCCTTTGCCATCTACGCCGCCGATGCGCCGGCCACGTCGCCTGCCCGCAGCCCGTCGCTGGCGAAAGGCTCGCGCTGTTTCGAGATGCGGACCTATCACGCCACGACGGGCAAGCTGGAGGAGTTGCACCTGCGGTTCCGCGCGCACACTAACGCGCTGTTCATCAAGCACGGCATCCAGATCGTCGCTTACTGGGTGCCGCTCGACCAGGGCGGCAACTACGAGGACAAGCTGGTCTATGTCCTCGCTTACCCGAACCGCGCCGCGCGCGAGAAGTCGTGGCAGGCGTTCCTCGCTGATGCAGACTGGATCGCGGCGAAGAACGCCTCCGAGGTCAACGGCAAGCTCGTGGACAAGATCGAGTCGGCGTTCATGACTGCCACCGACTACTCGCCGATCCGGTAGCTGACGCACCTGAGACAACCGCGACACCCGACAAATATCCAGTCTGATGAAACGCATCTTTCTTGCAGTGTCAATTCCTGCCGCAGCCGGATGGCTGCAGGCTGGCGGCGCCATCTCGACGGCGCCCGCTTTGCCGCGACTGGCGCCGGGAGACCAACGGACTTATAAGGAATCATGAGCAACGGATCCGATTGGGCATTCAGATACCGCGTCTTCCTTGGGGTCGCCTTCTTGACGCCCTGTGTTGTCGTTGCGGTGTTCTCCAAACCCCTTTTCACGGAAGGGTCGTGGGCAGACGTCGTGACTGAGTTCTTCGGGTGGGCGGTTTTCCTGCTGGGTGCCGGTTGCCGTTTGTGGGCGACGCTTTATATCGGCGGACGAAAGAAACAAGTCCTGGTCACCGAAGGACCGTATTCGATTTGCAGGAATCCGTTGTATGTAGGTTCGTTCTTGATCGGGATGTCCGCGGGCTTTTTCCTTCAGAGCATCGTTTTCATGGCCGGCTTCTTTCTGGTGGTGGTGGCTTACGCGACGGCAGTGGTGCCCAGGGAGGAGAGCAGGCTGCGCGAGATCTTTGGCGAGGAATATGCGCGGTTTTGTCAAAGCGTGCCCCGTTTCTGGCCTCACCCTCGCGGGTTCCACACCGCGCCGACCATCGAGTTGAATCTCAAGAACCTGTCGAGCGAACTCAAGAGCTCCGCAATATGGATCGGCCTGCCCGTTCTCGCGAAGGTCTTCAACATGCTCCGTTGCCAGCCCTGGTGGCCTCACTTCTTCTAGGGTCGTGGCAGTTTCTCCCGCTCATCGAATCCACTTGGAAACCGAAATGAAAAAACCGGCTGCACCCGTTTAGGTTGGAATCGCCGCCGTGCGCCGCAACAGCCACGGTCCATGAAAAGCGTTCTCTGCCTCCGCACCACGGACGCCTATGACTGAGACTTCCATCGGGTCGCAATCGCGGGGTTGGATCGGACTTGTCCTGCTGTCGTTCGCGACCCGGCTTTGTCTGGCTGGCTGGATCGAGGCCATGCCGGAGGAAGCCTACTACTGGAACTACGCGCAACGGCCCAGCCTGGGCTACTTCGACCACCCGCCCGCGGTGGCCTGGATGATCTGGTGCACGACCCGGCTCGCGGGGCACAACGATTTCGCGTTGCGGCTCGGTCCGCTGTTGTGCGTGGCGATTGCCAGCTTCTTCGTTTACCGCCTCGCGCGCCGGCGATGGCAGGACTCGAATGCAGGCTGGCGCGCTGTGGCGCTGTTGAATCTGCTGCCGATTTTCTCCGGCATGGGTTTCCTTGCCTTTCCCGACGCGCCGCTGATGGCTGCGTGGTCGGCGGCGATCTATTTCGGTTATCGCGCCGTCGAAACGGGCCGGATCCGGTTCTGGTTGCTGTGGGGCGCGGCGGCGGGCTGGGCGTTGTTGTCGAAATACACCGGCGGCGCGCTGTTGCTGGCCGCCGGCGCGTTTCTGCTGCTGACCCCGGAAGGACGCGCCCAACTCAAGAAGCCGGGCATCTACCTCGGTCTGCTCACAGCCTGGGTTGTCTTCTCGCCGGTGGTGTGGTGGAACTGGCAGCACCAGTGGATGTCGTTCCGGTTCCAGTTTGCCGGGCGTCATTCCCACGGAATCCATTTCAGCCTGCCGCTCTTGCTGGTGTTGGAATCGGCCGCGGTCACACCGGTGGCTTTTGTGGCGTTCGTGGTCCTGGCCGCCGTTGCGGTGCGCCGTCGGGAATGGCAGGACCGTTGGTTGGCGTGGCAGTTCTGGCCGATATTCCTGGGGTTCGCGGCTTACTCCTTCAAAGGCGAGACGCACATCAACTGGATCACCCCGGGATATCTGTCTGTGCTGGTGTTGGCTCAGGGCTGTCTCGTGCGCGGGCCGGGCCATGCGCCTTGGTCGTTGCGATGTCGGTGCGCGGCCTTCCGTTGGTCGGTCGCCCTGGGCGTGGTGGCTGGATACTGGCTGGGGTTCTTCCTCGCGGGCTTCCTGCCAAGGACCTCCGTGCCTCCCCCGCTGGCGCACAGACTGGCGCCCCAGTTCTTCTGGAAAGACATCGCCGAAGACGTTGACCATCTCCAGAACAAGCTGCTAAGTGCTTCGGGCGTGAAGACCTTCTCTCTGGCGGTGGACAAGTATTACTTGGCCAGCGAGATCGCTTACTACGATCCGGAGAAGGACGGGGCCCGCTCCACTTCGCGCAACCTGCTCGGAGAAAAGGCGCTCGCCTGGAATTTGTGGACCGTGCCGGAGGATCTTGACGGCCGCAATGCGGTCATCGTCGCGTTCGATCCGAAAAACCTGTCCGACGAGCAACTCCAGCCTTTTTTCAAGAGCCTCGGCCCCATCCAGGCGGTCGAAGCCAATGAGGGCGTGCCCGCGCGCCACGGTCTTCATTACAGGTTCGGCTACGGCTATCAGCATCAGCACCGGGCTGAACAGCCGGCATCTCCTCCCTTGCGAAAGGACACGCCGTGAACCTGCGTCTTGCCTGTTCAATGATTGCCCTCTTGCTGGCCGGCTGCTCGCACTTTCACGACAAGCCGGTTTCCGCCGGGAAAACTGCTGCTGACTTCGAAGGACGTTCGTTGGACGACGCGGGACTGCGCCGGTTCGTCGAGACCAATCTGCATCAGCAGGTCACGGCGTGGAATCTGCCCGCGCTGACGCTGGCGGCGCTCTATTTTCATCCTGACATGGACGTGGCGCGGGCGCAGTGGGGTGTGGCGCGCGCGGGCAAGGTCAAGGCGGGCGAGCGGCCCAACCCGACGCTGAGCGTCGCGCCGGGTTACAACACCACCAGCGCGATGGCGTCGCCGTGGCTGATGGTTGCCAGCCTCGACGTGCCGATCGAGACGGCCGGCAAGCGCGGTTACCGCATCGCGCAGGCCACGCACTTGTCGGAAGCCGCGCGGCTCAATCTGGCCACGGTCGCGTGGCAGGTCCGCAGCCGCGTCCGGAGCCGGCTGTTGGAACTGTTTGCCGCCACGCGCACCGAGGAGACGCTGCGGCGGCAGGAGGCCGCCCAAGCCGAAGTGGTCAAGCTGCTGAAAGTCCAACTCGACGCGGGCGCCGTGTCGGCGTTCGAGGTCACGCAGGCGCAGATCGCTTTCCGCAACGCGAGCCTGTCGTTGAACGAGATTCAGCGCCAGCGAGCCGAGGTCCGCGTCGCGCTGGCCGACGCCCTCGGCGTGCCGGTCCGCGCGCTCGACGGCGTGACGATTTCGTTTGCGGGTCTGGATCGCCAACCCGGCGTGAATCTCGCGCTGGCCGAGGTTCGGCGTCAGGCATTGCTGGGCCGCGGCGACATCATGGGCGCGCTGAGCGACTACGCCGCCAGCCAGTCGGCGCTGCAACTGGAGATCGCCAAACAGTATCCCGACGTGCATCTCGGCCCCGGCTACGAATACGACCAGGGCGACAGCAAATGGTCGCTGGGCTTGTCGGTGCAATTGCCGGCGTTCAACCAGAACCAGGGCGGCATCGCAGAAGCCAGGGCGCGGCGCGAGGAAGCCGCCGCGAGGTTCACCGCCCTGCAGGCGCGGGTCGTTGCCGTGATTGACCGCGCGCTCGCCGGCTACGAAGCCGCGTTGCGCAAGGCCGCCACCGCCGACGCGCTGCTGGCTGACCAGCGCAAACAACGGCAGACCGCCCAGCGGTTGTTCGAGGCGGGCGAGACGGCGCGCCTCGCATTGGCCGCCGCCGAACTGGAGGTCTTCACCACCGAGTTGTCGCGGCTCGACGCGGTGGTGAAGGCGCAGCAGGCGCTCGGCGCGCTCGAAGACGCCGTGCAGCGCCCGCTGGATCCCCCTGCTGCCACGGTGGTCGTCCCTGAGAAGAACCCACGCAGCGAAAACGCTCGCACCACAAAATGAAACGATTCGTCATTACCATCATCGTGTTGGCGGCAATAGGCTGCGGCGGCTGGGCCGCGTTGAAATGGTTCAAGCCCGCCGAACACGAGGGCGAGGAAGAGAAAGTCGCCACCGAGGTCGCCGTGCGCGTCGCGAAAGTGACGCGGGCGACGCTGCACCGCTACGTCGAGGGCTGGGGCACCGTCGAGCCGGAGCCGCCGCACGACGGCCACACCGCCGCCAGCGCGCGCGTGGCGTCGCCGGTCGCGGGCGTCGTCGTGCAGGCGTGTTGTGCCGAGGGCCAGCGCGTCGAGAAAGGCGCGACGATGTTTGAATTGGACGCGCGACTGGCCGATGTGCAGATCGCGAAGGCCCGGCAGGCGCTGGAGTTCGCCCAGCGCAACTTCGAGCGGCAGAAGAAGCTGATGCAGGGCGAGGGCACGTCGGTGAAGGCGTTCCAGGAAATCGAGCAACAGTTGCAGGCGGCGAGCAACGACCTGGCCAACGCGCAGACGCAGCGCGACCTGCTGCGCATCACCGCGCCGCTGGCCGGAACGGTCACGCGCGTTGGCGTCAATCCCGGCGAAGCGGTCGAGTTGCTCACGGTGATGGCGGAGATGATTGACCTCGACCGGTTGGTGGTCTCCGCGAACATCCCCAGCGCGGAACTTCCGTATTTGAAACTCGGCCAGCCGATGGAGTTGCGCGTTGAGCAGCCCGGCGCGGAAGCTGATGGCAAGCCCGTCTGCGCCGCCACGCTCTGTTTCATCGCGCCGCAGGTGGACCCGAAGACCGGCAGCGTGTTGGTGCGCGGGACGATCCCCGCCCGCGATGGTTTGCGGCCGGGCCAGTTCGTGCGCGTCCGTATCGCGAGCGAGGAGCGGCGCGACCGGCTCGCCGTGCCGCGCGAAAGCGTCGTGACCGCTGAGGACGGCCACACAGTCGTTGCCGTTGTGGAAGGCGACAAGGCCGTGCAGAAGCCGGTGAAAGTTGGTTTGCGCGACGGCGGGCTGGTTGAAGTGGAGGGCGAGGGATTGAAGGAAGGCGACGCGGTAGTCAGTGAAGGCGCCTACGCCCTGCCGAAGGAAACGAGAGTTCGGCTGATCGGCCAGTGACCGCGCAACACTGACACTCATGAAAGCTGAAACGATGGGAAAAGAGTTCTCGCTGCTGGGCCGGTTTGCCACGCGCCACTCACTGGCCATCACGTTCATCGCGCTGGCGCTTTGCCTCGCCGGCATCTACGCGGCGCTCAACATGCCGTCGTCCGTGTTTCCGCAGACGAACTTCCCGCGCGTCGTCATCCTTGTGGACAACGGCGTCATGCCCGGCGACGAGATGATGGCCACCATCACACGCCCCATCGAGGAGGCGATGAAGGACATTCCCGGCTCCGTCACGATCCGCTCGGCGACCGGCCGCGGCTCGGCGGAGATCAACGTGTTCTTCAACTGGCACGTGGACATGATCCAGTCGGAGCTTTACGTGCTGGGCCGGCTCTCGCAAATCCGCTCGACGCTGCCCGCCACGGCCAGCACGACCGTCTGGCGGCTGACGTTCTCAGCCTTCCCCATCGTCGGCGTCAGCCTCACCAGCCCGACGCGCAACATCACCGAGCTGTGGGAAACCGCGCGTTACAACCTCAAGCCGCGTTTCCTGCGCATCCCCGGCATCGCGCGCGTGGACCTCGTCGGCGGACGCACGCCGGAATACCACGTCGTCGTGGACCCGCTGCGCCTGCAAGCCGCCGGCCTCGGCCTCGCGCAGGTCACCGACGCGCTGGTGAAAAACAACTTCATCGCGCCCGCCGGCATGCACGAGGAGAACTACCAACTTTACCTCACCACCGTGGACGGCCGCGTCCGCTCGCCCGCCGACATCGAGAACCTCTCCGTGACCGTCACCGGCGGCCACCCGATCCGCATCCGCGATTTCGCGCGTGTCGAGCGCGGGCCGGAGCCGGTGTTCAACGTCGTCACCGCCGAGGGCGTCAACGCCGTGCTGCTGAACATCCGCAGCCAGCCCGACGGCAGCACGCTCGACATCGCCGACGCGCTCCAGAAGGAAATCCGCCTGCTTCGCCACGAGCTGCCGCCCGACATGAAGCTCGCGTTTTTCTACGACCAGTCGCTGCTGGTGCGCGCGTCGGTCCAGAGCGTGTGGGAGTGCATCGTGTTCGGCCTCGTCCTCTCGGTGCTGATCATCTATTTCTTCCTGAAAAACTGGGGTTCAACACTCGTGGCGACGCTGGTGATCCCGGTGACGGTGCTGGTGACTCTCGTCGCGATGTGGCTGCTCGGCATGAGCTTCAACCTGATGACCTTGGGCGGCATCGCGGCGGCCATCGGGCTGGTCATTGACGACGCCATCGTCGTGGTCGAGGCCATCCACGCCAAAATCGCTCTGGGCCGGCCGCGCCTGACGGCGGTGCAGGAAGCCATCGGCGAAATCTTCCTGCCGCTCGTCGGCTCGACGCTGACGCCCGTCGTCGTGTTCCTGCCGCTGGCGTTTCTGACGGGCATCGCCGGCGTGTTCTTCCGCGCGCTGGCGGTAACGATGGTCGTGTCGCTGCTCACATCGCTCGTCCTGGCCATCACGCTCACGCCCTCGCTGGCGGCGTGGTTCATGCGCGACCGCGAACACCTCGAACACGGCCACGTGCCGCATGACCTCGAGGGCGGTCTTCTGCTCACGCACGTCATCCGGCTCTACGAAGTCGCTGTGCGCGCCGCGTTGCGGCACCGCTGGCTGACGGTGCTGGCCTGCGGCGCGGTGGCGCTTGGCGGCGCCGGCATCTATCACCGGCTTGAAAGCGACTTCCTGCCGGCGATGGACGAGGGCGGCTTCGTCATTGATTATCTCGCGCCGCCCGGCACAAGCCTCACGGAAACCTCGCGCCAGCTCAAGCAGGCCGAGCAGATCATCCGCGGCACCCCCGACGTGGAAAGCTACTCGCGCCGCACCGGCGCGCGGCTGGCGCTGGCGATCGCCGAGCCGCACACCGGCGATTTTCTGGTGAAACTCAAACCCGGCCGCCAGCGCGCGACCGAGGAAGTCATCTCCGAACTGCGCCACAAGTTTCTCGCCACGATCCCTGCCATGCAGTGGGAGTTCCCCGGCATCCTCAGCGACCTGATCGGCGACCTGACGTGGTCGCCCAAGCCGATTGAGATCAAACTCTTCTCCACCGACCTCGCGTGGCTGAAAAAGAAGGCGCCGGAAATCGAAGCGACTATCAAGAAGGTGCACGGCGTCGTGGACACCTTCGACGGCCTGATGCAGACCGGCAACTCGCTCAGCCTGCGTGTGCGCTACGCCGAGGCGCAACGCTTCGGTCTCAATGCCGACGACATCTCCGCCGCCGTCAACACCGCGCTGCTCGGCCAGACCGCCTCCTCCGTGCTCGAGGGCGACCGCGTCGTCGCCATCCGTGTGCTGGTGGACAAGGCCAATCTCGCGACGCTGGCCGACATCCGCGAACTGCCGCTGCGCACGCCGACGGGCGCGGTGGTGAAACTCTCGCAGGTCGCCGACGTGACCGAGGAACCGGGCCAGCTCGAACTGCGCCGCGAAGACCTGCGGCAGTGCGTCGCCGTCACCGCCCGGCTCGAAGGCCGCGACCTCGGCAGCGCGATGGAGGAAATCCAAAACACACTCAGCCAGGACAAAACCATCCCGCCCGGCACCATCGAGTTTGGCGGCCTCTACCAGCAGCAACAGGAATCGTTCCGCAACCTGCTGCTCGTGCTGCTCATGGCGATCTTCCTCGTCTTCACCGTGCTGCTGATCGAGTTCCGCTCTTTCTACGAACCGCTGGCCATCGTCTTTGGCGCGGTGCTGGCGCTGTTCGGCACGGTAGCGGCGCTGTGGCTCACCGGCACGTCCCTGAACATCGTCAGCTTCCTCGGCGCGATCATCGGCGTCGGCATTGTCGCCAAGAACGGCATCCTGATGCTCGACTTCGTCGAGCACCTCCGCGCCAGCGGCCTCTCGCTGGAGGATGCGCTCGTCCGCTCCGGTCATCGCCGTCTGCGGCCCGTGCTGATGACCTCGCTCGCCGCCGCGCTCGGCATGTTGCCGCTGGCCCACGGCATCGGCAGCGGCGCCGACATGCTGCGCCCGCTGGCCATCGGCGTCATCGGCGCGCTTTGCATCTCCGTGTTGCTCTCTCTGGTGGCGACACCGGCGGTTTATTTCTTGATGAAACGGCTGACGGAGCGTAGGAGCCAGAGCGATGGTTAGACTTTTCTTGCTCGCGCTCGGTGGCGCCATCGGCACGCTGGCGCGCTACGGGCTGAACGGCTTGGTGTCGCATTACCAGGGCAAACACGTCGAGTGGACTGCGGCATTCCCGCTTGGCACGGTGCTGGTCAACGTCAGCGGTTGTTTCGTGATTGGCTTCCTCGCCACGGTGTCAGGGCCGGCGATGGGGCGCGCGTGGCTGAAGCCGGAGTGGCGCGATTTCTGGCTGATCGGTTTCTGCGGCGGCTACACGACGTTCTCCAGCTACGGCCTGCAGACGCTCAACCTCGCGCGCGACGCCGAGTGGCTGTGGGTTGCGGCCAACATCATCGGCTCCAATGTCCTCTGCCTGCTGGCGGTCTATCTCGGCCGCGTCTGCGCGCTGTGGTTGCAGGCGAAACTTCACGGAGGTTGACTATGAAACTCGAAGGCGAAGGCACTTTGTTGCGGATCTTCATCGGCGAACTCGACAAGTGGCATCACCAGCCGCTTTACGAGGCGATCGTGCTCAAGGCCCGCGAGCGCGGGCTGGCCGGCGCGACGGTGTTGCGCGGGCCGATGGGCTTCGGCGCCCACTCGCGGCTGCACACGGCGAAAATCCTGCGCCTCAGCGAAGACCTGCCGGTCATCATCGAGATCGTGGACAAGGAAGAGAAGATCAACGCTTTCCTGCCGGAACTGGATCAGATGGTCGGCGACGGCCTAGTGACGCTGGAGAAAGTCCGCGTCATCGCTTACCGCGCCAAGCCACCCACCGCCTAGTTCGAGCACGCGAGTGGCCTCGGCGGAGTCGGAATCTGTTCGCCCCCAAGACGCGACCGTGCGCGCCGCGAACTTCGCGACGCGCTCGGCCCACGTCAGGAACTCTTGCGGTCGGTCCCTTTCAGGATCGCCGCGGACGACTCACTAAATCGCGCTCGTCGTGCTCGTCGCCCTCTTCATCCTCGTGCAACTTCACCTTGGTCCTGGCCATAGCCCAGTCGCGGTCGGCGTCATCGTCCTGCAATGTGACCGTCCAGGTGATCTCGCCGTTGGTCTGTGGTGTGTAGCTCGGGAACGAGTGCGTAGTGGCGCGACCGCCGATCGGGTCGCTGACTGTCATGGTCTGGTTGTAGATCGTGACGTTGTTCTGCCTGCCAGTCACGGTTGCCGGCCGCGGCTGGTCAACTTTGCCGATGTTGTTGACCGACAGGCGGATTTGGACCGCCTCGCCGCGCTTCTCAATTTCCTTCGTCACAGAGAATCTCCCGATGTTCAGGCGCACCGGCTCGGTGGTTGAGGGTTTAACGGCCGAGCCGTCCAAGGCCACCGACCACTGCGGCGTGCGCGGGTCGGAGCTGCTGATCTCCAGCGTCCCCGTGTGGCTGCCTTCTGCCGCCGGCGTGTAGTTGACGGCGATGTCCACGGATGCGCCCGCGGCCACCGTGGCCGGCATCGAAGGCACCGCGCTGTTCAGGGTGAACGCGCTGTTGCCGGTGATGGCCACCACGGTGATCGCGGCCGACGCGTTGCCCGAGTTGGTGACGCGGACTGACAGCGTCTTGGACGCGCCGACCGTGATGCTGCCGAAGCTCAACGACGCGGGGCTGACGCCGAGGGCACTCTGCGTGCCTTCGCCGGTCAGCGACACGGCTGCGGTCGGTGTATCGGCGTCGTCGCTGGCGATCTGTAGCGCGCCGGTGTCGGCGCCCGCAGCCGCTGGCAGGTAGAGGATTGTGACGCTCACGGACGCGCCTGCCGCCACCAGGAACGGCGCGGCCGGCACCGCCGGATCGAGCGCGAAGTCAGCGCTACCGGAGACCGCGAGCGAACCGACGGTCAACACCGCGTTGCCCGTGTTCTGGATGGTCACCGACAGCGTGCCGGTGGAACCGGCGGCCACCTTGCCGAACGCCAAGGCCGACGGGTTGACCGCGATGTTGGGCGCAGCGACCGGCGGGGCCGAGCCGTTGCCCGACAGTGCCGTCGTCAGCAACGGCGACTTCGGATCATCACTGGCCAGGTTCAACTGGCCGCTCGCGGGACCCGCAGCCGATGGCGCAAACACCAGCGGCAGGATCACGGAGGCGTTGGCCGCCAATGTGAACGGCGTTGCCGGCGCGCCCGCGCCCAGGTCGAAGTCCGCGCTTCCGCTGAAGCTGACCACCGTGACCGACGCCGCCAGCCCGCCGCTGTTGGTCACCGTCACAGTCCGGCTCGCGCTCGAGCCGACCATGACCGTTCCAAAGTCCTGCGCCGTCGGCGCCAGGCTCAGGTGGCTGGTGATGCCGCCGCCAGCCAACGTCACGGATACCTGCGTCTGGTTGGTGGCGTTGCTGGTGATCTGCAGCGCGCCGCTGTCATTGCCTTCGTTCGAGGCGGTGTAAACCACGGGCACGGTCACCTGCGCGCCGGGGGCCACCGAGAACGGTGTCGCCGGGGCGCCGGCGGCCAGCGCAAAGTCCGTGCTGCCGCTGAGGGCAAGCGCGCTGACGCTGAAGGCGGCGTTGCCGATGTTGCCGATGGTCACCATCATGGACTTGGACGTGCCCACCGGGACCTGGCCGAACGCCAGCGATGACGGCGTCATGCCAATCACCGCCGTCTGCGGCACGCCGCCCGTGCCCGCCAACGACACAGTCAATGTCGGTGTCGAGGTCGAGTCAGTGCCGATCTGCAGCGAACCGCTTGCCGCGCCAGCGACGCCGGGCGTGTAATTCACAGGCACGGTCACCGACGAGCCGGGCGAAACCGTGAACGGTGTCGCAGGGGCAGCGGCTCCGAGCGCAAAGTCCGCGCTGCCGCCCAGGGTCAGGGACGTCACCGTGCCGGCGGAGGTGCCGGTGTTGTTGATGGTGACCAGCAGGGACTTGGAACTGCCGACGGTGATCTGGCCGAAGTCGAGAGCCAGGGGGCTGGCCGCCAGCGCGCTGGCCGCGCCGGTGCCCGACAGCGAGACGGATGCGCTCGGCGAATCGGGATCGTCGCTGGCGATGACGATGCTGCCGCTGTCTGCGCCGATGCCGGTCGGGGCATACTGTGCGGACAACGTCACCGAGCCATTGGCAGCAACGCTGAACGGCGTCGCCGGGGGTGATTGCAGCGAGAAATCCAGACTGCCGGTCAAGGTGACGCCGCTGACAGTCAGCGCCGCGTTGCCGGTGTTCGACACGGTGACGGTCATCGCCTTGTTGGCGCCCGTGTTGACGGCGCCAAAAGCGAGGGTCGTGGGGCTGACGCTGATGTTCGGCGCAGAGGCGATGGGGAAATCGCTCGGGTCGCCGGGGAAAGTGCGGGCCAGAATTTCAGCGAGGTTGGTGAATCCGTCGCCGTCACTGTCGAGCGGTTCGGCAACAGTCATCGCGCCGACGATTGTGTTGCCCGCAAGCAGTTCATCTTCCAAGAACGACCCATAAGGATTTCGCGGGCCGGGCGACGTGGGCGTGGTGTGACACATCACGCACGAATCAACCCGGGTGCCGGTCGTGCCGTAGCGAGTGTTAAACTGGGTTTTGTAGGTGGGAAACGCCGACGCATCGGGCAACCAACCAACCAAGAGAAGCGCCACCAGTGACCATAGTAAGCGAGCCGAAGACAGCATTGCCCCGCCCATCCGATTTTTTCTGTTATCATTGCTCTTCATATTAATGTTTTCCCTGCCGGCAGTCTTCCCGCCGGTATTTCATGCCATTGCTACGCATCTCGGATCTTTCAGCGCCGCCGGAAACCCGGACCCAAGGGCCGGGCTGGGCAAACCATTCGTCTCGTCAGTTCCCCGACGACTGGTTGCGCTGCGGTGCACAAGTCACTGCGACATTGAAGGCTCAATCGCTTTGACTGCCACTTGCATTGCCGCAGTTAGCAGAACGAGTGCCACGCCGCACGCAGCCTCCGGCCGTTCCGCGCGTCATGCTATATCGGCTCGGATGGTGAGGGAGTTGCTCACCTTCTCGACATCGCCTGCGCATCGGGCTACCGCCCGCCGCGCTCACCTCTTGGCGCCATAGGACTTCAACGTCTCGCCCGGACCAGCACGTCAGTCTGGGCGCGTATGCAGATCACTGCGAAAACTGCGCTCCTTTCCGCCTGTTTGCGCCAACCTGCGCTGGTGCCGCCTTTCCCATCACTAAATCCCCCCGCCTTAGCGAAGACCGGCGGTCATCATTGAGATCGTGGACAAGGAGGACAGGATCCAGGCGTTCCCACCGGAACTGGATCAGATGGTCGCCGACGGCCTGATGACGCTGGAGAAAGTCCGCGTCATCACCTACCGCGCCAAGCCGCCGGTGTGATTAGGACGGCCTGCCAATCCTCCAACTTCGCCGCTCAGTCCAAGGCAGGGGCGCGGGCGGTCCGAAGAATTGGGAAACCAGCTGCAAAGCAACCTTCCTTGCGACCGGTGTTTGCACTCTGGGAAAGCCAGCGGCGGCGTCCAGATGACGGGACAAGGAGGCTGCACAGTCGTGGCTCATTGTCCAGCCATCGGACAGTTCGTCTCGCATCCGGCCGTTTCTTCGCCGTGAAAACCGAGCAGAGGGTCGGCACGTCGCTTGCAAGAAACAATGCCATATCGGCCATTCAAGGGGCCGGGGTCTCGCAGCATACCGTCATGAAAACCGAGCAACGTTCCTTTCTTTGTCTCAGAAGGCCGTCGTCACGGCGGTCCGGCCAGATGATCGTGGTGGTGGCCTGCCTGTTGGTGGCGATGCTGGCCCTCATGGGGTTGGTGACCGATGCCGGCATGGTTCAGTGCAACCGCCGCCACGCGCAGCGCGCCGCTGATGCGGCCGCGCAGGCCGGCGCGCGGCTGCTGTTGGGCGGCCAGAGTGCTTCCAATGTCGCCAGCGCCATCAGCGCCGCATCCTATTATGCGGTGCAGAACGGCACTCTCTCCGGCAACGTCGCGGTGGAGATCCCGCCCACGTCGAGCGCCTATTTCAACGGCAGCAACGGCTACGTGCGCGTGCGCGTGACCCGGCCCGTGAACACGACCTTCATGCGCCTGTTCCTGCGCCAGCCCACGGTCAATGTCGCCGCCTTTGCGACGGCCGGTGTGGTGCGACGCCCGGGGGATTTGACGGTGCTGGTCTTGAGGCCGGACGACGAGGGGTTGGAGGTGGAGGGCAATGCCACGCTGGATGTCGGCAACGGCTCCATCCATGTGAACACCTCAGGGCCAGAGGCGGTGGAAGTGCAAGGGAACAGCCTGATCGTCGCGAAAACGCTGAACATCGTTGGCGGATACGAAGTGAACGGCAACAGCGAGATCCGGGCGGACATTGTGACGCAGGCGTCGGCGATGGAGGATCCCTTCAAGGACGTTGTGGCGCCGGTCATCATTTCCACCAGCAGTGTCCGGTATGGTGACGGTGCCACGGGCGGCAAGTCCGACGACAGTGGCGGCACGGCGACCAAGCCGGCCACAAGAAACATCGCAGGCAACCAGGCCGTCACGCTCCATCCCGGCATCTACTGGGGCGGCTTGAATGTTTCCGGCAACGCGAGCGTGACGTTTCTGCCGGGGCGCTACGTGATGGCGGGGGGCGGCATCCGCATGACGGGCACCGGGAACGTGATCGGCAGCGATGTGTTCATCTACAACACCAATGATCCCTACAAGAACAGTCAGTCAGGCGCCGTGGACGAGATCGAGATCAGAGGCAATCGCTACGTGGACCTGAAAGCGCCAACGGCCACGGCCGATGCCTACTACAAGGGATTCCTGATTTTCGACGACCGCACCCACGCGAGCGAGATCGAGATCGAAGGCAATGGCTCCATGGTCGGCTCGTCCCCGCTGTCGGGATACATCTACAGCGCGAAAGGCGAACTCGAAGTCGAAGGCAACGGCACCTTGGGGGGCTTTGGTGCGGTCGTTTACGAGATGGAGGTTGAAGGCCATGCGACCTTCACGATCCTCGACAAGTCGCGGACGCCCAATATGCCGGCGGTCAGCCTCGTCGAGTAAGCCAGGACGCATCGCCCTGCGCGCCACCAACCGCGTGGCCTGCCCCGGCCGGCACCAAACCGCCGGTTTGATCGGATTCCCGTCTCTTTAACCGCTTGTTCTCGGCGCCCTGTGCGTGGCAGGGATGCGGGCGAGCCGAAGCAACTTCCTTGCGGCCGGTGTCTGCACTTTGGGAAAGCCAGCGGTGTCATCCAGACGACGTCACAGCCGGGTGCGTTGTCGTGGCTCATTGTCCAGCCATCGGACAGTTGGCTTGCATCCCGCCGTTTCCGCACCCCGTCAACCGGGCGGAGGGTCGGCACGTGGCTTGCGCGAACAATGCCATTACCGTGCCGGTGGACGGTCCGAGGGGTCTCGCGGTTCGCAGTCATGAAAGCTGATCAACACTCATTTCTTTATTTGAGACGGCCGCCGTCGCGGCGCTCCGGCCAGATGATCGTGGTCGTGGCCTGCCTGTTGGTGGCGATGCTGGCCCTCATGGGGTTGGTGACCGATGCCGGCATGGTCCAGTGCAACCGCCGCCATGCGCAGCGGGCCGCCGACGCGGCCGCGCAGGCTGGCGCGCGCTGGTTGCTCGGCGGCCAGAGCGCCTCCAACGTCGCCAGCGCCATCAGCGCCGCAACCTATTACGCGACGCAGAACATGATTCTCTCCGCAGATGTCTCCGTGGAGATTCCACCCGCTTCGAGCGCCTACTTCAACGGCAGCAACGGCTACATCCGCGTCCGCACGATCCGGCCCGTCAACACCACCTTCATGCGCTTGTTCCTGCGCCAGCCGACCGTCAACGTCGCCGCCTTCGCGACGGCAGGCGTGAGCCGGCAGCCCGTGGATGTGACGCTGTTGTGTTTGAGACCCACCGGCAAGGATTCGCTGATGCTCTCCGGCAACGGGGACATCAACGTCGGCCAGGGCACGGTCATCGTGAATTCCTCGGACCCGGCGGCGTTGTCGCTGAAAGGCAACGGCTCGCTCTATGCCGGCAACGTGCAGGTCCACGGCGGCTGGACGCGCGGCGGCAACGGGACGATCATCGGCCAGGTGACCACCGGCGCGCCGGTGGTGCCGGACCCGTTTGAGAGCATCGTGGAGCCTGTGATCACCAGTTCCAGCACGGTGCTCTACGGCGACGGCGAGATCGGCTACACCTCGCCCGACAGCGGCGGCACGGCGAGCAAGCCCGCCAACAAAGTCATCGGTTCCACCACGACGTTGCGTCCGGGCATTTACTGGGGCGGCCTCATGATGTCCAGCGACGCTTCGGTGACATTGCTTCCCGGCCGTTACGTGATGGCGGGCGGCGGGCTGACCGTCTCCGGCAACGGCAACCTCAATGGCACCGATGTGTTCATCTACAACACGCGGGACCCTTACAAGCCGAATGGCGTCGGCGGCTACGGCATGATCAAGGCCACCGGCAACGGCAACCTGAACCTCAAGGCGTCCACCGCCAGCGCCGATCCGTATTACAACGGCTTCGTGTTCTTCAACGACCGCGCGAACTCCAACATGATTGACCTGTCGGGCAACGGCAACGTGACGGGTTTCTCAGGCTACGTCTATAACAAGACCGGCCTGCTGGTGATCGAGGGCAACGGCGCCTTGGGCGCCCTCGGCGGCGTGGTTTACTACATGGAAGTCCGCGGCAACGGCGGCTTCTCTGCAACAGATCCAACCCGGTCCCCCAGCACCCCTTCTGTGCGCTTGGTCGAGTGATGGCTCACGGCGGCGGCGCAGTCTTGTGTTGCCGGAAGGCCGTCAGCGTTTTTTCAGCGACACGCCGATGCCCGAGGTTTCCATGTTGATGAAAAGCGTCTCCAACGCCGGGTTGCTGGTGATGGCCTTCACATAACGCGGGTCGGCCATGCGCTGGTCCATGTTGTGCGCGACGACCAAGCCGCCGGGCCGGACCAGCGGCAGGAGCTTGTTGAGGTAGTCGAGGTAGCCTTCCTTGTCGGCGTCGAGGAACAGCAGGTCAATCGGCTCCTTGAGCTGCTTGACCGTATCGTGCGCGTCGCCGAACACCATCGTCACCATCGCGTCCACGCCGGCGCGCTTGAAGTTCTCGCGGGCTTTCGCGCTGCGCCCGGGGTCAATGTCAAACGTCGTGACCTTGCCGCCGGTGCTGCGCAGCGCGAGGCAGAACCAGATGCCGGAGTAGCCGACGGAGGTGCCGATCTCGACGACGTGCTTCGCGCCGATGGCCTCCGTCAACACGCGCAGGATGCGGCCGTCCTGTTCCGGCACGCTCATGCTGCCCCGCCGCTGGTTGGCGTTGATGTCCGCCAGCACGGCCAGGATTTTCTTCTCGGCGTCGTCCTTCGGCAGCGTCGCCGCGGTGAAGGAGATCGGAGGCTTGCCGCCCTTTGGCTGCTGGGCGGTGGTGGACGATACTGACGCGGCGAGCGCCAGCGTGAGGATGACGAGCGGTTTCAGGGTGTTCATGGTTCTCCTTTGCAAACTAACAGGCCGTTATAGCCGTCGGGAATCAGAAAACCGTCGCGCGTCGGGACGATGCGGCCGGGATTGCCGGGCGTCGTAAATGCATCGCGCAGCTTGGGCGCGGTTGGGTCGTGGATGTCGAGGACGCGGATGTCGCCGGTCGCGCGGTTCGACAAGCAGAGACGATGGCCGCAGATCGTGGGCTTGCCGGTGAGGCTGTGTCGTTGCACGCGATGCAGCGGCAGGTCGTCGAGCGACTGCGTTTCGTTCGGCGCCAGAA
>JACRKA010000386.1 GCA_016219905.1 Verrucomicrobiota bacterium
GCGCGCCGACGGTCGGCGTCGAGCGACGGCGCGCGCGCCAACGCCACAAACCACGGCGGCGCGTTGGTTGCTAGCATCGCCACAGACCCGCCCGTGCCAAGCAATTGCGCGCCCAGCGCGAGCATCCGCGACGACTCGGCGAACTGCTTCTCTTGGAAATGCCAGCCGGCGCGCGCCACGAGTTTCCCGGCGGCGACGCAACCTTCCGTCATCAACTCCTGCCCCAGCTTCACCGCCGGCTCGATCTGCCCGACGAACGCGAAAACTGCCTGCGGTTCGTCCCGGCGGACGGTGGCCGCTTCTCCATCAAGCGCCGCCTCGGCCAGCCGCAGTTGCGCTCCCGCCGACGCCGCGTCGCCTTTTGCCGCCGCCGCCAGTGCGCGCTGGAGCGGTTTGCGAACGGCAACGTCGTTGCGCCGCTCCGCGGCCGAGGTGGCCGCGATGAACCGCTGGCGCAGTTCCGGCGCTTTGGCGAAGAATCGTTGTGCCGCGCTGCGCTCGGCTGCGTTCGACGTTTTCAGCGGAGGCGCTGCCGCTCCCGCCTGCGGGATGTGCCGGCGTTGGCCGGCTTCAAACGCCGCCCACACCACGAGCGCCATCACCAGCGGCCATGCGAAACGTCTGGCCCTCATTCGCCGCCCCCTTCTTCCTCGTCGAAGACGCCGCGCGTCTTCGGTCGCGGCCCCTCGACAACCGTGACGGCCAGCACCACGGGCGGCGCGCCGGCGTATGCGCGGCACGAGAGCGACACAATCGGCGTGTCCTCGTAGATCATCCACTTGGTCACGCCAAAGGTGACCGGTGTCCCTGCCGCGTCACTGCCGCGCCACGTCACCTGCCAATTCTCCAAGTCCTTCGTGCTGCCGACCGCTCCGATCTCCCGGCCCTCGAAGATGCTCAGGTTGTTGCTGTGGCCGTCCGAGAGCCGGGCCGTCCAGATCGCGCACGGCGACTCGCCCTTGTCGCGGCCGCCCAGCGCGGCGTGGAGGATGTAGATCGTTGTCGCGCTCCGGCCCACGGGAATCGGCGCGGCCGTCGCGTCGGGCCAGTCGTCGTGGCCTGCGCCGCGCAGCCGGAAACAATCGCCGCCATCGTTCGCCGCACCGTCGAGAATCCGGAACGGGATGCCCTTCCACTCGAACGCGCCATTCGGGAACGCGCCCAGCCCGATCTGTTCGTGGTTCGCATTGGCGGCCGGGGCGAGGTTCAACGGATGGACGCCGCGCTGGTCGTTGCGGACGATGAGTTCGCTGAACGACACGCGCCCGGCGCAGGCTTCGAGGCCGAGGTTGAGCACGGCGCGTCGCGCGTCACGCGGCACGTCGGCGGTGAGGCCCTGTGGCTGCCAGTTCGCCGTGCCGGTCAACCGCGCGCTGAAGTGCTGGATGCCGGCGGGCGTCTCGACGGCGAGGTGAAGCTTGGCGGTGCTGGACGCCTGCGGGCCGCGGACGACATCCGCGGGTTTCATCTGGCAATCCACGGTCACCTTGCGCCCGGCGAGCGCCGACGCTGGAAGCTCGCGAGTCAGGAACACCGTGCCTCCTGCCGAGCGCAGTTCTGCACACGGCGCGCCTTCGCGCCCGGAGACGACCGCTGCGGTCGCATCGCCCACGGAACGCACGGCCCAGCCGTCGAGCGAGTCGAGCCGGCTGTAAAGCACCGTCTCGGCATAGGTCAGGCCGTGGCAGCCGGCGAAGATCACCGCGAGATTCAGGAAAACAAGCCGCATGATGTGCCGAGACGATTACCACCGGCTGCGCTCGGAGAGACAGCAAAAAGTTGAAAAAGGTGCCGCGGAGCCTGCGTTGGCGCGATGTTCTCTTGACCGGAGCCGCCCGGGCGTGTTTAACCGTCCTGTGACTTGTCCGCCGTGAACGGAGATCGTCTCATGACACCCATCCCCGCCCGTTCTGTTGCCGGTTGCCTGCTGCTCGCAACCCTGCTATCCACACCGGAGACCGCCATGGCCCAAACCGACCCGACCATCGCCGAACGCTGGCTCGCCGCCGCGCCCGTTGCCAAACCCTTCGCCCCGCCCGCCACCCAGGCCGCGTGGGAGAAGCAACGCAAACAGATCCGCACCCGACTCTGGGAACTGCTCGGCAAACTGCCGCCGCGCCCGAAGACGCCGCGCGTCGAGACCCTCAGCCGCGAAGACCGCGGCGACTACTGGCTGGAAAAATTCCAGTTCGACAACGGCGCTGGCGCGACCGTGCCGGGCTACGTGTTCCTGCCGAAGAAGGTCCGCGGCAAAGCGCCCGCCATCCTCTATTGCCACTGGCACGGCGGCCAGTATGACAACGGCAAGGAAGAGATGCTCACCGGCAACGCCCTGCCCGAACCGCCCGGCCCCGCGCTCGCCCGGCGCGGCTACGTGGTGCTCGGTATTGACGCCTATTGCTTCGGCGAGCGCAACGGCCGCGGCCCCGGCGGCCCGAAGGAAAGGGGCAGCCCCGGCGAACTGACTGCCAGCAAGTTCAACCTCTGGGTCGGCCGGTCGCTCTGGGGCATGATCGTCCGCGACGACCTCATGGCGCTCGACTACCTCTGCTCGCGGCCGGAGGTGGACCCGAAGCGCATCGGCGTCACCGGCATCAGCATGGGCGCCACGCGCACGTGGTGGGTCATGGCGATGGACGAGCGGCCCCGGACCGGCGTGGCCGTGGCCTGCCTCACGCGCTACCGCAACCTCATCGCCAACGAGGGTCTGAGATACCACGGCATCTACTACTTCGTGCCCGGCGTGCTGAACCACTTCGACAGCGAGGCCGTCATCGCGCTGGCCGCGCCGCGCCCGATGTTGTTCCAGACCGGCGACAAGGACGCCGGCTCGCCCGTGGACGGCATCCGCGAGATCGAGCCGGTCGTGCGGAAGGTCTATCGGCTCTACGGCGCGGAGGCGAAGTTCGAGAACATCATCATCCCCGACCTCGGCCACGTCTATACGCCGGAGATGTGGAAGAAGACGCAGGCATGGTTTGACGCCGAGTTGAAGTGACGAATGCGGCAGAGACGGCCGCCACGCCGGTTTACGATGGACAAGCCAGCGCACCCGCCTTAGCCTGCGCGCGAAGTTACCACAATCAGTTCGTGTCATGAAACAGACGATTGCAATCTTGCGGAGCCGTTGGCCGGAAGTAGCTGTGCTCTTGGCGGTTTGGACGGGTTCTGCAATCCTCGGATCGTCATCGCATCCGTCAGGCAGTGCGGAGTGGGCGAAAAGTGGCATTCTACACTGTCTCAGCTATCTCGGGCTTCCGTTGACGCTGCTGGGCTGGATATTAGAACCCGGCTTTGTGCGATTAGTGTGTCTTCGAGGTCAAGCACGCCAGCCGTTTGCTGAAATGTGGCGGACCGGGCTTCCATTCTTCTGGAGGATGTTTGGCTTCGGCCTCTTGCTGATTCTACCTGCAATATTCGTATTATTCTTCATCACGCGAGCAGCCGGATATCTATCCCATACCGCGCCTCCAAACCTCAAAGATGTGATGGCGCCATTCGTTGGGGGCTGGTTCGTCTTACTCATAAAGCCGGCGGTGTATATGCCGGCCCTCATCATCAACAAGGACTGTGGGATTTACGATGCGTGGAAAAGGATGCGGTCTTACCCGATCCTGCGCGAGCTGCGATTACCCGTTCTTTTTCTTCTTTCATGGCTAATCCCGAGTTGTCCCAAGTTTTTGACCGGGACAATGCCAGAACTTCTATATGTGGCGACCGTGACCGCGCAGGTGGCATCCGCCTTCATCTGGCTGGTGGTGCTCTTGGAAGCCGTCAGAGTCGTGGGACCTCCGGAGGAGCGCATCGTCACTTCCAATCCGATTGCGGACCCAACGCAAACTCCACAGCCTCCACCACTCCCTGCCGCCCACAGAAAACATCGCAAGCGCAGGTGACCGTGGCACGCCTCGGCCACGTCTATACGCCGGAGATGTGGAAGAAGACGCAGGCGTGGTTCGAGAATGAACTGAAGTGATGGGCGCAGCAGAGACGGCAAGCCAGGGACGGCGCGCTACTGCCGGACGGCCTGAAGTTTGGAACGCGGCTTGGGGGTTATCCAGAACGGAGTGCGAGGGGGAGACGGCGCTCTCCCTGCCCGCCTCATCGCTCGCCTCGTCGGATTGTCATGATCCCACTTCACTGCGGGGAGTTGCTGGTTCGCTTTCGATGGGTCAACTCGCTCACGATGTTGGTCATGCCATATTTCTCCAGAATCGGTCGGATGGTTGTTGTTAGCGTGTTTTGTTTTCCCGCAGTAAACTTTTCCGCCATCGCCGTGAGCTTTGAGATAAGCACTGACATCTTCATTAGGACCTTTCGGCCGACAGGCGTTTCGTAGAAGGCGACCATCTGTTTCAACTCTTCTTCGGTAAACTCCTCCATGTAAATGCCCGCAGCCGCCGATCGGATATCTGCTGGTTTGTAATAGCTGCCGAACCAATCGTTAATCGCCTTGCGCACTTCAGCGGCTCCTGCGGGCGGCATACCGCGAGAAATGAAATCCTTTTCCACGCGTTCGGCTGTGGCGGCGTGCTGTTGTTCAATTATCGCCGACCTGTCAACCAAGTCAAAGATGCGCTCGGCGGCTGCGCGAGCCGCTGCTTCATCTGCGCGAACC
>JACRKA010000041.1 GCA_016219905.1 Verrucomicrobiota bacterium
GCCGCTTCGTTGCGCGTCGTGCCGATAAGCCGGCCAATCCGACCAAGCCGACGCCGCGCCGGTTATCCAGATTGTCAGTGCGATAAGACATCGTGTGAGGTTCATAGTTGAGCTTTCTTAGCGGAGGTTTGTCACCGCGCGCCGCACCCAACAGCAGCCGCAGACACAGCGGTCATCGCGACCGCAAGTGCCGGCGATGTCGCGGCCGGGCAAGGGTGCGATGGCGGCTTCCACCAAGCGACGCATCGTGATGCAGCCGGGGTCGGATGTGTTGCGCCAGCCGTTTTCGGAAAGTTGTCCCCAGCCGCCCGCCGCCACCGCCAGCGGCGCTTGCAGCACGCGGCTCTGCTCCGGCAATGCCACGTTCACTAATGCCGCAAACGGCGCGTCGGCAAGGGCCGCGCCGAACTTGGCGCGCACTTGGTCGCGCAGCGCGCGCTCGCCGTCGGGTGACGGCTCGCGCCATTCGGGTTTGTTCCACGAATAGTCGCCGTAACAGACCGCGTTCATGTCCAGCCAGTCGGCGATGCGCGCGAAATTCTCGCGGTCGAGCCGCACACGCGGCTGGCCGTTGCGGTCGGGATGGCCGGCCAACAGCATCGGCGCGAGCCGGCCAGCGTGGGCGAAATAGTCCTTCGGCTTGCTGAAGTCGCTCTCCATGTCGCCCTGCGCCACCGCCACGAGGCCGGTGCGCGTCATGAGCGATTCGTAGGCGACGCTCACGCGCATCTTGTTCGGGCCGGGCCATTGCTTGCGCGGGAACGTGACCGGCTGGAGCGTGCCGAGCAGATTGATGCCGCCATCGGCGCGCTCCAGTCCGTGGCAGGTGATGCAGTGACGATCCAACTCGGGCTGGACGGTCTTGGCGAAACTGAGGCCGCCTTCGTAACGCGGGCCGGCGGGTGGCTGGAGGTCGTAGATTCTTGCGCGAGCGTGCTCCGCCATGCGGTCGGGCGCGCCGTGGCGCGATTCGTGACACCCGATGCAGCCGGCTTCCTCGCCCGGCTGCAAGTAAGCCAGCGCCCGCATCGTCATGACGGCCATGCCGTTCTTGTCCACGAGTTGGAAAAACAGCGGCTGGCCTGCCGGCGCGCGAAACGCCGCCGACCCGTTCGCATCCACCGGCGCGGTGCCGAGGATGCGCTTCGGCATTTCATAGACGGCGACGCTGCGGCCCGGCGGCGTCTCGACGGTTTGCGGAAACACGCGCACCACGCGCACGCCCGCGATGCTGCCGGCGGCGATGGGTTGGCTCGATTGATAGACGTTCTGGATGTAGAACGTGCCCGTCGGTTCCGCCGCCGCCTCGCGCGCAACCGTCTACACAGGCGGCGTCGGGCGCGGCACGAGCGGCATCGGCGACACGCACGACACCTGCGGGTCGCGGTAAATCAGTTCGCGCCCGCCGAGCGTGTCCACCAGATAAATGGCGTAGGCGTTCGCGCCCTGCACTTTGCCTTCCTTCGCGAGCGGCTCCGGCGTGTAGGCCGCCAGGAACAAATCCTCGCTGAGAGGCCACGGCGACGTGAACGCGCCCACCGGCCAACCTTCGGTTTCCGGGAAGACGATTTCCGGCGTGACACGCGTGATCGGCTCCAAACCATCGAGACCCGCGCGCGGGTCCACCACGATGATCGAGCCGGCCGTGTAAGCGTGATGCGCCGCCGCCGTGCAAACGATCTTGTGCGAGCCGGGAATCTGGCGCGGCTCTGCGCTGTTGCACGGGTTGCGGGTGAGGTTCCCGTAGAGGCTGGCGGTGGCGGTGCCGTCGGGGCGCGTCACCCAGATGCTCTGGAAATGATACGAGTGGCGGTTGGTGTAGTCCCAGCGCGAATAGACGATCCGGCCGTCGTCGAGCAGGCTCGGTTCCCACTCTGGCGCTTCGGCGAACGAAAGCTGGCGGATGTTGCGGCCGTCGCCATCGCAGCGATAGAGCAGGAAGTTGGCGAAGTAACGCCCGCCGTATTGGCAGCGGATGTGGGTCTGCGGCCGGGTGCTGACGAACGCGAGGCCGTCGTCGGGCAGATAACATGGATCAAAATCCTCGACCAGCGAAGTCTGGCGGCCGTCCTCGCCGGCAGTTCGATCGGCGGTGCGCCCCGTCAACCGGCGCAGGCCCTTGCCGTCGGTGCCGATCTCCCAGAGGAAAAACTGTCGCAAGTTCGGGTCCGTCGGCGTGTGATCGCAGAACGCGAACACCACGCGCCGCGCGTCGAACGACAACTCCGGATGCATCGTTGAACCCACCGGCAGGCGGCCTTTGAACAACAGCGTCTCGCGCGGCTGGTCTTTCCAATTTTCGATCACCGCCAGCCCCGGCCCCGGCCGGCTGTAGCGGCCGAGATATTGGCGCGACTGGTGCGAGTAGCCCGGCGTCGGGCACTTGTTGATGAGCAGCCGGTCGAAGTCCAGCAGCGGATGCGAGAAGATGATCTGCCGCCGCAGTTGCCGGACGGTCTGACAAAGCTCCGCGCGGTTCGCATCGTGCGTCGCCGCACGCTTCTCCAGTTCCCCCAGCCGCGCCGCCAACGCCGGACAAGGCCGGCTTCGCTGGACGAAGTCGAGGGTCTTCCGCGCAAACGTCATCGCCGGGTCGAGTTCGTCCGCCCGCGCACCTGCCGTCGCCAACACGCACAACGCCAGCCCAACAAGGCATCGCGTTGGATTCAGGAAGCCAATTGTGATCTTCATCATTGAGCTGGCTTGGCGCAACGCCATGCAGCTTCATGCCTATGCCCGTGCGCGTCAATGCTCCGTTTTTTTGCCGCACCTTGCGGGTTGGCGGTTTCGGGCGGACTTGATGTTACCGCGGCGGATCAGTAGCGAAGCAGCAGCTCCATTTCCACGAGATCAATCTTGCCCGTGAGGTCCGGCTCTTTCTCGTCCGGTGTCACGGTGAGCTGGTTCTCGCCGCGGCGCAGCATGTCGTGCGAGAGGTTGAACACGAACTGCGAGTAAGGCTGCAGCACAACGCTATGGATGCGCGCGTCGCGCCCGCCGGATGCGTGCAGCCTCCGGATGCGGTTGGGCGGGACAGGCCGGCCGTTGAGGGTGAAGCTGAATTGCTCGCGGGTGGTGACGCCGGCTGTTTTCAACTTCAACGTAATCTCTTTCGCGTTCCGCCCATCGTAGCAGCGGAACGAAAGCTCGGCGGGCTTGGCTATGGCGCGATCCATGAAAGCCATGTCTTGCGTGTAATGGCGGTAATCAGTCCGCGATCCGGTGTAGAACAAGTAGTGCTTGTCTTTGCGCGCGAGCGCCACCGCATCGCCCAGTTCGCGCAAAGCCTGCCGCGATTGCGCGAGGTCAGGGTGCCAGCATTGCGCGCGAAAATCGGGTGGCGGCATGGCGGGCTGGTCCACAGGACGCGGCAACAGCGCGGACAGTTCATCGAGGCAGGGGAAGTTGAACAGATACACACCGTCGGCGCCCGCGCTGTAAGCGTTCGCCGCGGCGGCGCGATACTGTTCCAGCGAGAGATACATGGCTGACGCGGGGCTGCAGTTGACGTAGGCATGGACGGGGAGGGGATTGCCGGGCAGCTTGCGCCACGACTCGATCGCGGGCTGGAAGTCGGCGTTGTAGCAGCCGGGGGAAATGCCATCCACGAGGCCGTCGCGCTTCCACGCGGCCACGTCCATGCCGGATTCCAGCGCCAACTCAGGCGTGCGGGGCACGTTCACGCGCAGCAGGTAACGACTGCGGCCCTTGGCGCGGGCCGCGATGTCGAGGTCGCTCCGAATCTGGCGGATCAGCTCCGTCATCATCGGCGCGTTCTTCACGCCGTCGGCCGGCTTGAAGAAAAACGGCGAGCGCATGCCGTCCAGTTCGATGCCGGCGATGTCGGGGAACTTGGCGATGATCTCCTGCACGATGCGCCGCAGGTAGTCCCGCACTTCCGGCACGGCGTAGGTGAGGCAACTGGCGTAGTAGCCGTAAGGCGCGCCGAGCCGCCACTCCGGATGTTTCTTCCAGAATTGCCCGGCCAGCGGCCCCGTGGGGTCGCTGCTCATGTGGGCGTCGTTCATGCGGATGCTGGCGACGGCCGGCAACTTCATCTCGCGCAGGATGGAGAACACCGCGCCGATGTAGTCGCCCGCCTCATCGCGCAGGCGTTGGCGGTTGAGCACGACCCGTCTCAGTTTCAGCTTTGCCTGGTCCCATGTTTGAATCCCCGTTCCCAGCCGATCGGCGATGTCGCTCTCGTAGAGGGTCACGTATCCTCCCTCGGCGACACAGTAGGCGACCATGTCCACCTGAGTGCCGCGCAGCCGCGAGAGATAGGCCCGCAGATCCTTCACGGCCAGATTGTCCCCGGAGGCGAGGAAGTTGAAGCCGTCGTCGTTGTAGATGAGGCGCGGCACGGCACTGGCCGCGCGTTGCTTCGGCTCATCGGCCGCGGTCAGAACGGCCAGCGGAGCGAGCAGCAGTGTGGCGAGAGTGAGGAAAGCCGTCTTCATCGGCTGCCGTCTATGTTTTGGGCGTGTTCGTTTCATTTCGCCTTCGCGAGTTCGCCGAGCATTTCGAGCAGGTGGTTGGTGAGGATGACGGAGGCGTCTTCCTGGACGCTGCAGGTGCCGATCCATGTCTCATAGCCGCCGAGTTTGTGCTGTTCGGGCGTGGGCAGGTAGCCGTGCCGGCCGTTGGCGATGCTGACGACCATCGTCCGCGGGAACGGGCTGCGCTTCTTCAGGTCGAGGCCGGTCTCGCAGAAAACCTCGAACGGCATGCAGCAGACGGCGAAATCGCCAATGCGGATGGCTTGGAGAATGACCGTGGTCGTCTCCTCCTTGCGCTCGGCGGCGGCGATGGTGCTGCGGGCGTAATGGTCGGCCAAGCGCGGGAGTTTTTCCTTGGCGGCGGGATCCTTGACGGCGAGCACGGCCCTAGCCTCGGCGACTTGCTCGGCGGTGGGACGGCGATATTTCAAAGTGATCTCCCGTTGGATCATGCCGAGGCACGCGCTGGGATTGTGTTTCTCGATCTTTCGCAACGCATGCCATGCGGTGTCGGCGGCCTTTTGCGCGACGATGCGGATCTGCTCGAACGGCTCGCGCGGCGGGCGCGTGACGGTGAAGGGAATGTTGTTGATGTCGCCGGAGGTGCCGTTGGACATCATGGCGACAAACTTCCCATCGCCCCGGACTCGCGACGGCATGAGCCGGGCGAACTCACCGAAGTAATCGGCCGACACCGATGCCTTCGGTATGTGGCCGACGTAATGCAACGAATAGTTGGCGAACAGCGCGATTTGCTGGCGCTTCGGGTCCTGCACCGAAAGAATAGTGATGTCGGGATCGGTCGGGCCGGCGGGGCGGTCGAGAACGTCGGGACTCGTGCCGGGATTCATCTTCACCTGGTCCAGTTTGCCAAAGGGATTCACCGGCATCTTGCCCGGCTTGAGGAACCAGCGGCGGTTGAAGACTTCTTCCGGCAGCGGATGCGCGGCAGCGCCGACCGCGGCGGGCCGCAGCGCGCCGTGGGCGCGGACGATGGACCCGGCGATGCCCTCGACCAGCAGCTTGCGATACGCGACGGCCGGCGCCGGTCCGTTGGTGGAGTTCGAGGACGGCGCGCTGTGGGCGTGGGTTCCGCAGACGAGGATTTTCTCCGGCTTGATGCCGCAACGTTCCGAGGCGATGGCTTTCGCGTCGTTGCAGGTTTCAGGGGCCACGCTGAGGCTGTCCACCACGACCATCGCGAGCGTGGTCGCGCCGTCGTCGAGGACGAGGGCGCGGGCATGGAGCGGATCGTGCGCGCTCTCGGCCATGTTCGCGCTGAAGCCGCCCGGCATGTTGAGCGGGAACTGTTTTGGCGTGATGTCCACGGCGGCCGCGCCAGCGCGGAAGGGCGGGGCTTTTGGAGCGGGCGCGGCGGAGGTAAAGGCCAAAGCAAGGAGAAATACCAACGCAGTGGCGGTATGGCGTAGGGCGATAATTGGAACGGTGAGCGTGAGTGATTTCATGTAGAGAAACCGGAATTAACCGGCATGGTTTTCAGATTCAACGGTGCGGAGATGAGATGCAGCTTTGAAGTCTTTGAGTTCGCAGAACCAGAGAAGATTCGCCGCAAGGGTGAAGGGAACATCGAAGGGGAACTGGCGTCCTGAGCTGCCCTGCTCGATGCGAATGTCCAGCCTCGCAAGTTCGGTGTCGGGGACGCGGCTGACAGAATGGGCAATGAAGTAGCGGTAGCGGAGACCTGGAAGGTGGTCGAACGGACGTGATTGGAGAATGCGTCGCAAAGGTTGGTAGCTTTGTAGCGGAATGCCGAACTCGATGTGGCGGCATTCGGGGCCGATGGTGACGGCAACGACTCCAAAGTAGTTGCCGTCGCGCTCATAGACCGCGAGAAGTTCGGGCATGCCTTCGTGGTTGTCTCGCATAACTGAATAATCAACACTTCAGTGCGCCAGTTCAATCTCCCATCACCAATTCCGCCAGGTAGATCGCCGTGATGGTTTTGCCCGCTGCATCCTTCTCGTGGCTGGAGTAGTAGGAGACCAGCGCACGACCGGGGGCGAGTTCGACGAAGCCGGGATAGGAGTTGTCGCCGCCGCTGGGGAACTCGGCGAACTCGTGCAACTGGTCGCCTACCAGCCAGCACAGCGATGTTTTCGGGCCGGCCTTCGTTGTGTGCCTGCCACCGACAACGTAGCGGTCGCCCCATTTCGTCAACAACGGCCCGCCGATGTAACGGTCGAGGTCTTTGCGGTCCCAGTTCGTGTAGGGCGGCTTGGAGCGCAGCAGTTGCGCTGGAGCGTTGCCGCGGCGGCCCACGGCGAGCACGCTGCCATCCTTCTCGAACAGGAACGCCGTCTCGTCGCCGGCGATTTCCTGAAACACCGCGCGCTTGCGCCAGATGAGGCCGTCGTCGCTTTCCAGCATCAGCGACTCGACCTTGCGACCTTCGCCGCGCACGCCGACTGCGAAGCCGATGTTCCGCCGGCCGCACAAATACGCCTTGTCGCCGAACGTCGCGGCCCGCCAGACATAATGGCCGAAGGTGCCTTCGAGCATGATCGGGCTGTGCCACTTCGCGCCGTCGTCGGACCACGCGGCGTAGCCGAGGTGTTTGTTGAGGTCGTAGTCCTCGCGCGCGAGCGTCGTCAGCCCGCTATACCAGGTGCCGGTATATACGAACAGCTTGTCGCGGAAGACCAAGAAGTGCGGATCGCGCGTGTCGCGCAGCGCGACGCTGAAGCGATGCACTTGCTTCCAGTTTTTCGCGTCATCGCTGGTAAGGACGATGATCGAGGCCGTGGGATGAACCATGTGGCCATCCGGGCAACTGCGAAACGTCAGGTAGAACCTGCCCTTGAACCGGACGAGGTCGGTGAAAGCGTTGTGCTCACCGTTGTGGAAGACGCGCCGCAGATTGGCCACCGTCACCTTCGGCAGCTTGCCGTCGGTTGCGGCATGGGCGGCGGGGCTGCTGCCTGTGCCCCTCAAGAAGGCGGCCACGCCAACGGTTGTTTGCAGGAAAGCACGTCGGTTCATCGTGGTGTCTCCTTGTGGAAAACGTGTCGTGCGTGACATGGCAGATTCCTTTCTTGTTTGAACGTGTCGGTCAGATGCGAATCAAAGTTCCCTTTCGATACAGGTAGCCCAGCAGGATCCACAACACGGCGAGCGCCCCGGCGGCGAGGATCGCCTCATGCCACGGGCCGGCGTAAGGCTTCAGCCCACCGAGGAACACCTCCGAGACGCGCCGGAAGGCCGAGCTGCAGAGCTGCCAAGCCATGTAGGCGAAGATCGAGTTCGCGCCGATGGCCATGAACGGCGCGGCCCAGCGGCGACGGCCCCGCACGTCAATGATCAGATAACAGAGCGCCAGCAGCAGAAAACTGATGCCGCCAGCGTATAGGACATAAGAACTCGTCCAGCGGTTCTTGATGATCGGGAACCAGATAGGCCACTGGCTCCACGCGCCCGGAAACCATTCGGTGAGCCATCCGCTCCAGAGCACGCCCGCCACGAGGCAGCCGACGCCGAGCACTGCCAGCCAGCGCAGCTTTTGCCACGCGCCCAACCCGGAGCGGATCAACTGTCCCGCGAAAACACCGAGCATCGCCGTCGAGGCGTGGCCAAGAATGCCGACGACCCAGCCAACCTGCTGGCCGCGCCATTTGCCGAACATCCATTCCGTCACCCAATCGCCCACGTTGCACCCTTCGCGGAATTTTCCGATCTCATGGCCGGGGCCGGGCACGAACGCCAGCAGCGCCCAATAGCCGGCAAGCATCACGACCGTGGCGATAATCTGGTTGCGCAGGCCCAGGTTCAGGAACAACACCGCCGCGACGAAGTAGCCCAGCGCCAGCATCTGGAGCACACTGTAGGTCAGTTCGAACTTCTTCGGATCGAACGTCAGCAAGCTGCCATTGACCATCATCCCCAGCACGACCATGACGACGACGCGAAAGACAAGATGCCCGTAGATTCTCGCGCGGCTGTCGCCGCGGCTGAACCGCTTGCCCAGCGCGTAGGGAATCGCGACTCCGATCATGAACAGGAACAGCGGGAAGATCAGGTCAATGAAGTGGAAGCCATCCCACGGCACGTGCTTCATCTGGACAGGAACCCAGTCGAGCCAGGGCTGGCTGCTGGCCTTGGCCGCCGCCTGCGCCACCGAACTGCCGCCGATGATCCAGAACATGTCCAGCCCGCGCAGCGCATCGAGCGACGCCAGCCGGCCGCTTTGGGCGGCCACGGCGGTCTCAACGCTCGCGGTCGTTTGCTGGCAAACCATGTTTCCTCAAAGCTCAGAGAGGAAGGGTGCGGACAGCGGCATTCTACAAGCGCGCCGTTCCGGGACAAGAGTTTCCGCGATCCAATCCGCGAAGTCACCCGCACCACGGCCGCGGGCGGGTCTTGAGGGACGCAATCACGTCACGGGCGATCTGCGCGTCCTCTGCGATCTGGAAGTCGAACATCCCGGCGAGGATGAAGTCCGCGCCGTTGCTGTAGGCATACCGGAACGCATCGCGCGGCGGAATCGCCCCGGCCGCCATCACCTTGAACGCGATCCACGGCTTGGCCACGCCCTTCATGAACTCCGCCGTCTCCTCCGGGTTGCCACACCAGAAACCCGGCACTTCGGCGTAATCCGCCTTCAAGTCGCCGCGAGGATAGCGTTCGAGGCTCTGGCGCGATTTCGCGAGCTCCTCCAGCCTCGGCGCGGTGGGATACTTCAGGTGATGGAAGGTCTTCACGTAGAAGTCCGCCGGGATCTTTGCCTTCTCGCAGAACTGGATGACATCGAGGCCGTGGCTGGCCACGCCCGCCGGCAGGCCGGCCGCCTTGATGACATTGAGCATCTCGCCGATCAACGCCCCCTTGTCCTGGTTCACCAGCGGCCCGGTCAGCATCCCCGGCACGTAGAGCGCGTCCACGCCGTTGTCCACGAGCTGCGGCACCGTCCGGCTGTAGCCCGCCAGATCGGTCACCGTGCCTTCACTGCTGATCCACGGCGCAACGATCCACTTCATCTTGCCTCCCCGCTTGTCGCGATACTCCTTGAACAGCTTCTCGATCTTCGCTTCCGAGTGGGTCATGAACGTGTTGACCCCGTTGGCCTCGGCCGCGGCGAACGTCTCCATGATCTTCTCGTCGCTGTTGTAGTGCCGGGACAAATCGTTCACGTAGCGCAGGTCGCGGCTGTGCATGTAGAACGTGATGTGATTGGTGCCCAGCATCAGCCGGCTTAGGTCCAGGTCACCGATCTTGCCCATCGGAACCGCGCCGGCAGCTTTCGCCGCCGATGACGGCACCGTGGACGCAGCGGCGGGCGTGACGGCGTGCGCGGCTTGCGGCACGGCGGCGGCCATGGCGCCCGCGCCAGCGAGCTTCAGAAAACTGCGGCGATCAAGACTGTCCGCGGCCGGTTCGCGTGGAACGGCGCTGGAGATTGTGCTGCGGTCTTGCGGCTTCGATTGCATCGTCATTACCTTTCGCTGTCGGCTCGCGTCATCGTCGCGGGCGTCCCCTCGGGCCGGGCGGAGTCTAGATGTGGAGGGCAACCCATGCAAGCTGTCGTTCGTGTCTGTCGTTCGTGTCGTGTCTGGCCGGCCTGAAGGGCCGGCAGTATATGAGCCCAGGGTAAGCGAGTCCGCGAGCGCCACCCTGGGTTTACAAAGCAAAACAGATCAGCCGCCCTGAAGGGGCGGCGGTAATGGCATGGGTGTGTTCTTCCTGCGCCCCTTCAGGGCGCATGCTGTTTGTTGTTCCATTCCCAGGGCGGCGCTCGCGGACTCGCTTGCCCTGGGCTAGCATACTCCGCGCCTTCAGCGCGGCTGCGGCCGTGGCAGATCGGGCAGGATTGAACTGCTGAGAATCTAATATCCTGCCGCCCGTTCGCTGGCTTGCGTGGCCGCGGGGCGCGGGTTGGTCTTCTCCAACTCCTCGTATTCCTTTTTCACGTCGGCCGGGACGGTCTCTTCGCGCACGATGCGGACGCCGCGCTTGCCCTCGATGGGGCATTTGGTTTCGCAGATGCCGCAGCCGGTGCAGAGGCTGAGGACGGTGAACGGCTGCTTCATCATGGCGCACTGGCCGGTCTTCTTGACGACCGCCTCGGCTTCGCGGAAGAGGATGGCCTTTTCCGGCAACGGGCAGTGTTCCTCGCAGGTGATGCACGACTCGCCCTTGGCGAACGGCAGGCACAGATCCTTGTCGAAGACAGCCTTGCCCATGATGAACTTCTGTTTCTCCGGGAGCGGCAGCCGCCGGATCGCGCCGGTCGGGCAGACCTGGCCGCAGAGCGTGCAGTTGTATTCGCAGTAGCCGAGCTGTGCGATGAACCGCGGCGAGAACGCGCCTTCCACGCCCGTCTCGAACAGCGCCGGTTGCAGCGCGTTGGTCGGGCAGACCTTCATGCACTCGGCGCAGCGCACGCAGAGGTCGAGGAATTCGCGCTCGCCACGCGCGCCGGGCGGGCGGATGAGGTCGGCGGGCAGGCGGCTGCCGTCGCCCACCGCGCGCGCAATGACCGGCAGCGCGACGCCGGTGGCCAGCGAGGCGAGGAACAGCCGGCGCGACGGTTCCAGCGGCGCGGGCGCGGCCTTTGTCTTTCGGAAACCGAACCGCGCCACGCCGGACGGGCAATCGGTCACGCAATCGAGGCAGAGGTTGCACGATTCCGGAATGAGCCGCTCCCGCTCGTCGAACGCGCCCATCCGGCAGAACTCGTCGCAGTCGGCGGCGGCTTTGCAGTTGCCGCAGACGCGCACCGGCAGCCGGCGCAGCAGCGCGAAGCGCGCCATCAGTCCCATCAGCGCGCCGCTGGGGCAAAGGTTGCGGCACCAGAACCGGCGCTCGACCCCTTCCAGCGCGAACACCGCCAGCAGGATCGCGAACGACACGCCGGCCCAGACGAACGCGTTCTGCTGGAACGGCAGCACGCCGGCCTTCAGGAACTCATAGACCGGCTCGGTGACGTTGGTGACGGACTCCGGCGCGTTCTTGTAGAGCCACGTGAACGGCGCGGTGACGCCGCGGTTGAGCCACGGGTCCACCGCCACCGCCATCCCGCGCACGAGGATGGAGAACGGGTTGACGTAGCCGATCAACTGCAGGCCGAACACGGCGCTGACGAGCACGACGCCGAGCAGGAAGAACTTCGCGACGCGCCAGTGCAGAAAGTGGGAGGCGGAGGATGGGGGAGTGGGAGAATGGGAGAGTGGGAGAGCGGAGGCACGGACGGATCGCTGGAAGCGTTGCGGCAGGAGGTGGCGTGTCATGTCCAGCAGCGTGCCGAGCGGGCAGACCCAGCCGCAGAAGAACCGGCCGAGCACGAGTGTCAGCGCGATGGTGATGAGAGCGGGCCAGACCAGTGCGATGAACTGTTTGCCGGCGAGGATGGCCGACGCGGCCACGAGCGGGTCGAGCCGGAAGAGCAGGTTGGCGGCGAACTGGATGACGCCGGTGCCGTCGCTCTCGGTCTTGCGGAAGAGCCAGAGGAACCCGAACAGGAACGCGAGCTGCGCGGCGCGCCGCAGCCATTTCCACGGGACCCGAAGCCGCCCGGTTTTCACCCTGTCGCCCATGAACGAGGCCGCGGCGTATTCACGAAGAGGCCCGCAGGCCAGAACGAACGGACTTGGAAGTCCGTTCTACGGGAAGAGCGCGCGCCGCTTTCGTAGAACGGACTTCCAAGTCCGTTTCCACGGGAGTGCGAACCGCACCGGCTGCGACGTTGCTTCATGAATTGACCCAGAAACGAGGCCGGACGCCCGCGCTAGACCTTGACGATCTTGACCTTGTTCAGGTCCATCTCGCCGAGGCCCATCGCGGCGGCGCAGCGGGTGGATTCGATCTCGTCGGGCTTCATGTCGAACAGCGTCGTGGCGTAGGCGTCCGTGGCGACGGTGTCGGTGGAGGCCACTAGCGTGTGCAGTTCCTTCACGTCGTCGAGCTTGCCGCCGCTCGGGCCGTTGCGCAGCAGGATGCGTGTGGCGTCAATCACCGTCAGCGTCGGCTTCATGACGGTGTTGAGGTCGGCGATCTTCTGGTCGAGGGATTGATGGATGTTGCCGCGCTTGCCGCCGAGGAGGCCCATGACGTTCTTGAGGCCGAGCGTCAGCTTCGCGAGGCGGTGGTGCTTGGCGATGGGCATGTTGATGTAGCAGTCGGCGTCGAGCGCGTCCTTGTAGAATTCCCACTCGTTCATCGCCTTGCCCTTTGCGATCTTCACGGGGACGAACTTGCGCTCGTCCACGAACGCGCAGGTCACGCGCGGGTCGGTGATGGATTGCACGGCCTTCTGGATGCCGCTGCTGACGTAGCTGAGCCGGCAATCGTTGCAGGTGCGGTCGAAGACCATGACCTTGCCCGCACCGGCGGCGAGGCAGAGCTTGACCATCGCCTTCACCAGCAGCGGGTGCGTGTTGGCGGCCTGCTCCGGCGTGCGGTCCCAGCCGATGTTGGGCTTCACCAGGACGCGCGCGCCCTTCTTGATGAACGGCAGCCCGCCGAGCGGCTCGAGCGCCTTCGCGAGGAGCGCCTCGTAGTCCGTGCCTTTGGCGACGGCGAGCAACGGCTGCGCGCCGGGCGCGGCCATCGCCTGCGGCACGAGCCGGAAGAGGGGCGGCGCGGCCACCGCGCCGGCCGACCAGGCGGCGACGCGGTGGATGAACTGGCGGCGGTTGAAGATCGGGCAGGAGGATTGTTCGTCGGCGTGCATCTCGTTCATGGCTCTGGTCCTTTCTCGCAAACTGGCTTGGCTCTTTCGGGCGGGCGGATTAAACCAAACCGTCGCCATCAAATCCAGCGTTGGTTTGGATGCTATCGCCTGCCTCGACAGGCTTGAGAAACAGAAGCTGCCCGCCCGGCCGCAAGGCTCACTCCTGTTCAAACTCCTATCGGCTGTAAACTTCTCTTGCTGCGGCCAGCGCCGCGGCCGTGCCGGTCTTGCAGCCGAGTTCGTTCAACACCGCGCCGAGGCCGGAGAGAAACAGCATCACGTTCTCCTCACGCGAGCTTTCGCCCATCAGGCCGATGCGCCACGTCTTGCCTTTGAGTTCGCCCAGCCCGCCGCCGATCTCCAGGCTGTAGCGTTGCAGCAGCGCCTTGCGCACCGCCGCATCGTCCGCGCCGGCCGGGATCGTCGCGCTGTTGAGCGGCCAAAGCTGATGGCCCTCCTGCGACGCGATCGTGATGCCGATGGCTTCGAGGCCGGCCTTGAGCGCGCGATGGTTCCGCTCGTGGCGCGCCCATCGGTTCTCCAGGCCTTCCTCCAGCACCAGCCGCAGCGCCTCGCGCAGCGCGTAATTCATCGTCACCGGCGCGGTGTGATGATAGACGCGGTCCTGGCCCCAGTAGCTGGCGAGCAGGTTCACGTCGAAATACCAGCTCGCCACCTTCGTCTTGCGTTTCGTCGCCTTCTCCAGCGCGCGCGGGCCGAGCGTGACCGGCGCGAGGCCCGGCGGACAGCTCAGGCATTTCTGCGTGCCGCTGTAGGCCGCGTCCACCTGCCAGTCGTCCACGCGCACCGGGCAGCCGCCCAGCGACGTCACGCAGTCCATCAGCAACAGCGCGCCGTGCTCGTGAACGATCCTTGAGATTTCCTCCATCGGCTGCCACGCGCCGGTCGAGGTCTCGGCGTGGACGATGCCGACGAGCTTGGGCGCCTTCATCGTCTTGAGGGTGGCAGCCACGTCGTCCGGCTCGATGATCCGCCCCCACGGGGCTTTCACGTTCGTCACCAGCGCCCCGCAACGTTGCGCCACGTCCGTCATGCGCGTGCCGAACACGCCGTTGATGCAGATGAGCGCCTCGTCGCCCGGCTCGATCAGGTTGACGCAGCAGAACTCCATCCCGGCGCTGCCGGTGCCGCTGACGGGGAATGTCATCGCGTTCTTCGTCAGCATCACGTCGCGCAACATCTGCTTCACTTCCTCCATCAGCGCGATGAACTGGGGATCGAGATGGCCCACCAGCGGCAGGCCCATGGCGCGATAAACGGCGGGAGGCACGTTGCTGGGACCAGGCCCCATCAGCACGCGCGGCGTCGGGTTCAATGCGGCGTATTTCGTGGACATCGAGTTCTCGACAAGCTTTGGGAATATTTCCAGAGTATAAGAGAGCGCTCTTGTTTGTCATCATGAAACTCGGCAATGCCGCTCTCGAAACGCGTCCGAAGCCGTTCCGCGTCCTGCGCGCGGGCATTTCCTCCAGATGGCACAAGTCCGTGGCTCGATGTTGATATCGCGGTGAACGCCCCGGTATTTCCCCCGGTCCACCTCGTCGGAGACTATTGCGCCAGCTTTGTCTCGAAGGGGAACTTGTAGCCGCCGGCTTCGGCTGCGGCGTGCTTGACGATGAAGTCCGCGCCGCGCCGCGCCGCCTGAATGAACTCGTCGCTCTTCAAATACTTCCCCGCGGCGCTCAGCGCGAGCACGGGGCCGGTCTGGCCGTAATCGAGCGCCACGCTGACGGTGCCGTCGGCCTTCTTCCACGCCAGCGTCCCATCAACCGGCACGGCACTGGCCACAAGGATTCTGTTGAGACGCTCCATGGTTGCCTTGAGCCGGGCGGCAAACGCCGCGTCGCTCTGATCAATCTCCTGGGCCAGCAGCATCAGAAAATGCCCGGCCCCGCCCGCGCCACCGCAGACGCCGAACCCGCCGTCGCCGCCGGGAGAGGTGAGCGCGCGCGTCTCCGGCTGGCGCGCGGCGAGATCCACCGCATACATCGCCGCGCCGCGGGCGCGCTTGAGGCATTCGTCGGCAAACGCCGGGTCGGTCTTGCGGTTGACCTGCGCGCCGCGCAGGAAGGCCCAGCCGATGCCGCCGGTGCCGCTGCCGTAGCCGATGTTGCGGCTCTGCTCCTCATGCCGCATGTGCGGCCAGACGCAGGCGTCGCGCTCCGCGCGGGCTACGTGCATCAGGTAGCGAAGGCTCGCGTTGGCCAGCGAGAGCGCCGTCGTGCCGTCGGACAATCTCAAGTCAGGGAACCGTTCAGCCAGTGTCAACAGCGGCAAGATCAATCCCGCCTGCCCGTAACAGTAGCCGGTCTCGACCACCTTTTCGTTCTGCAAAAGAGGCCAGACGATCATGTCCTTTTGCCCGGCCACCTCGCGTGCCCGCGAGCGCAAGTTGACCAGGATGCCGCGCAGAACGTCTTTGAGCTTTTCATCGGGCTGGAGGCGGCAAGCGTCGAGCATCACGTCCAGAAAATTGCCCAGCCCGTGGGAATGACCCGCCAGCACGCCCGCACTCTTGTCTTTCGGATGGTAGCTGTGGGACCACCCGCACGCTGCGCCGAACGGTGTCTGTTGCCTCAGCATGGCCGTCTCGGCCAGAAAGCGCACGCTCGCCAACGCCGTCTGTTTGTAGCGGTCATCGTGCGACCGTTCGTAGCCGGCGACGAACATCCGCGTGATGTGGCACATGCTCGGCAGATTGATCTGCCGGTTCTTGTGTCCCGCCGGCGCGGAAGCCGAGAGAGGCCACCGCACGCGGCCCGCGTCGTCCTTCTGCGCGACCGCGATAAGCCAGTCCAGCGCGCCGCGCCAGTATTTGTCGTAGGCTGGATCAACCGCCGAAAGCTCCAGGAACGAGTGGACGACGCCTGACGCCCCGTGCGAGTCGGTCAGATACATCGGCCCGCGTTCGGCATCCACCGCCAGCGCCCGGTCGCTCCACGCCAAGGCCAGCAACGCGACGACGGCAAGCGCCAATCTCCTGCCTGACAGCCATGCCAGCTTCATGGTGGACACGCTAACGATTCGACTGGGCAGGCGCAAGGTCGTTGTCGCGACCGGTTGACGGTCAGTGTCCTGCTGGATTTCGTCGCCGTGGTTGCGTATAAGAACCGGCACGATTGCTTCCATGAAAATCCCACGACGAAAACCTCTCACCGCAAAGGCCGGCATCTTTGGTGTCGGCCATTTTGTCATCACGTTGGCCGTCACTTGTTTGGCTTGGGTCGCGGCGCCGGCTCAGGAGATTCGTGCGAAACGCCCAGAGGTCGTCGCAGTCTATTACCCGCACTGGCACAGCTACGACCACGGCAGCGTGTGGAAAGGCGACGGCTGGACGGAATGGGAGGGGCTGAAGGCGGCCGTTCCAAGATTTCCCGGACATCAGCAGCCGAAGAAGCCGTCGTGGGGTTGCTTCGATGAGAGCGACCCAAAATGGGTTGCGCGGGAAATCAATCTCGCCGCCGACCATGGGATCACTGTGTTTCTCTACGACTGGTATTGGTATAGCGGCGTGAAGAACATGGAGGAGGCGCTGGAGAAAGGTTTCCTGCGCGCCCC
>JACRKA010000388.1 GCA_016219905.1 Verrucomicrobiota bacterium
ACCAGCAGGTCGCCGGGCCGGCATTGCGCGGCGTTCATCACCACCGGCCGTCCGGCCAGGAACCCCAGCGGGCTGCCCTCGACGCTGAGCACGCGCGCGTCGGGCAGCGCGTTCGTCTTGATCCAGCCGGCCACTGCCACATAAGGCTTCCAGTGGCCGTGGTCGTAAACCGCGTAGAAATCCGATGCGTGCGCCAGCCGGACCTCGCCAAGCACCTTGGACACGTTCGGCACGAGCAACAGCGCCATTGCAACCGCCACCGGTGCGCCAAGCGGAAACCCCGGTGGTTGGACCGCCGCAGGCCGTCGCCGGACGGCGCGCCAGGCTGCCTGCAATCCCTCGGCGGCAAACCACCACAGCAAGGGCAGCACGGGCAGCAGGTAGCGCGGGTTCGACTCGAAGCCGAACACGATCACGCCGCCACCGTAGCAGGCTGTCGCGAGCACGCCCAAGCCGCGGTCCTTGCGGCTGACCTGCCACGCGCCCGCGCCGAGCCACACCGCGATCAACGCCAGCAGTGCCACGTGGCGGAGGTCGCGCGCGACAAACCGGCGGCTGGGCGTCAGCAGGACATCGGCGCCCGTGCCTTGCGTCGTCAGGCTCTCGAAGGCCGCGTCGAGGAACAGCACTGCCCTGGGCGACTGGGCAGCCATCAATTCCAGCAGCGCGCGCGGGCCTGTGGGTTCATAGAAGCTGGTGACGACCTCGCCCGGCCTGGCCTCGACGCGGTGGTGCAGCCAGAGCTGCAGCGACACGGCCAGCGGCAGCACGACGGCCGCCGAGAGCGCCAGCCGTTTGATGAAACCCGGCCCGGCCGCGCGCCGGCGCAGCCACGGGACCAGGGCGAAGGCCGGCGCCGCGAAAGCCGAGCTGTAACGAAACGCGGTGGCGACCAGCAGGCCAACTGCCGCGCCCGCCGCGTCCGGCCACGTTGCCTTTGGCCGCATTGCCAGCCGCTGCACGAAGTAGAACGCCAGCCAGAAACCGAACATCGCCGGCAGGTCCGTCATGAGCTGGCCGGAGAACTGCATCATGCGCTGCGACAATCCCGTCAGCACGACCACGACCAGCGCCCACCACGGCCCGGCGATTTCACGCACCGAGCGATACACCAACCACAACGTTGCCAGCGCCATCGCCGCGATCAGCGCGTTCATCACCAGGAAGTTCGGCCCGAGGGTCCGCCAAACCAGCGACAACATCAGCGACAGGCCGGCCGGGGGGTGTTCAATCGGGGTGTCGAGAAAGCGGAACCCGCGTCCCTCCGCCAGCGACTGCGCGAGGCCGAGATACAGCGAGCTGTCGCGGCCGATCTTCCAGTGCGGGCTGACGCGCGCCACGTAGAGCAAACCCAGCACCACGGCCACAACGCGGCCGCACAGGGTGGGGTTCAGCATGGCCTCCCAGCCGGCCCGGCGTGTCTTGCCATTTTGCACAGCCAACACTAATAATGACCGCCATCGCGGTGCGTCGAGGAAAATCCTGCGGCGCGTCCCGCAACGTCACCTGCAACGAACTGATCGGGCCATGTCCGTCGAGAAAATCATAGACCGGCTTCTGGGAGGCGCGCTGGTGCGGGCGATCGGCCTCCGGCGAAGTCGCCGGAGGGTTCCCGATGCCAGCGCCATCCGTAACGCGCTGCTGATCAAGTATCGCGCCATTGGCGACAGCATCGCCACGTTGCCGTTGCTGCGGGCGCTGCACGGGCAGGGGATCGCCGTGGACGTGCTCGCGCACGCCTCCAACGCGCGGGTCTTCGAGGGGCAGCGTTTCGTGCGCAAGCTGGTGGCGCCGTCGCCGCGGCTGCTCTTTGCGCGATACGACCTCGTCATTGACGCGGAGCCGTGGTCCAACCTCAGCGCAGTGCTGGCGTGGGAGCTTGGCCGGCACGCTTTCGGCTTTTCGCAGCAGCCCCGGAGCAGGCTCTACAGTGCCACCATCATTTACGACAAGAACCAGCACATCACCGAGACGTATGCGGATTTTGCGCGCCTGTTGGGCATCAAGGTTTCCACAGAGCGCATGTCGCTCGCGCTGACGCCGGATGAGACGGCGCGGGCCGCGGAGTTGTTGGCGGCGCATGGCCTGGCGGGGAAGCGGTTCATGGTCGTGGCGGTGGGCGTCGGCCTGAAGGCCCGCTGCCGCCGCTGGCCCGCCGCGAACTGGGCCGCGCTGGCGGCGCAATTGGAGGGGCCGCTGGTGTTCATCGGCCACGGCCCCGCCGACGCGGGTGACGTGGCGGAGGTATTCGCGCAACTGTCCGAGGCGAGCCGGCCGCGATGCGTGAACCTCGTCGGCCAGACGAACCTCGGCGTGACGGCGGCGCTCATCGCGGAGGCGGCCTGCTTTGTCGGCTGCGATTCGGGGCCGCTTCACGTCGCGTCGGTGATGAACACGCCGACGGTCGGGCTTTACGGGGCCAACACGCCGGTCATCTGGGGGCCGCGGGCGCAACGCTCCGCCGCGCTTTTCCACAAGAACCCCGGCGTGCCGTTGATAGACAACACGGTCATGGAGGAGGTGGACGACAAGCTGGGCTTTGCGCGGGCGGCAATGGAACAGATCAGCGTCGGCGAGGTCGTGCGCGCGATCCGGGAGGTGGCCGGCGGGCCGGCCGGGACGGGGCCGCGGCAATGAAGGTGGCCATGCTTCTTGACGCGTGGTTCCCGCACTTCGGCGGCGGGATCGTCCACATCTGGGAACTCTCGCGGCGATTGGTGCTCAGTCATGGCTGCGAGGTGGACATCGTCACGCGGTCGTTGTGCGATGAGCAGGGCGCCGGCCGATCCGACAACGAGACCCACCTTGACGGCCGGCTGCGCGTGTGGCGTCTGGGGCCGCCGCGGCGTTTCGAGCATGTCCCGTCGCGGCTGGCCTTTCTGGCGCGCGCCGCGGTGTGGCTGGCGCGGAGGCGGTTCGACCTCATCCACACCCACAGTTTTCTGCCGGCGATTCCAGCGACAATGGTCCGCGCGCTCAGGGGGACGCCGGTGGTTTGCACGGTGCACATCACCAGCTTGTTCAAGCCCAAGCCGGCGGGGTTTCGCGCGCGGCTGGACCGATGGGTGGAGCAATGGCTGCTGACGCGGCTCCGTTACGACCAGGTGATCACGGTTGCGGGCCAATTCCGAAGCCTGTTGAAACGAAGCCCGAACGTCACCGTCATCGCGAATGGAGTGGACCTCGCGCGGTTCGAGCCGGCGAAGCCCTGGCCGCCGAAGTTCCAGATGCTGTTCGTCGGACGGTTTCATCCGGACAAGGGGTTGCTCCATCTGATCGAAGCGATGGCCATTCTCCAGCAACGGAATCTGCGCGTGCCGGTGACGCTGGTGGGCGGCGGTCCGCAGGAGGCGGAGTTGCGTCAACTGGCACAGCAGCGCGGGCTGGCGGATCTGGTGACGTTTGCGGGGCAAGCCACCGGCCCGATGCTCAGCGACGCCTACGGCAACTGCTCGCTGTTCGTGCTGCCGTCGCTGGCGGAAGGGCAGCCGCTGACGCTGCTGGAGGCGTGGGCGGCCCGGCGGCCGGTGTTGGCGACCCTGATTGCCGACAACGCCAGCTATGTGCGCGAGGGCGAGAACGGTTTCCTGGTGCCTCCGGGCGATCCACAGGCGCTGGCCGCGGCCATTGAACGCGCCGCGGCCCGGCCGGACCTCGCGCGATTGGGGGAGAACGGTTACCGGATGGTTCGCGAACGGTTCACATGGGACCGCGTCGCTGAAGAAGCGTTCGCCGTTTACCGGAAGGCAGTGAAGACTTAGCGCGATGGCGCGGATGCGCTTGCGGCCGGGGCGAGTTGCAGTTGATAGACCACCGAGCCGCCGAAGAGGGGGATGCCTTCGAGCAGCCGGCCGAGCCGGTTCGCGAATCCAGTCTGCCACGGCCACCAACTGGGCCAGAAGATGATGAACCGTTTGGCCAGGACCCGGAAGCCGCGCGCGCGCCAGAGCCGTTCCGCGGCGAACTGGTTGAAGTTGGCTTCGTCCTGGCCGCACCAGCGCATGCGGACCTGCGAGAAGGCCACGTAGGGTTGCCACCAGTTCGGTTCCATCGACAGCCACAGGCCGCCGTCCTTCAACAGCAGCGGCACGCGCGAGAAGAGGCTTTCGTAGCTGCGGATGTGGTGGATGAAGTCCACGGAGACGATCAGGTCGAACTTGCCCAAGCTCGCGATTCGTTCAGGCGGCATCCCGGTGATGTCGAGCTCCTGAAACGCCAGGTTGCGCGCCTGCCATCGCTGGCGTGCGAACGCGATGTAGCTGGCGTCGCGGTCGGCGCCGACGATCTCCGCGGACGGAATGGCCTCCGCGAGCGCCGCGCAGAGGTTGCCCGTGCCGCAACCGAGGTCCAGCACGCGCACGGGGCGGCGCAGGGCGGCGACGGCTCTTTGGGTTTCCTCGACGCGCCGCTGCAAATGCGGGTTGGTCCGCAGTTGGGCATACTGCGCGGCTTCAAAAGGCGCTGTGGGTTCTGATGCCATCTGGGACGGTGTGTGGAGCGTTGTCCGGTCAGCGGCTGCGGTATCCCTCGGGCAGCGCCAGCAAGTCTATGTGGTCGGTCGCGTCAGGCGCTTGGAACCGGGCGAGAATCCCGGCGTCAGTCTGGACCGTCGTCTGACCCGGTGGATTCTTCTCCACAACGGACAGATCATAGCCCGGTTCCCTGAGCCGGCGCAGGAACTCCGCGGGCTGGATGTTCGAGCGGCGTGACAGCGCGCCGGGGCAGAACTCGGCGAAGATCACCGGCCGATGCCGCCGGATGAGGTCGGCCATGCCCGACAAGGCCCGTCCTTCAAAACCCTCGATGTCCATCTTGACCACGTCCACGCGCGGCTCGTCTTTCAGGAAAGAGTCCAGCGTGACCGCCCGCACGCGGTTCGGGCTGTCGGGCGGACCGTCGGCCGACACGCACGCGTTGCTGTAAATGGCGTCCACGCTCAGACTCACCTCGCCATCGCGGTCGCCGACGGCATAGGGATGAAGCTGGATGTTGTTGAAGCGATTGGCCGCGATGCTCCGGCGTTGCAACGCGCAGTTGGCGGGGCTTGGCTCGAAGGCGATGACCTTGCCGGAGGCCCCGACGCGGGCCGCCGCCAGCAGCGCGTAGTAGCCGATGTTCGCGCCCAGATCCAGGAAGACGAGGCCCGGCTTCAGGTATCCGCGGATGGCGGCGGTGACGTGAGGTTCGTAGGAGCGCCTGAGGGCGATCGGCAAACCCGCGCCGATGTCACTGAGGCGCACGTAGATCAAGTAGTCGGGCAGACGGACCGGCACCGGTGGCGTGACAGCCCGCACCAGCCCGAACAGCCATCGCTGGTTATAGAGAAACTTGACGAGTTGTGTTTTCATGGCGGGCTTGGCAGGCGGCTGGCCAGTTCGTGGCAGAGCGTCTCCATCCGTTGCAGCACGCGGTCGGTGGAGAACTTCTGATGCGCTGTGCGAAGGCCGGCTGCCGCGAGGCGCGTGCGCAGCGCGTCGTCGGCCAGCAGTTTCCCGGCGGCGGCGGCCAACGCCGTGACATCATCGGGCGGGACCGTAAGGCCGTCCACGCCATCGGTGATGATGTCAGGGATGCCGCCCGCGCTGGAGCCGATGACGGCTGTGCCGCTGGCCATCGCCTCGATGAAGCTGATGCCAAAACCTTCCTCGCGCGACGCGCGGACGAAGAGGTCGGCCGCGGCGTAGTAGCGCGGCGTCTGCTCGTGGGGGACGTAGCCGAGGAATTCGACGCGGTCTTCGACGCCGAGTTGCTTCGCGAGCGCATGGAGCGCGGCTTCCTCCGGGCCGGTGCCCGCAATCAACAGCCGCGCATCAGGCTGCCCGGCGCGGATTCCAGCAAAAGCGCGGAGGAGCACATCCACCGCGTTCTTCAGCGTCAGCCGTGAGACGGTGAGCACGATCTTGTCCGCTGGCGCGAGGCCCATCATGGCGCGGAGCAACGCGCGATCCGCAGGCTGGAACTCGGCGAGATTGACCGCGTTCGGGATGACGACGACCTCGCGCGCGCCCAGTTCGCGGGCGCGGGCGGCGACGCTCCGGCTGACGGCGTGGACGCGGGCGGCTTTCGGCAGCGACCAGCGGATCATCGGCCGCAGGATCGGGTTGGCGATGCGCATCTCCGGGTAATCGGCCAGGTCGCCGCCCTGCAACGTCAGCAGCAGCGGGCGGCCCGTGCGGCGCGCGACGCGGGCGCCGACGAAAAGGCCGGGAAAGATGTGCGCGTGGATGAGATCGAACGGCGCGCGGGCGTGCAGCTCCAGCGCCTTGCGCGTCAGGGGTGGGATGAGACTCAGGGTCTGCGTGTAGCGGACCTTGAGCGACTTGATGCGGTGGACGTGGACGCCGTTGAAGACGGCGTAGGGTTGCAGGCCCGGCGCGCGGTCCTCGCCGGCGCGGTCATCAATGCTGGTGACCACGTGCACCTCGTGGCCGCGCCAGGCCATGTGCTCGGCCAGTTGCTGGCAAAACAGCTCCGCGCCCGCCACAAACGGCCAGTAGCCTCCGCTGATGACACAGATTCTCATCGTCGGGCTACTCTTGCGCGGCGGCGGCGCTGGCAGGCGGCCCGGACTCGCCCCGTTTGCGGATCACGCGCGCCGGCACGCCGGCGACGATGCTGCGCGGCTCGAAGGTCTTCGTGACGACCGCGCCCGCGCCGATGACGGTGCCGGGGGCGACATCGGCCATGATGACCGCGCCGTTGCCGACCCAGACGTCGCTGCCGATCCGAACGGTGGCAAGTTCACCAAACTGTTGTGTCATCGGGATGTCGAGGCGGTCGAAGTTGTGATGGTGCGCCCCGCTGAGGATTCGGACGTGGCCGCCGAGCATGATGTCGCTGCCCAACTCGACACGGCCGAGCCAGCAGAACGGGCCGAGGAACACGTTGTCGCCGACGCTGGCCTGCGGGCTGCGAAACGCGGCCATCCAGTCCACGTAGAGCGCCCGGCCGCAGCCGGCGAGCGTGGCGCGATACCATCGTCGCCGCCAGAAGACGCCCACGAGGCCCGGCACGGGCGCGAGCGCCTCGCTGACGGTGAGGAACGCGACCAGCCGCAGCCGATAGACCGCCAGCAGCAGCAGCACCGGCAGCGTCACGAGGGTTTCAATGAAACGTTTCATCGCTTCAGCGCGTTCTGGTAAAACTCGCGCAACCGCGGCATCACCGCGGCCTCGCTGTGTTGAGCGTAGTCGTAGTAGTCCGTCGAAAACAACATTTCTTCGTAGAGCGCGCGGTCGGTCAGCAGCGGGCGCAACGCCGCCGCAAGCGCTTCGGCGTCGCCGATGGGCGTGACGCGGCCTGCGCGGCCGTCCTTCACGATCAGGCGGCTGCCGGCCGTGTCGGTGGTGACGGTGGGCAGCCTCGCCGCCTGGGCCTGGATGAGCACGCGCGCAGAGGCTTCCGTGTCGGAGGAGAGGATGAAGACGTTGGCCTTGTGGAAGTGGTCCCAGAGCGTGCCGGCGTCAACGAATCCCGCCCACGTTACGCGTCGGGCGATGCCGAGCGCGGCCGCCTGCTGCGCGAGACGCTCCTTCAGCGGGCCGCTGCCGGTGATGATGAGGCGTCCGCGCGGCACGGCCGCAAAAGCCCGAAGCAGGAGCGGGATGTTCTTCTCTGCCGCCAGGCGGGCGGCGCAGAGCGCGACCGGCTCGCGGTCCCATTGCGCGAGGCGCGCGGCGTGCGCGGGGGCTGACACGGTGAACCGCTCGATCCACGGGACGAAAAACGGGATGTGCTGGACGCAATCGAAGCCCTTGCGACGCAGCGCGGCGGTGGTGTCGGCCGAGTCGCAGCGCACGGCGCGCGAGCGCGCCATCACGCGCTTGGCGGCGGCGTTGAGCAGCCGCCGCTGCGGGGAGAGGCCCATCCAGGCCGGATCGTCGAGCAGGTCGTTGAACACGCCGCCGACCACCGGCACGCGCAGCGCGCGGGCGATGGAGAGAGCAACGACGCCGAAGCCGCGCGGGTCTTGATACTCGATCAGGTCGGGCTGGAACGCGCGGGCGAGACGCAGCCCGACGGCGCGGGCGCGCATCAGGCCGGCCAGGCCGCGGCCGACGCCGACGGCGCGCAACCGGCCGCCGGCCAGCTCCTGTTGCTCTCTGCGCGGGCCGCCGACGATGACGAAAAGCTTGGTCTGGCCGAGGCACTCGCAGTAGCGCCTCTGGCGATACTGGCCTTCGTTGGCCGTGTCCTCCGGCTCCAGCAGGCTGGTGTCGGCGCCGATGGCGAGGATTCTCATCGGGCGGCAGCGCGGCGGATCACGCCGCAGACGTCGTCAACTTCCGGTGCGCTCATGGCGGGGAACAGCGGCAGGGTGATGACGCGCGCAGCGAAGGCGCGGCTGTTCGGGAGTTCGCCGGCGCGCATGGCGCGGAACGCCGCGAAGTCGGGGATGCAGGGGTAGTGCATGCTGCTCTGGATGCGCGCGTCGCGCAAAGCGGTGACGGCCCGCTCGCGAGTGTCGGCGTCGGGTGCGACCACGGCCATGAGGTGGTGCGCGCTGTCGCCGGAGGTGCGGGCGTGGGCGACGGTCCAGCCGGGCAGGCCGTCGAGCGACTGGCGGTAGCGGCGGACGAGTGCGCCGCGGCGCTGGTTGTTGGCGGCGAGCTTGGCGAGTTGGACGCGGCCGAGGGCGGCGCGGAGTTCGTCGAGGCGGTAGTTGTAGCCGTGCTGAAGCACGTCGTAGGTGTTGGCGTGGCCGCGGTGGCGGTCCCAAGTGAGGGTGGTCATGCCGTGGGAGCGGAGCTGGCGCACGCGCTGGGCGAGGTCGTCGCGGTCAGTGGTGACCATGCCGCCCTCGCCGACGGCGAGGTTCTTGTTGCTGAAGAAGGAGAAGGCGGCGAGGTCGCCGAGGGTGCCGGCGGCGCGGCCGTGCGGGGGGCTTTGTTGGGGGTCGAGGTAGCGCGCGCCGACGGCGTGGCAGGCGTCCTCGATGAGCGCGAGGCCGCGGCGGCGGCAGAGGGAGTGGATCTCCGCCATGCGGCAGAAGGCGCCGCCGTAGTGCATCGCGACGACGGCCTTGGTGCGCGGCGTGACGAGCCGTTCGATGGCGGCCGGATCCAGCGTCGGCTCGGCCTGGGCGCAGATGTCGGCGAAGAGGGGCGTCGCGCCGACGGCGACGGTCATGTTGGCGGCGGCGACGAAGTTGATGGCGGGCTGGATGACCTCGTCGCCGGGACCGAGGTCGAGCGCGCAGCAGGCGAGGTGGAGCGCGGCCGTGCCGTTGGCGACGGCGATGGCGTGGTGGACGCCGATGGCGGCGGCGAACTCGCGTTCGAAGGCTTCGACCTCCGGCCCCATCGAGAGCCAGCCGCTGCGGAGAACGCGCAGGACGGCCTGTTCCTCCTCCGGCCCGTAGTCGAGGGCAGTCAGCGGCACGCGCCAATCAGAGGACATCGAGCGAGTCTCCGTGCTTGGCGACGAGTTCTTGGGCGCGGGCGTAGTCATCGGGCCGGCCGATGTCGAGCCAGAGGCAGTCGGTGGTGTAGGCGCAGACGCGTTCACCGTGGTCGAGGAGCCGCTGCACGAGCGCGGGGAAATCGAGGTGGCGTCCGTGTTCGATGTGGCGGAGCGCGCGCGGCTCATAGACATAAACCCCCATGCTGACGTGGTAGGTGCTCTCGGGTTTCTCGTGGTAGGCGATGATACGGTGCTGGCGGTCGAGTGTGATGACACCGAGGTCCACCTTCACGTGGCGCGTGTGGGTGGCGATGGTCAACACGGCGTCCTGCTGGCGGTGGAAGCGCACCAGCGCGTGGAAGTCGAGGTTGGTCAGCAGGTCGCCGTTCATGGCGAGGAACGTGCGCTTGAGGCCGGGCACGAGCGCGAGGGAGCCGGCGGTGCCGGTCGGTTCCTCCTCGTGGACGTAACGCAGCTTGAGTTGCTGTCTCAATGATTGGCGATGGTCGAAGTAGGCTTTGATCAACTCGGCGAGGTGGCCAAGGGTGAGCGTCACGTCGTTGATGCCGTGGGCGAGCAGGCGGCGGATGAGGATCTCCAGCACGGGCTTGTCCCCGAGCGGGACGAGCGGCTTTGGGAAGCTGGCGGTGAACGGCTGCAAGCGTGTGCCTTTGCCGCCAGCCAGGATGACGGCGCGCAGGCCGGCCGCGTCACGTGAAGTGGAGGCGCGTTTCATATCGCGTAGCTGCCGGCGTGATACTGGTCGAGCCGCGGGCGCAGGTAGTCGGCTGTGCGGCGCAGGCCATCGTCGAGGCCGACACGCGGCTCCCAGCCGAGCAGCCGTTTCGCCTTCGAGGCGTTGCAAAGCAGCAGTTCGACCTCGCTCGTCCCGGGACGCTGGCGTTCGGCGGCGACGGCGATGCGGGCTTGGCTGCCGACGGCCGCGAGCGCGCGCCGGGCCAGTTCGCCGATGCTCACCGCCGCGCCCTGGCCGAAGTGGATGTGGTGGCCTTCGATGCCGGGGGCGTCGGCCGCGAGCAGGAAGGCGCGCGCGGTGTCCTCGACGAACGTCAGGTCCCGTTTCGGGTCGAGGTTGCCCAGCGAGATCTCCGTGGCGCCGGCGAGGGCCTGGGTGAGGACGGTGGGGATGACGGCGCGGGCGGACTGGCGCGGGCCGTAGGTGTTGAACGGGCGCAGGATGACGACGGGCAGGCCGAAGGCGCAGTGGTAGGACTCGGCGATCTTGTCGGCGGCGATCTTGCTGGCGGCGTAGGGCGACTGCGCCTGGAGCGGATGGTCTTCTGTCATTGGCGTGAACCGGGCAGTGCCATAGACTTCGCTGGTGGAGGTGATGATGACGCGGCGGACGCGGGCGTGGCGGCAGGCCTCGAGCACGTTGAGCGTGCCGACGGTGTTGGTGGCGACATAGGAGGCGGGCGCGTGATAGGAGTAGGGGATGCCGATAAGCGCGGCGAGGTGATAGACGACCTCGCAGTCAACGGCCAGATCGCGGATTAGGAAGGCGTCGGTGACATCGCCCAGCCGGACCTCGAGCCGCGCACGCAGTTCGGCAGGCGTGTCGGCGAGATGGCCCCAACCGCCGCGGCTGTTGTAATGGACCAGCGCGCGGACGGTGTGGCCCGCGCGCAATAGCGCCTCGGTGAGATGGCTGCCGATGAATCCTCCGGCTCCGGTGACTAGCGTGCGCATGACAGGGTTTTGAGCAACTGGCGCGGGACTGTAGCAGGCCGGCTGCAGGAATCGAAGAGGAAAATATTTCCACCGGGACAGGACGCGAACGGCTCGTCGCCTTGACTTCGCGCAGCGCCCTTGCTACTAGTCTGCCTCGTGCAGAGCAAGACGGCAGTTCATGTTTCAGCGGCCGGCGCTGGGAGCGGCTTGGCCGGCGCCGGGGGGACGTGGCGCGGTGTTTGACCCGGCCGACCATAACTATCCCCGGTTCGCACAGGCGGTGCGGGAGATGGCGGGTGAATGCAAGCGCGTGGCCGACTTCGGGACGCCGGCGCGGTTCAACAAGGCGCTCGCGCCGTTCGCCGGTCTTTTCCACGGCAACTACCAGGCGTTCGCCGGGCCGGGGGGTGAGGAAGTGGCGCGGCGTGGCGTCGTGGATGGGATTTGTGACTTGCAGAAACTGGATTTTCCCGATGGCCACTTTGACGGCGTCATCTGTCTCTCGGTGCTGGAACACGTGCCGAAGATGTGGGTGGCGGCGCAGGAAATCCAACGGGTCCTCGCCTCCGGCGGACGGCTGTTGGTGAGCGTGCCGTGGGTGCACCCGTTCCACGAGGGCGGCAACACGCCCGCTCAGGATTTCTGGCGGGTGTCCCGGCGTGGCGCGGAGATTCTTTTCGAGGGTTGCCGTTCGCTGGAGGTCATCGAGTATGACGGCTGGGCCACGTCGCTGGCCAAGCTGATGCCCCGCGGGGGCAGTGCGTTTGCCAATACGCGCCCGGGCCGGCTCCTGTTGAACCGGCTGGATCGTCTCGCACGGCAGCACACCAGCAACATCCTGGTGGTCGGCCGGAAATGACCGACGATTGCGTGAGTGGAAGGTGCGGCAGGGCTATGAGTGACGAAAAACCGAAGGAAACGTCCTACGGATACGGGCTGGCGTATCAGGCGAAGCAACTTGAAAAATACAAGAACCGGGAGCAGACCCATTGGAAGCTGAGGATCGAACTGGCACGGCGCCTGGTGGAGCAACACGTCCTGCCGAGGTTCGCCGGCAAGCCGCCTGCCGCCATCACGGTGGTTGACGTCGGCTGCTCAATCGGGACTTTTGCGGTGGAGTTCGCCAAGTGGGGCTATCGCGCCTACGGCATTGATTTCGACCCGGCGGCCATCACGGGTGCAAGAGAACTGGCCCGGCAAGAGAACGTGAAGGCGGAGTTTGTGTGCGGGGATATCGCGGAGTGGCCGCATGACTTCCCGCCGATTGATATCGCCGTCTGCTTCGACATATTCGAGCACCTGCACGACGATGAGATGGGCGCCCTGCTCGCAGCGATTCGCAAACAGTTCAGCGCGGCGGGTTGTCTGGTGTTCCACACCTGCCCGACGCAGTTCGATTATCTTTTTCTGGGCAGAGTGTGGCTTCACTGGCCGCTCGTCCTGCTCCGGTGGTTGCCTCCTGCCGCATTTACCAAGGTGGTCAAAGCGTATGGCCGCTTGGTTGACATCGGCTTGCTGGCTCTCAAAGGCGTGACGTATCAGGAGCTGATCAAGCGCGAGGGCCACTGCAATCCCACCACCTTGGAGAGACTGGCCGATGTCCTGCAGCGGTCGGGATATCAACTACTTCACGTGGAATGCGCCCAGCTATACCCGGGCTACGCGCGCGTCGAGGCGCGTTTTGCCGGGCAGCCCATCAGCCGGATGAACCTCTACGGGGTGGCGATCCCGAAGCCGGCTTAGCCCCGCTCCTGAATGCTGGTCAGGGCGCGTGGTCGGCGCTCTCGCGTTGACTTGGAGCCGCGCCATGGGCTTCAGTGGGTGCGCGCACGTGTGAATCCACCTTCTTCAAACGACCCGACGCTGTTCGGATATCCGGCCGGCCCGGTCAAGGGTGTGTTGTGGCTGCTCACCATCAACGTCTGCTGGCTGGTGTCGGGTTTCCTGGTGGGGCGGTTTCTGCCGGTGAAGACCTACGGCGAATTACAATTCTTCTGCGCGGTGCTGATGACGCTCGGCATCTTCACGTTGCCCGGCGGCAAGACCGCCGTGGTGCAGAGCGTGGCGCGTGGCTACGATGGGTCGCTGGTGGAATACGTGCGGGCGCGGATCAGGCACTCGCTCGCGGGCAGCGGGGTGTTGCTGGCGATGACCGGCTGGTGTTTCGTGCGCGGCGGTCGCGCAGGTGGCGGCGGCCTTGACCTGGCCGCGCCGGGTTAAACGCTGGCGGGATGCGAAGATGGTTATGCGCTGGGGAGCAGCCGCGTTGTTCGTGGCGCGAAAGGCTTCCGACACATCCAAGGCTACCAGCATCTGGCCGAACTCATCGTGGCCTTGGAACAACATCAAAAAGGTCTTGCCCGTCTGAAGAACGCCGCGTAATGATTTCAGCCATCAACCGATTTTCAGCTATGATCGGGACAAACTCGAGAACGTATGCAGCCACAACTTCGAATCTCTCCGACCGTTCAGGAGTTATTGCGTTGTCCAAGATGTCATGCCAAGCTGAAACACACCGGGCCGCAGTTTGAGTGCACAAATTCTGAATGTCAGACCCTGTTCCCGATCGTGGATGGCATTCCAGTATTGATCAACGAACGCTCAAGCGTTTTCTCTTGTGAGGACTTTGTTTCACATCGAAAAACATTCTTCAGTAGCACCCGTGACGGTAAACTAAAGAAAACGGTCCGCCGCTTACTCCCCACACTTAGCAAGAACATCAAAGGGCGTAAGAATTACGGTCGTTTGAGTGATTTACTGCTCAAGCAATTGAGTTCTCCCAGAATCCTGGTGCTTGGCGGGAGTATTCTGGGGCAAGGGATGGAAGATCTGGCAAACAATACCGCTTTAGATTTAGTTGAGAGTGATGTGGCATTTGGCCCACGTATCATGCTGATCTGTGATGCCCATGATATCCCGTTTGAGAATGGATCATTTGACGGAGTGATTATCCAGGCCGTTTTAGAACATGTGGCTGATCCCTATCGGTGCGTTGAAGAAATTCATCGGGTTTTGAATGATCAGGGAGTGGTCTATGCAGAAACGCCCTTCATGCAACAAGTCCATGGCGGTCGCTATGACTTTACCCGTTTTACGCATTTAGGCCATCGCCGCTTGTTTCGTCGGTTCGACGAGATTGATAGTGGAGCGGTCTGTGGCCCAGGCATGGCACTGGCGTGGTCTTGCCAGTATTTTCTACTGAGTTTCACGACCTCCAAAACACTGCGGGCGGTGATTGAGATTTTCACCCACCTAACATCCTTTTATCTCAAGTATTTTGACCACTATCTGATTGACAAACCAGGCGCACTTGATGCGGCTTCAGGCTACTATTTTATGGGAAGAAAAGGAACGCAGGTTTTGTCTGACCAAGATTTGATCAAGCTCTACAAAGGGGCCGGTTAGGAGTTTGACTGGGCATCGGGCCGGGCTACCCTGCCGAGCGGTTGAACCGCTCTATAAAATCTCCCCAAACGAAAATACATCATGCCACGCTTCACCCAAGAATCTGGCTCGAGGGCCGCGGCCAAGTTGGTGCCGTGGTGCGGCACGCTGCTGGTCGGCACGCGGTGGGGGCGGCGGTTGCTGGGGCGGTTCGATGTCCACTTCCGGCAACACACGAGCAACATCTTGGTCATTGCCCGCAAATGACCGGTGGCAGCCCGGCCGTGTTTTGACGGCCCTCATTCGGCGGGCTGCTGCGGGTGTGATCGGAAGTGTCGGTCAGTTGGATCTGTAGCGCCGGCATCCCTGCCGGCGTTCTTCTCGCAAAACATCGGAGCATCGCTGGCAGGGATGCCGGCGCTACAGGTGAGAAGCTGACTGTCCGACACTTCCGATCCGCCCCGGATGCCGCTGGCGGGTTGACTTCAACGCGTGCCTTGGGGTTTAGTGGGGCCGCGCACATGTGAATCCGCCTTCTTCAAACAACCCAGCGCTATTCGGGTATCCGGCCGGCTTGGTCAAGGGTGTCTTGTGGCTGCTCACCATCAACGTCTGCTGGCTGGTGTCGGGTTTCCTGGTGGGGCGGTTTCTGCCGGTGAAGACCTACGGCGAATTCCAATTCTTCTGTGCGGTGCTGATGACGCTCGGCATCTTCACGCTGCCCGGCGGCAAGACCGCCGTGGTGCAGAGCGTGGCGCGTGGCTACGATGGGTCGCTGGTGGAATACGTGCGGGTGCGGATCAGGCACTCGCTCGCGGGCAGCGGGGTGTTGCTGGCGATGACCGGCTGGTATTTTGTGCGCGGCGGCCACGAGTATGCGTTCTGCTTCGCGCTGCTGGCGGTGGCGTTTCCGTTCTACTTTTCGTTCAACAGCTTCGGCTATTACCTGATCGGCAAGCAACGGTTCAGCCAGCTTTCAATCTCCCAGAACCTGCTCACGTTCAGTCTGGCCATCGTGCAAGTGGTCGTCGCGATGACCTGGCCGCACTTCGGGGCGATGATGGCAGCCTTGATGGTCGTTGGGGTTGGAGGAAACTACCTGTTCTACCGCCGCGCGCGTCGTGAGATTGCCGCGGATGGGCCGCGGGATCCGCACATGATGGCCTACGCGAAGCAGATGACGCTCACGGTGGTCGTGGGGATGGTGGCGGGGCAGATTGACCGCTTGGCGTTGTTCTGGCTGTTGGGACAGGAACCGGTGGCGGCCTATGCCATCGCGGTGATGATCCCGGAGCAACTGGCCAGCCTCAGCGACACCTTCAGCAGCGTCGCGTTGCCGTTCTTCTCGCGTCAGGCCGACCGCGCCATGCTCGGCAAACTCCAGCGGCGGCTCGTGTGGCCGGCCGCGCTGGGCGTCGTGGCTGTCGGCGTCGGCATCGCGCTGATGCCGTGGGTGCTGCACCTCCTCTTCGCCGGGAAATACGACCATGCGGCCGGGCTGGCGCAACTGGCCCTCGTCGGCGTTGCAACGCTGGTGCCGCAGAAGATGTTCCAGACCTACCTCGAATCGCAGCGGGCCGTCTCCGCGTTGCGCCGGCTCCAGGTCGTCACGTCGGCCATCAAAGTGGGTGCGCTGCTTGTCCTGGTGCCGTGGCTGGGGTTGTGGGGCGCGGTCGCCTCGCTGCTGTGCATGCGGGTGGTGGCGCTGGGCTATGCCTGGTGGCTCGCGCGGAGGCATTGACCGGCCGGCTTGATTGCCGGCTTCAGGCGAGCAGCAATTCCATCGTCCGCGAGACCGTCCGCCGGAAATCAAACTCGCGGGCGCGGGCTTTCGCGCCGGCGGCGAGCGTGAACCGGAACGGCTCGTCGTCGCGGAGCCGCTCGATGGCCGCGCCCAGACGGGCCACGTCGCCGTAGGGCACCAGCAGGCCGCTGCGCTCGTGCTCGATGACCTCCGGGTTGCCGCATCGGTTCGCGGCCACGCAGGGCAGGGCGGCGGCGCATGCCTCCAGCAGTGTGTGGGAAAGACCCTCGTATTCCGACGGCAGCGCCAGCACGTCGGCGCGCGCGTAACGTTCGCGCAACGCGGCTGCCGGCAATGAACCGCAAAACTCCACCCGCCCTTGCAGGCCCAGGCTGTGCGCCAGCGCCCGCAGCGCGGGGCCTTCGGGGCCGTCGCCGGCGATGGTGGCCCGCATGTCCGGCATTTCGGCGACGGCGTGAAGAAGGTGGCCCACACCTTTCCAGTTCACCAGGCGCCCGACGAAGAGAACTTCGAGTAGAGCGCCGGCGCGAGGGCGGGGCGCGAAACGGTCGAACTCGTCCAGTGGGAGGCCATTGAGGACAGTGAAAACCGCTTGCGGATCCACGCCCCAGCCGGTCACCAGCCGGCGCAGGTAATCGCTTGGCGTGATGACGAGCCGCGCGTGGCGGGCGGAGGATGTGCGTTGCCGCTGCCACTTGAGAATCTGGCCGTGGAGGTTGAGGGCGGCTTGGAAGTCGTCCACGGAGAGCGATGTCTGGCCGCGGATGCGCGCCCGTTCCCATGCCATGTCGCCGACGACCTTGAGCGCGTAGCGGCGGCTCGTGGCGCGGCAGGCCCATTCGACGGGCTGTTCAAGGCCGTTGGAGAAGATGATGTCGTGACGCACGACCTCGCGCGTCAGTGCCGCCATCAACTTCAGTTTGCCAGGCAGGCCGCCGAGGCGCGGCATCCGCAGGACGCGGAACGGCCAGTCCGAAGCCGCGTGGACTGCGGGGTTATCGGCGCGGCAGAAGACCGTCACGCTGTGGCGCTGCGCGGTGAGCGCCGCGGCCAGCGCCGGGATGAACGTCGCCGGCCCGCCGATGTCGGGCGGGAAGATGTCGGTGACGAGCAGGACGGATTTCATGGTGGCGGGTGCGGCCGGTTCAGCCGGCGTGTGTCAGGATGAAGTTGCGCGTGCCAAAGCTCGTGGCCATCGTGTCGGCGTAGGCGGGAGCGAGACGGTTCAATTCCAGTTCGAACTCGAGCCAGCGTTGCATGTAGCCGGGCCGTTGCGCATCGGGCACTTGTTTGTAGAGCTGCTTCAGCGAATGTGTGTTGAAGGACTTGGCCTCCACGACGGCCAGGCCGGCCTCGCGCAGCCATCGCTGAAAATCCCCTTCGCGGACAAACGTCTCGTAGAAACGCTCGACGCCCAGTGGGGCGAGCAGGCAGCCGAGCCGCGAGATGAGCCGCTGCCGCAGCCGCGCGCGAACCGTCTCGCCGGGCATGGCCAGAAAATGGCCGGCGTCGTAGTTGATGAACACCCGTCCGCCGGGTGCGAGACATGCCTTGGCCGCGCGCAGGTAGTCCAGCCGGCGATAGACGTGCTCCAGCACGCTGAACGACACGACGATGTCGAACGGCCGGCCGAAGATTTCGCGGGCGCGATACGCTGGCGCGTGGCGGATGTCCGTGTTGATCCCGGCGAGGTTCTTGCGCGCCCGTTCACAGGAGGCCGGATTCGGCTCCAGACCGGCGTAATGGAGTTGCGGATGGGCGCGCAGCAGTTTGACAAAGTTCAAGGCATCGCCGCAGCCGAGGTCGAGGATGGAGAGCGCCGGCCCGCGCTGCTGGATGATCCCGGCGATCGCGTCCAGGCAGTAGAGTTTCGCGGCGTTTCCTGTCGTCCAGAGTTCCATGATGTCGTCGTCGGTGCCAGAGCGATAGCACAGACTCACGCGCGGCTCAACGCGCGAAGATGCTCCAGGATGCGCCCGGCGTAGGAACGCAGGTCATGCCGGCCGGCGACCAGCGCGCGCATCTTCTCTGGCGGAAACTCCGCGCGCTGGGCGAAGAATTCGCGGACCTGTGCCGCAATCGCCTCCGGGCGCTCGTCCCGGATCACCAGCGCCGGATAATCCGCCAGCAGCGCGCGGAACGCCGGATTGCTCGTCATGACGGGACAGCCGCAGGCAAGCGCTTCCAGTGGCGCCTTGTCGAGGCTGTTGGTCTGGCTCAGGTTCACGTGCAGCGCCGCCGCGTCGTAGAAAGGCGGCAGGGCCTCCAGCGGCACGAAACCGGCGAACTCCACTGGCAACCCCAGCCGCGAGACCCGGTCTCGCAGCTCGGCTTCGTAGGCGCGGTCGGCGTCAGTCAACGGCACGCCGATGATCCGCAGCCGCAGCCCGTCGGCGCGCAGATGCTCCATTGCCGCGATGAGCAGGTCCAGCCGCTTGCTGCGCGAGATGCGCGCCACGGTGATCAGGTCGCGTTTGGCGGCGCTCGCGGGCCGCAGCGCGAAAAGGTCGGTGTCCACCCCTTGGCCGATGAAGTGAGCCTTGCGCGACGGGATGTGAAATCCCTCCGGCGTGGAACTGATGACGCGGTCCACGCACGCGTGCGCCAGCCGCAGATGCCACGTCACCGCGCCGTGGGCATACCAGAGCAACACCGGCAACCGCAGCGCCGCGAACACCGGCCAGAACAGGACCGCCTTCAAGTGGGCCATGTGGATGAACACTGCGTCGGGGCGCAACGCGCGGCACGCACGCCACGTCTGGGCGATCATCGCCAACCGTGGCAACAGCGCCGGGCGTCGGAACTCCTCCACCGAAACATTCGCCGGCACGGAGTGGCTGCCAACGCGGTCGGTGAGGACGACGACGCTCTCGCACTGTTTCGCCAACTCGCGCACCACGCGCGCCTGCCAGGCGACCGTGACGGCGTTCTCGTTCATCTCGAAGTTGACGACCAGGAGTTTCATCGCGCGGCGGGTTTGGTGATTTCGAACAGCACTGTGTAGGTTTTCAGGCCGGCGGGCACCGGCAGGTAGGAGATGGCCAGTTCGACGCGCGAATAGCCGAGCAGGCAGTTGTATTGGCGGATGGCGATCCCGGTGGCGGCTTGATGTTCCATGAAGCCGACGATGTCGTCGTAGTGCGTGAGCCAGCGGTGACGGTCGCCTTGATGGTCGGGGAGCAGGGAATACTTGCCGCCGATGTGGCCCGTGGCGGCGAAGCGCAGCCGGTGCAACAGGTGCGCCATGTTGGGAAGGGCGACGAACAGTTGCCGGCGCGTGATACGGAACAGTTCGCCGAAGGCGGCGTGGAAGCGCTCGACGTGTTCAAGGACGTCGAACGCGGTGACGTAGTCGTAGGCG
>JACRKA010000389.1 GCA_016219905.1 Verrucomicrobiota bacterium
GATGCCGATGTGTTCGGGATACGTCGGAATCGGCTTCTTGCGCGCCGCGTCGAACAGGCCCTCGGCGGCGAGCTTCTTCTTGAGTTGCTCGAACGCGAGCTGGAGCGCGCCGTAGCCTTTCGGCTCGATGCGCCGCGCGATGAGCTGGTATTGCCCGCGCACCTCATAGACGCTGATCTCGCCGAAGACCAGCACCTGCAAGCCGTCCGCCAGCTTGAACGTCAGCCCCGCAGCAGCGTTGCGGAACATCACCACCGAGAGCTGTGCGCCGGCGTCCTTGAGCGTGAAATACATGTGGCCGCTGGCTTGCGCGCGGAAGTTGGAGATCTCGCCCTCGACCCACACCTCGCCGATCTCCGCCTCCAGCACGCCACGGATCTCGCCCGTCAATTCGCTGACGGTATAGACCTTCGGCCGCGCCGGCTCGATGCCGCCGAACAAATCGTCCGTCTCGTCCTTCGCCTTCTTGCTCACGCCGCCGAGGCTAGCACAAGCGCCGGGGCCTGTCACGGCGCGCGCCCGCATCTTCCCTGTGCATCCCGGAGTTGTTGGAGCAAAACAGCGTTGTGGAGCGCGAGGTGTTGCTCCGAGGATTTCATCCGCGCCGGTCGGGGCCGATGACGCCGCCTCGCAGGAGCGAGTAATGCCGCCAATTGCCCGGCATGTGCGAGCCGACCGAGCCGATCAAGAGCACCACCAGCAGCAACCCGACCCGCTGGTCCCACAAGAACGGCACCGCGCACACCAGCGCGACCTTCAGCAACACCAGCCAGCCTCGCACTTGCAGCAGCCAGTCAAAACTCCCGTAGAGGTCCACCGCCGCGAACGCCACGCCGGAGCCGACCGTCAACCACATCCACGCCAGCAGCCGCTGCGCTTCCACGCCAAAGATGTGGCCGCCGAGCAGCACGCCCGCGCCGCCGATGTGAAGCGTGCGCAACGTGATGCGGACCGCCCGCTCGGCGGGCAGTTCGCGTGGCGGATCGGGAAACAGGAATGTTCGCAGGCTCACGCGGGGGTGACGCCGCCGGCCGTCGCAGCGGCGTGTTCATGCGGGATGCGTTTCACAAAAATCTCGCGCGCGATGTCCGACTCCAGCGCCAGCTCGGTCTCGCCGACGCGGAGGACAAATGTCGGCCGTTTCTGCTGGAGCACCAGCCGGATGCCGGGCACGAGGCCATAGACCGCCAGCGCGTTGCGCCGCGCATGCTGCTCGCAACTCAGGCAGACCAGTTCGCCTTGTTCGCCCACCTCCAATTCATGGAGGCCGACCATCTCGCGCTGCGTCGCCTTGCTCGGCTCGCGGCAGAACAAGCGGCGCACCCAGCCGAGCAGCCGCGGCTCCGCCGGAAACTCGTATTGGCAGTTCGGGCAGCGGATGAGGTTGCAGAACTTCCCCATCGGGCAGCCGTCGGCGCAGTGCGTTTCGGTCCGCTCGAACTCGAACCCGCACAGCGGGCACAGATGATAATGGTGCGGTGGCTTGTTCATTTCAGAACCCCAGGACGTGTTGCAGCCGGTGCACGACGCCGCCGACGAAGAACGCGAACGGGAAGATGAAGAGCGTGATCCACAACGCCGTCCGCTTGCCCAGCTCGCGCGAGATCATGAACATCGTCGCGATGCACGGCATGAACAGCGTGATCGTCACCATCGCCACCAGCACCTGGTGCGCCGACAGCGTCGGGTTCGCGCCCGTCGCCGCGTTGAGCAGATACACCGCCCCATAGTCGCGCCGCAGGAAGCCGATGAGGAATGCGTTGGCCGTCTCCGGCGGCAGGCCCAGCCAGCCTTTCACCAACGGCTCGCAAACCCGCGCCATCTTTGCGAGCAGGTCGAGGCGGTCGAGGAAAAACAGGATCGCCGTGCCGAGCACGAACAACGGGATCACCTCGGTCAGATACCACTCCAGCCGCGCGAGCGTCTTGATGGCGATGTTGCCGAACTGCGGCAGGCGCATCGGCGGCAGTTCCATGATGAAGTCGCTCCGTGCGCCCGGATGCACCCGCGCTGCGAGCCATCCGACCGCGAACGCCACCCCCACCATCAGCAGGACCCAGAACGCCGCCGCGGGATACGAGATGCGCGCCATCATCGCCATCAGCACGCCGAGTTGCGCCGAGCACGGCACCGCCAGCGCGAGCAGCAGCGTGGTGATGACGCGCTCCTTGCGGGTCTCCAGGATGCGGGTGGTCATTGTTGCCATCGTGTCGCAGCCGAGGCCGAGCACCATCGGCAGCACCGCCTTGCCGTTGAGGCCCATGCCGCGAAACAGCCGGTTCACCATCACCGCCAGCCGCGGCAGATAGCCGCTGTCCTCCAGCAGGCTGAACACCAGGAAGAACGTCGCCACGATCGGCAGCACGATCGCGAAGCCGTAGCTGAACGCCATCGTGATCGCGCCGTATTCGCCGACGAGGAAGTCGTGGATGAACCGCAGCGCCTGCTGCCACCAGGACAGCGTCGCGCCCGCGCTGAGGCTGTATTTCGGCGCGAGCGTCTCGCGCGTGCTGGTCATCAGCTCGATGCCGCGCGTCGGCGTGAACGGGATCTCCAGCTTGTATTCCGACGGTTCCATCGCGTGCTGGTGCGGGAACGGTAGCACCGCGTCCACGGCCCGGATCGCCCACGGGCTGATGTGGCGGTGGAACACGACCTCCTCGAAGAAGTTCACGAACGTCCCCGCGCCGACCAACCCGACGAACCAGAACATAAAATAAAGCGCCAGCGCCAGCAGCAGCGTCCCGCGCAGCGGGTCGGTCGCCCACCAGCCGAGTTTCTGCGCGAACGTCGGATGGCGCGGGCGGTCCAGCGTGTAACACTGGCCCATGATCTCGTTGACGCGCTTCAGGCGCTCAACATTGCGGTCGTAGTCCGCCCCGGGGTCGCCAGACGGCACGACCGCGTGCGCGACGAAATCGGAGGCTTTGCGGGCTGCGGCGACGTTCTTCTGGAGCAGATGGATGCCCGTGCCCGCCGTCGCGACGGTCGGCACGACCGGGATGCCGAGCAGTTCGCTGAGCTTGCGGATGTCAATCCGCCCGCCGCAACGGTCCAGCTCGTCCATCATGTTCAGCACGAGCATCTGCGGCCGGCCCAGTTCGGCCAGTTGCAGTGTCAGCAGCAGCGCGCGCCGGAGGTTCTTCGCGTCGGCCACCTGCACGATCGTCGCGGCGGGACGGTCGCGCAGCACGTCGCAGGTCACTTGCGCGTCGCCGGTGCGAGAGGCCAGCTCGTTCACGCCCGGCGTGTCAATCACCGCCACCGCCTCGCCATTGAGGCGGGTCTCGCCGCGGGCGATCTCGACGGTGGTGCCGGGATAGTTGGAGATGATGACGAACTTGCCGGTGAGCTTGCTGAAGAGGACGCTCTTGCCGACGTTGGGATTGCCGACGAGGACGATGCCCGCCTGCTGCGCCGTTGCAGCGGCGCGCTCTCCGTTGAGCGTGGCGGTGTCCTGGCTTCCCTTCATGGCCCTTAGTAAACCAGCGCCTCCACGTCGTAGTGGGCCAGCGCGGGCGAGCCGCGCCGTCCGCCGAACCGCAGCGCCGCGCGGATGGCGCGCTCCTGCTCGCGCATCTGCGCGTCGGTCAGGCACTCGATGCCGGCAGCCATCGTGTGCATCGCGTAACCGCCGTCCGCGTCAATGTCCAGCGGCGAGAAGAACACCGTGTCGTCGCGGTCGAGCGGCAGGTCGTTGAGCAGCCGCGCCGTTTCGCGTTCGTGGGCCGCGGCGAACTTCACGCCGCCTGCGCCGAGCAGCACCGTCAGGCCGACCGAGAGCCGCGCCGATTTCAGCGTCTTGACGCAGTGGCGGATGGCGTCGGGATTGCCCGGCTTGCGCAGCCAGCGCATCAATTCACCGTCGCCGGTCTCCATGCCGATGTAGGCGCGGCGCAAACCGAGCGTGCGCAACCCGGCAAACTGCGCCGCCGTGCGCTGCTGCGCCACGGTCGGGTCCATGAACCCGGCCACACCGTCGAACCGGTCCGCGTGGCCGAGCCACCAGCGCGGCGGCACGCGCGCGGCGCGGGACGGCGGAAACACGAACTGTTCGCGCAGCACGCCGAGGATGTTGCGAAGCTCCGCGAGCGGCACCGACAGCGCGCTGGCTTCGCCGAGGAAGATGGAGCGGCGCGCGCGCAGCGATTCGCCGTGGTAGGCGACCGCATCGTGGACGTGCTGGCGGAACTGGTCGCCCGTCCGCAACCGGTTCGGCCCGCGCCGGCGCGCGTCGCAGAACGTGCACTCGGCGCAACAGCCTTCGGTGGCGTAAAGCGCCAGCGCGTCGTGCTGGTCGGAGGGCAGCGAAGGCGTGTGTCCGTAAAGCGCGTGAAGCCGCTCGGCGTCGCGGCGCGCGGCGGGCACGTCGAAGTTCGCGGCCCGCCCCAGAAGCGGCCCGATCAGTTCCAGCGAGCGCGGCTTCGACGGCTTCGCGGCCTCGATGTCGGCCCAGCGCGCCTGCAATTCGTGGGCGATCAGCGCGACGTGCTCCTCCGCTTCAGCCACAAGCGCATCGGCCGCATCGCGCGTGGGCGCCAGCCGCGCCGCGCCGGGGTCGGAAGGCTGCGCCGTGAGCACCTGATGCGACAGGCTGCGCTGGCGGATGCGTTGCGGCCCGATGACTTTTTGCAACCGGCCTTTCAGGTCGTAATGGAACGACTCGCCGGATTCGAGCTGGAGCCAGAGTTCCGCCGGCGTGAGCGCGATGACAACGCGGCGGCCGGAGGCCAGATGCAGCCGGATTGCAGCGCGGCCCGACGGCAGTCTGGCGGAAGAAGTTCTTGTGACGGCAGCCGCTGTCATGGGAGATGAAATCCGAAACTCGAAATTCGAAATTCGAAACAAACTCGAAGTTCGAAATCCGAAACCGGAGGTATTACAGCGTGCGCCGAAACGAGGGTGTTGTGCTGACGGGTCATGGCGTCGAATTTCCGGTTGCTTCGATGTTTCGAATTTCGGATTTCTTTCGGATTTCGAGCCGAAGGCCCGTCAGCCCGCGGCGGCCTCGATGGGCGCGGCGAGTCCGATCTCCTCGTCGGTGAGATAGCACGCCGGATCCTGCGCCCACGGGTCGCCATAGACCTGCAACGCGCGGACGCGGAAGCTGCCGCCGCAAATCGGCTTGAACCGGCACGCGCCGCAGCGGCCTTTCAGGAGGGGCAGGCGGTTGCGGAGCTGGGCGAGCAGCGGGATGGAGTTGTCGCTCCAAATCTGGCTGAACGGGCGCTGCTTGACGTTGCCGAGCGTCGCGCTCTGCCAGAACTGGTCGGGATGAACGTTGCCCTGCGTATCAATGTTCGAGATGCCGATGCCGGAGGAGTTCGCGCCGCCGCCGTTCCACGCCATCCACTTATAGACTTCTTCGGCGCGCGCCGGGTCGCGCTCCAGCATGCGAAGGTAGATGTAGGCGTTGTCGGCGTGGTTGTCCACGGTCAGGATTTCCTTGCCCAGCCCGCGTTGGTGAAAGTCCTCCGTCCGCTCCAGGATGACCTCCATCGCGCGGCGCACCTCGGCGGGTTGCAACTCGTCGGCGGCGTTGCCGCGGCCGGAATAGACGAGATGGTAGAAGCAGGCGCGCTCGATGCCTTCGCGCTCGATGAAATCGAAAATCTGCGGCAGGTCCTGGCAGTTGCGGCGGGTCAGCGTCAGCCGCAGGCCGACCTTCTGGCCGACGGCGCGGCAGTTCCTCATGCCCTGCACGGCCGCGTCGAACGCGCCCTCTTTGCCGCGGAACTTGTCGTTGGTCTCGCCGATGCCGTCGAGGGAGATGCCGACGTAACGCAGGCCGATCCCGCGCAAAATCTTTGCCTTGTCGAGGTCGAGGAGCGTGCCGTTGGTCGAGAGCGTCAGGCGCAGGCCCTTGCCGGCGGCGTAGCGCATGAGGTCGAACAGGTCGGGCCGCACCAGCGGCTCGCCGCCGGAGAACAATAACGCCGGCACGCCGTAGGCCGCGAGGTCGTCAATGACGCCGCGCGCCTGTTCGCCGGTCAGTTCGCCGGGATACGGCTGCGCGTGACTGTCGGAATAACAGTGGACGCAGCGGAGGTTGCAGGTGCGGGTGATGTTCCAGACGACAATCGGCCGGCGTTCGGCCGCCGCGCGCGGCGCGCCGTGGCCGTGACCGTATCGCAAATCATCCGCTGGCTGGCTCTCGCCGCAATACAATTTCGTAATATTGACCACGTTGACCCTTTCTTGATCTCTTACCATCCCCACCCAAAAGACCGGCCGCACTGCGCAGCTCTGCGTCTCCGCTCGGGGCTGTTTATACTCAACTAAGAGCCGGAAATTTGCAACTGGTAGCTTGGCTTGACGCCGTCCGCGGCTATGGGGAGGGAGAGATTGGCTGTGAAACGCGCTCGAACACCAGGCCGTTGACGCTGATGCGGGCGAAGCCTTTGCCGCGGTCGAGGTCCACGCTCGCGGTCTTGCGGACGCGCAGCGGACCCGCCTCGATGACCGACTCGACGCGGTTGTCGCTCGCGAACCGCAGCGTGACCTTCACCGTCGCCAGCTTCGGCCAGACGGAACTGAGAACACCCACCACCGCTTCGCGCAGTCCGGACGCGACCAGGCCGACCGGCACGTAATCGTGCCACGTCAGGCCGTCGCGGCAGGCCAGCGGCATCCGCGGCAGCGCCAGGAACAACTGCCGCAGCCACGGGTCGTTGCCGGCCACGCGGTAGAAGTAGAACGTGTTCTCGTGCTTGCCGAAGTAGAGCTGGCCGCGCGCGGACTCGAAGTAGAACGTCGCGTCGGGCGCCATCTTCACCTTCAGCTTCAGTTCGCCGGCGGGTTTCCCGTCGCGTCGCACCGCGTAGCACAGTTCGTCGTCGAGGACGAAGTTGGTGGCGTTATCGAGGCGCTTGTCGCGATAGAGCGGCTCGACGACGCGCTTCTCCGCCGGCACGTTGTTGGCCTGATACTCGTCGCCGTCGCTGTAGCTCACGAAGCTGAACGGCAGCGTCGCGTCTCCCACCGTGTCGGCGGCCTGCGCCTGCACGTGGATGTGCGGCTGTGGCGAATAACCGCTGTTGCCACAGAGGCCGAGCACCGTGCCGCGCTCGACCCAGTCGCCTTTCTTGACGCGGATGGATTTTTCGGCGAGATGGGACAGCTCCACGTAGAACCCGCGCTCGTCATGGATGATGACGAGGTTGCCCCAACGATTGGTCTCATCGGCGCCGCCCACGGGACTGTCGGGCAGGTCGTCCACGATGTGCGCCACGCGGCCGCGGACGGGCGAGAGGACGGGTTTGTTGTAGCAGTAGTAGTCCTCCAGCTTCGAGCCGTCGCCACGATGAGTCTCGCCGCGCTCGTCGGTGATGACGAAGTCGTAGGCGTAGCGCCAACTGCCCTTGTGCGTCCACTGGCCGTCGAATGCCTGCCACACTGTCCATCGCCCGGCGAACGGCAGGTAGAGCGTGCGGTCCTGGCCACGGTAACGCAGGCGGTTGGCCAGGAACATCTCCAGCGTCTCCTCCGGCGTGCGGCCGACGCTCGTGGCGACCATCGGATGCCGCAGCAGGCTGAGCACATAGACCAGGCCGAGCGTCACGATGTTGAACGGCAGCGTGAACGCCGGGATGCCGTAAAGCGACCAGAACCCGGCCATCGCGTCGGCGAACAACGTCGAGACCGCGACGGCGATGACGGCCAGCAGGTAGCTCGTCAGCGACGGCACCAGGAACACGCCGCCGACGGCCATCGCGATGAGGATGAAGTTGAAGTTGCTCAAGTCGGCAAAGGCGTGGCTGGTCGAGCCGAACATCGCGTCGCGGATCATCGCGCCGGTGTAGTAGCCGAGCGCCGCCAGCAGGAACAGGATGCGCGAGTAACACAACACCGCGACGCACAGCAGCAAGCCGACGACCACGCTCGGCGCGAACAGGATCGCGCCGAACGCCTTGAAAAACCCCGCCAGCCAGAACGGCAGTCCCAGGTCGGTCGTCAGCAGCGGCGTGTCGTGCTGCACCCGCACCAGCAGGTTCGTGTAACGCAGCGAGGCGAGATAGGCGATGGAGCTGACCACGACAAACGGCAGGCTCAGGATCGGCAGACGCAAGTAGGTCTGGAACACGTTCGCCATGAAGACGGTCACTAGAAACGTCAGCACGCCCGCCGAGACGACGAAGAAGACCGTCAGCGCGCTGAGCTTGAACAGGAATCCGAGCGAGAGGCCGACCAGCAGCGGGTTGTAGGTGTAGTAGCCCGACGCGAGGAATTGCTGGTCCATCTTCACCAGCCGCGCGAAGCCGTAGGCCGCGACGACCGCGATGATGCCCGCCAGCGCCACACCGGGGTTCGCCAGCGTCACCACAAAGATCGCCGCGCCCAGCGGCGCGCCGTGCAGGAAGAAAATCTCCGCGTAGCTGTTGAAGATGGCTTTGAGGTGCGCGCTCATCAAAATTTGGCCGGAGCGATGCAGTGGTTTCAGGGGAGCGCACGCGCCCTCGCGTGCAGCCATCGGCGCCTCGCCGATGGCCGGTTGCTGTTGTAAGGCCCACTGCTCGGTTCGCCGTTGCAGAAACCCGAACGTGTTCGGCGAGGGCGCCGAACACCGCACGCGAGGCGCGTGCGCTCCCCGCTGCAAGGAAATCTTTCCGTCACTTCCCACCTCCGCCCGTCACCGCCAGCCGCTTCGGCAGCTTCTCGCGCCGCGTGATGTCGCCGAGGTCCTCCGCCTCGCGGATCAAATCCACCTCGCCGGTGCCGCCGATCAGCACCGACGCGGGCCGATACTCGATGAACTGCATGGACTGCGTGTGGTTGTAGGCGCCCACCGGCGAGACGATCAGCCGCGTCCCGCGCGTCAATGGCGGCAGCAGCGTGCCCTCGTCCACCACGTCAATGTTCATGCACAGCGGCCCGTAGATGACGCTGTGCTCGTTGATGCCGCCGACCTCGCGGTCCAGCTCGATGTTGAACTTATACCAGTTGGCCGTGAACAGCAGGTTCACGCCCGCGTCGGCGACATAGGCGCGCGTGCCGTCCACGAGCCGCTTCGAGGCGACGACGGTGCTGATGAGGTAGCCGGCCTCGTCCACCAGCGCGCGGCCGGATTCCAGGATCAACTTTGGAAAATCGCCCGGTCGCAGCGCCTTCGACAGCGCGTGAGTGATCGCCTCGGCGAACTGGTCGGTGGACGGCAGCGCGACCTCCGGCGGCAGATAGACGCCCTTGAGCTGGCTGCGCGACGGGAACCCGCCGCCGATGTCGTAGCTCTCGATCGCAAACCCGAACGCCTTCTCGACCTCGCAGCCGAACGCGACCATCTTCGCCACCTGCCGCGCGTAGGCCGTTGCGTCCATGATGAACGTGCCGATGTGGCAGTGCAGGCCGTTGAGCACGAGTTTGCCGCCGCTCTTGATGCGCTTGACCGCCTCCATCGCCTGGCCGCTTTCGAGGTTGAACCCGAACCGCGACCACTGTGGATAGACGCCGGCGTCGAGATTGAGCCGGATGCCGACGTGGACGTGCCGGCGCAGTTTGTGCGCGACCTGTTCGAGGTCGTTGAGTTCGTCGAGGTGGTCGAGGTTGATCGTCGCGCCCTCGCGTGCGGCCTTCTCCAGCGCGGCAGGCGATTTGTGCGGGCCGTTGAAGATGATCTTCGAGCCGGGCACGCCGAGCGCGCGGGCCTTGTCGTATTCCATCTCCGAGACGACCTCGGCGACGGAGCCTTGCTGGTGCATCAACGCGCAGAGGGCGTTGAGGTAGTTGGTCTTGTAGGACCAGCCGAAGACGACGTTCGGGTAGCGCGTCGAGAACGCTGTGTGCATCGCGCGATACCGCTGCCGGATCGTCCGCTCCGAATACACGAAGAGCGGCGAGCCGAACTTCGCGACGAGGTCCTCGATGGCGACGCCGTCAATGTCGCGGCGCACCTTGCGCGCGTAGGCCGGGCTGCGGCCGAATTTGTTCATCAGGCCGGTGTGGAGCTTCTTGATGACGGGTTTTTCGTAGGCGGGTTTCATGGCGCTTCTCCGCGGGTGACGGCCTTCTGGAACGTGGCCATGTCGGTCACGAGTTCGTCGGTGTAGCGGACAAACAATTTGCCCGCCTCGTAGTCGCGCGCGGGCGGCACGGGCAGGCCGAGGCTGTGGCGCACGAGCCGCGCGGGGAGGTTCACACCGACGCCGGTCGCGAAATACGACCACGCCGGGAACCGCGGGTTGACCTCCACCAGCCAGACCTGGTCGCCGCTGACGATGCACTCCAGTTCGAACGGCCCGCGCCACTTGAACTCGCGCACGAACCGCTCCGCCGCGTCGAGCATCCGTTCGTTCTTCACCGTCACGCCCGTCCAGATTTTGCCGAGGGCGGTGATGGACATTTTCTTGATGCCGACCGAGCCGAGAGAGCGGCCGTCGCCGTCGCCGAGGCCGACCACGTTCAGTTCGTCACCGGTGACGACCTGCTGGACGATGACCGGATAACCCCACTCGGCCACCAGCGCGTGGTAGTGGGCCGTCGCCTCCTGCGTCGTGTAGGCGCGGTGGGCCTTGTAGAAACTGCCTTTCACCATCACCGGCAGGCCGATCTCGGTGACAGCGCGCGAGAGTTCGTCGAGCGAGTTGACGACCTTGGTGCGCGGCAGGGCGATGCCGATCTTTTTCGCGATCTCGATCAGCCGGTCCTTGCCGCGCAGCTTGAACTGCTCCATGTCCGGCAGGAACGTGCGGATGCCGGCGTCCTCCAGCGTCCGCGCGCACTGGATGTAGAGCGGCAGTTCGACGTCGAGGTTGGGGATGACGAAGTCCAGTCCGTGGCTCTCCTTGATGTAAAGCAGCCGTTGGATGAACGCCTCACCGCCGCCCGACGGGTAGGGCATGATGAACGACTTGTCCACGACCCAGTCCATGAAGATGCCCGGCTCCATCGCGTCGTAGGCCAGCCCGACGATGCTCACGTCGAGGCCGCTGTCTTCCCTGAGGCTGCGCGCCACGCCGATGCCGGGGCCGGGGTTGTCCACGGCGTTGATGCCCGACACGCCGATGAAAAGCTTGTCCATCGCGTGTCTCAGGCCAGGCCGACCGTTTTCAACTGGCCGCGGAAGTCCGCCACGTCGCGTTTGGCGTCCTCCAGCGTCACCTCGTATTTTTTCACCAGCGACTGCGCGATCTCGTCATCGCCCTTGCCGTCGCGGAGCGCGCCGAGGATGGCCAGGCCGGTCTGGCTGACCTGGAAACTGTCGCCGGTGGTCGGGTCGAAGACGAACCCTTCGTCGTTGAGGGCCAGGTGGGAGAGCCGTTGCATGGTGACTGGTTCCTGATGGCGCTCACTGCCCGCGAGCGCGGCGTTGGTTGCCAGCGGACAGCCCGTCGAGGGCCAGTTGATTGTTCGGACGCAGTAACAACACCATCTGGAAACATTGCGCGGCTTCCTTGTCCCCCACGGCCTTGAGGGCATAGCCGAGGCCGAGCAGCATCTCCGCATCGCTTGGATACCAGGTTGAGAGCTGGCGGTAAATGGCGGCGGCTTTGCGATAATCCTGGCGCAGGTAGAGCAGCCACGCCGTCCGCGAGAGCGCCGTGTAGTTGTTGGGGTCTTGTTTCAACACAGCCTGGGCGGTGCGCATGGCTTCGTCGTTCTTCCCGAGCGCCATCAAGGGCAGCATGATGCCGAGTTGCGGCTCAATCGCCGCGGGCGCGATCCGGATGGCCTTGGAGTAACGGCTGACACTCTCCTCCCATTCCTGATTGCAGTAATGGAGCCAGCCGAAGCGGGCCTGCGCGAGATAGTTCGTCGTGGCACTGGCGCCCGCCGAGCGCAACGACATGATCGCAGCGGCGTAATTGTTATTCGCTTCGGCGGCGTAGGAGGCCTGTAACGCAGCCGCCAGACCGCTGTCCTGCGCGCATGCGCCGCCACCCGCAGTCGCAAGCGAGAGGATCCCGATGATGAACCAAATGCTACGCTTGTTCATGCCGACGCTTTCCCCGGTTTGCTGATGCCGGGCAGGGGCGAATCGCCTCGTTGCTGAACGCCATTGGAGATGGTTGTGTCATGGCGGCCCCGCGTGATGACTCGTGTCAGAACTTCCCGCGCGGCCGGAACGGCGGACGCTCGCCGCGCGGAGGCCCCGGCCTGTCCCCTCCGCCACCCCCCACACCACCGCCGGCATCTTCGCCGAGGCCCTGCTTGGCGCGGGGATTGTTCGGGCTGAGCAGCAACACCGTCCGGAAGTATTGCATCGCCTCGGGTGCATTGCCCGACAGCTTGAGTGAGAAGCCCAGCCCGAGCAGCATCTCCGTGTCGGTGGGATACAACGCCACCAGTTTGCGATACGTGGAGGTGGCGGCCCGGTAATCCTGGCGGAGATAGGCCAGCCAGGCTGTGCGTGACAGGGCGGTATAATTGTTCGGGTCCAGCCGCACCGCCAACTGCGCCGTGCGCAGCGCGTCGTCGTTCTTGCCGGCGGCCATCTGCGGCAACATCAAGCCCAGCAGCGGCTCGATGGCGAACGGCGCCAGTTCGATGGCCGTGTTGTAGTGCGTGGTGCTCTTGCTCCAGTCTTTCGAGCAGTAGTAGAGCCAGCCCAGGCGCAATTGCGTGATGTAATTCGCCTTGTTGGCCGCGCCGACGCCCTCCAGCGGCTTGATCGCCGCCGGATAGTCGCCCTTGGCTTCGGCCTCGTAGGAGGTCTGAAGCGCGCTGGCCAGGTTGGCGTCTTGCGCCTGCCCGACCGCGCCCGTCGCCGTAAGCAGCGCGAGTTGCGCGGTTGCATGTAGTGTCATCTTTCTCATGCTAACCCTTTCCTTGTTCGGCTCGTTTCCGTCCGCCGCCATCAAACCCTGACGACAACACCCATAACGGTCAAACACCAATTATTATTGGCTCAGAGCGGCATCACTTGGCAACAACATGCTCGCTGCTGACGACCAGGCCGCGCTCATCGGTGAGGTTCAGGTAGAACACGGTCGCGCCGGCGGGAACCGTCGCGGCGGCTTTGTGTTTTGGCGCGTCGAGTTCGGCCGGCATGGTTTCCCATTTGCGATCCTTCCATACACCGGAGTCTTTCGTGAAGTTCAACTCCGCCTTCACCACCGGCGAGCGCGACTCGAAAGCGACCTCCAGTTTTCCTCCCGCGCAACTCTGGCGGGTGACGCGCGCCAGCGGCGCGCCTTTCCGGAGGATGGCGTCGGCGAAGGCGTGGATCTCCTTCGGCTGCTCGCCGGCCGCGCCGTGGCCGTGCGGCATCCGCACGCGGAGGCAGACCGTCCGCGAGCCACGCGGCAGGCGATACGATTTCTGGAGTGAGTCCATCGGATAAGCGAAGTCGTTCGTGCCGGTGACCCACAGGAACGGCATCTTCGCGCGGCCCAGATAGCTCGACGGGTCCCACAGCTTCAGCCACTGCGCGGCCTTCTCCTTGCCCATCTTCTCGAACTGCGGCAGCCACGTCGAGTTGTCGCCGAGGAAGCCGCAGCCATAGACCGGCACGGCGAACCGGAACCGGTCGTCCACGCCGGCGATGATGCACGTCAGGTAGCCGCCCCACGAGATGCCCGTCAACCCGATGCGCGAGGCGTCCACCACCGGCATCGAGCGAAGCAGCGAGTGCGCGAGGAGGGCGTCTGCGACGGCGTGATACGTCCACTGGTCTTCCATCGGCTCGTCAATCTGATCGGACCCGCCCCAGCCCGGCGGTCCGCCCGCGTCGTGGCGCTGCCACTTGCCGTAGGAACCTCGCGGCACCGCGCCGCAGGTGTCCATCGCGATGGCCGCGTAGCCGCGCGAGGTCCAGAGCTTCACCCACGAGGCGAACGCCGTGCCGCCGCCGCCGTGGACCAGCACCATGCCGGGGACTTTCTGGCCCGGCTTGCGCTCCGGCAGGCCGATCCACGCGAACACGCGCGTCGGCTGGCCCTTCCACGGCAGGCCATCGAAAAACACCGCGCGCACACCGTTGGTCTCGAACCCCGGCGCGGGATGCGTCGCTGGCGGCTTCGACAGGGCGCGCAGGTTCCACGGGATTGCGGCGGACTTCGACTCGGCAGCAAGAGCGGCGGTCGCGAGAAGCGCGAGCGCGAGGAACTGGCGGAGAACAGTGAAGCTCATGGCGGTGGCGCCGAATCCAATCGGAGCCGCGGCGCGATTGCAAGCACTTGGCGGCAGGATGTAACCCAGTCGCGATCCCTCCTATTCAGCTCATTGGAGGGTTATTGCCCTGAACTCAAGACGCTCTCCTCAACAAGCCCCAAGCAAGACCTGCTGTGCTGGCAGAGAACGCAGCCACGAGAAAACCGGCGAGCGAAATGCCCGGATGATGTGCCGACCAACTCTTGCCGAAATGGTCATTCCATGCGCACTTAGAATGGTCGGCGTTCGCACAGCAGCAACGCTTGAAGTATGGCCTGATGTTCCACTTGTGAAGCTGATGATGCATCACATCGCCGGGACCGACCATCACCAACAAACCGGCTGCCATGCCGACAAAACCGGTTATCATGATCGTCTTCAATCCTCTGCGCATAACATTATCATCCACCTGAACTCGGCGGGCTTCTCGAGAAGCAGGCCGACTCAGTATTTCAAGCGGAGGCTGCCAGACAGGTGGCGGCGTGTCAATGGCCGCGCCTGGCCGCGCCTGGCTGCGTCGAGGACTTACGACGGCTTTGCAGTGGCGGCGAGACGGGCGACAGGCGGTCCCGTCTTTGCATATAGTCGAGCGAAAGACTGACCGGACTGGAAAGGCGCGAACGACTGGGCAGAGCCTCGCCCCACCTTCTTGAATTGTCGCTCTGCCGCCTTTTGCCTCTATCAAGAATTCTCTCGCCGTAGCGCGGCGGTTTGGCCAACATCCGCAGGCCGATGTTTCAAGGAACTGCTGTCATCGCGCGCGTGGCGCTCTGCTGCGGCCTGCTGGCCGGCGGCGGGCTTGTGGTTCGCGCCGACCTGCTCTCGGTCACCAACCGTTTCCTCGACCGCAGCTTCGAATCCAACGGCGGCCGTTTCGGCAGCGCGTTTCTCCACAACAAACTCACGGGCCGCCGCGCGACGTTCGACTCGTCCGATTTCCGCCTCAAGTTCCTCGACGGTCGCGAGCTGACCGGCACGGACTTCGAGCTGGTCCGCACCACGATCAGCAACAAGACCGGCCTTCGCTTCACCTTCTTCCTGTCCAACGAAGTCCACCACATCGAAGCGCGCGTCGAGGCGGTGCTGCATCCCGACGAGCCGTGGGTCCGCAAACGGCTCGTGCTCCGCCAGACCGGCGAGGAGTTGCTCACGCTCGACGAGGTGGACGTCGAGCGCGCGCAACTCGACGCGCGCGTCACCGTGCCGGCCGCCTCGCCGCGCGGCCAGCCGCTGGTGTTCGATGGCGAGTGGTTCGCCGGGCTGGAGTTTCCCGGCGCGGACAACCTCTACACCAACGGCGTGCTCGCGCTGCGGCAGTATCCCGGCGTCGCGCTCGGCCCGCAGGGCTGGGCCAGCGACTGGTCGGTGATGGGCGTCGCGCCGGCCGGCCAGGCGCGCGAGGCCTTCGCGAAGTATCTGGCCAAGACTGCCCTGCCGCCGCGCACGTCCACGCACTACAACTCCTGGTATGACCTGCGCCGCGCCGAGATGAGCACGCAGACGTTCCGGGAAACGTTCGACCGGTTCCGCGTCAAACTCGATTCGTTCGTGCCGGACGACGGTTGGCAGAAACCCGATTCAATCTGGCAGACCGACCCGGCCATTCTGCCCGAAGGCTGGAAACCGCTCGCGGACCATCTGAAGCGGAACGGTTCGCGGCTCGGCCTCTGGATGCCGTTGTGCGGCTACAAGCTCGACACGCAGTGGGGCGCGGCCAACGGCTTCGAGGTCGCCACGGGCGGGAAGTATTATTGTCTCAGCGGGCCGAACTACCAGGGCGCGCTCTGCGGGCGCATCCAGCAGATGTTCCGCGATTACGGGCTGAACTACTTCAAGCACGACTTCAACTTCTTCAAGTGCACCGAGCCGAACCACGGCCATCTGCCCGACGAGCGGCACAGCTTCGAGGCCAACGTCCGCGCGCAGGTCAAGATCCTTGATTGGATGCGTCAGGTGAACTCGAACGTCTTCCTCAACGTCACCTCCTGCATGTGGCTCAGCCCGTGGTGGCTCCAACACGCCGACGCGATCTGGCGCGGCGGCAGCGATTACGGCGGCGAGAAAGGCCCGCTGTCGTGGGAGCCGCGCGATTGGGAAGTCACCTATCGCGACGGCGTCCTCCACCGGGCCGCGATGCGGGACGGGCCGCTGTTCCCCATCTCGCGCATGATGACCCACGGCGTCACCGACGGCCGCCACGCGCGGCTGGGCGGCCCCGACGAGCCGCTGGACAAGTGGAGCGACAACCTCATGACCTATCTCGGCTACGGCGTGCGGATGCGCGAGCTTTACCTGACCCCGTCGGAGCTGGGCGACCGGCAATGGATCATCCTCAACAAAGCCATCGAGTGGGCCAACGCGAACGCGAGCGTGCTCGACCACGGCGAGTGGGTCGGCGGCGATCCGGCCAAGGGTGAACTCTACGGCATCGAGCACCGCGGCAACGGGCGGGCGATCTGGATGCTGCGCAACCCCGCGCCGCAGACCCAGGCCATCGAACTCAACGTGCCCGCCGGCAGACAACTCGCGCAACTTTACCCGTGCCGCGGCGACATCGCCGGCCGCTCCGTCACCGTCCACGGTCTTGGCACGGTGATCGTCCAGACTGTCGAGATGCCGACCGGGCGCGTCGAGCCGCCGTTGCCCGCGCCGGAGGTGAGGTTCAGCGGCGACGCCGCGTTGCTCAGGCTCACCGTGGACGCCAATCACGACGCGACGCGCGCGCGGTTCATCGCCGTCGTCGAAGGCCCGGCGCAGACGTTGGTGATGAATGCCATGCTCAACGGCCAGTCCGCCCACGCGAAGAAGGTGCCCACAAGCGATTGGGCCGCCTACCTGCTGCCGCTCGCGCCCGGCAAGAACGACATCGAGCTGGCCTTCGACGCGGGCGCCGGCCTGTTCATCTCGGGCGAGCGCAAACTTTCCGAGTGGCTCGAAGTCATGCGCGAGCAGCCGGCCGACGAAGCGCCGTTCGGCATCGAGTTCTCGCGCCTGACCGTGCCCATCGCCGCGCCCGGGCCGTTGCCGATAGCGAAGCCGCCCCGCACGCTGGTCACCGCAGCCGACCTCCCGCGCGCCACGGAGGCGAAGCTGCACCTGCGGATCTTCGGCAGCAATGCGCAGCCGCCCTATAACGACAAGCCGTTGTCGTTCAACGGCGTCGTGCTCGGCAACCTGCCCGCGAACAAAGGCGACGTGGACCAGTGGCAGGAGATCGTGCTCGACCTGCCGCGCGACGCGCGCCAGTTGCTTCAACAGGACAACGAAGTCGTGCTGATCAATCGCGGCGGCGACAATTTCAAGATCAGCCGGTTCGCTCTGGCGGTGAACATCCTCGGCAAAGGCTGGGCCGAGACGCCGATGGACAACACCATCCACAGCAGCCACGCCGGCTGGGCCTACAGCGAAGGCACGGTCATCAAGAAGGGCCGGCTCGCCGTGCGGCTCAAGTTCCCGTGAGGTCGTCACGGCCCTTGACCGCCCCCGTCCCGCCTCCTAGACTTCGGCACACTGACGTGTTCAACAGCGAATGAGTTCGCGCCTTCAAATTCTCGCCGTGGCCCTTGCCGTCGCGCTCGCTCCCGCGCTCGGCTACGGCCCCGGCAATCCGCCACCGGGCGTCACGGATTTCTCCGGCGGCCCCATCGCGCTCGACACGGTCCACGGCCGGATTTTTCTCTGCGACTCCGCCAACAACCGGGTGCTCGTCTATGGCTTCAGCAGCCAGGGCGGGTTGCTCGGCACCGCGCCGCTGGCGGTGATCGGCCAGATTGACGCGAACGGGACGGCGGTCAACGGCATGGATATCCCGACACCGAACGGCTGCGGATTGGCGCACCCGACCGGCATCGCCTATGACGCGGCCCGCGACGGCCTGTGGGTGAGCGATTTCCTCAACAACCGCGTCCTGTTCTTCAGCACGCGGACATTGCGCACGTTCCAGCCGGCCGACCACGTCATCGGCCAGACGGGACTCGGCTACAGCGAGCCGCGAGCCGGCGCGCGGGGGCTTTGCGGGCCGACCGGGCTGGCATTGAGCGGCGACGGCCAGCAACTGTTCATCGCCGACTCGCTCAACAACCGCGTCGTGTCGTTCGACATCTCCGAACTGGCCCGCCACCCGGCCGCGATCGGCGTGTTCGGGCAGAAGGATTTCTGGCAGTTCGAACCGGGCGCCTCCGCTGGTGAATTGCGAAGCCCGACCGGCATCGCCCTGGACGCGGCCGGCCAGCTTTACGTCGCCGACACGGGCAACAACCGGGTGTTGGTCTTCGACGCGGGCGCGAAGTCGGCCGGGGCCGCCGCCTGCACGGTGTTCGGGCAGGAGGATTTCAAGAGCATCAAGTCCGCCAGCGGTGTCAGCGGCTTGAAGAAACCCGCCGCCATCGCCCTCGCCGAGGCGGACCGGCTCATGTTCGTCGCCGACACCGGCAACCACCGCGTGCTGGTCTATGACGGCCTGGCCTCCGACCCGTTGCGCGCCATCGCGGTCATCGGCCAGCCCAACACGACCTCCAGCGACCCGCAGCCCTCAGACAAGGGCCTCGATGATCCCGTCGGCGTCTTGTTCGACACCCTCGGCCAGAAGCTCTGGGTCAGCGAGACCGGCAACGCACGCGTCGGCTTCTACAAGCTGGGGCAGTAAATAATATGGAGTAGTGGAGTGATGGAGTATTGGGAGGACTCCGCCCCACCCAACACTCCAACACTCCAACACTCCAACACTCCAATCCTCTTCCCTCACGCGCTCGTCGCGCCGGTGTAAACCCGCGGCACCCGCTTGGTGATCGCCGTCAGCATCTCCCACGGAATCGTTCCCGCGCGCGACGCCAGTTCCGTCACCGTGATCTCGTCGCCGCCCTGCCGGCCCAACAGCACGACCTCCTCGCCGACCCGCAAATCGTTCAATGCCGGGTCGCCCGCGTCCACGATCGTCTGGTCCATCGTCACGCGACCGAGCACGCGGCAGCGCCGGCCGCCGATGAGCACCTCGGCGCGGTTGGAGAGGTCGCGCGAGTAGCCGTCGCCGTAGCCCGCCGCCACGACCGCGACGCGCATCGGCCGGTCGGCCGTGTAGGTGCGGCCGTAGCTGATGCTGCGGCCCGCGGCGACGCGCTTGAGGAAACTGACGCGGCTCTTGAAACTCAGCGTCGGCTGGACTTGCGGCACGGACGGCAGCCCCGGCGGGACGATGCCATACATCAGCAGGCCGGGCCGCACGACGTTGAAGAGCGGGCCGAGGAGATTCGACTTGCCGCGCACGTTCAGCAGCGCCGCCGAGTTGTCGGCATGGCGGAGCGGCACGCGCAGCCCCAGCCGCTTCAGCAACGCGCGGAACCTGCCGACCTGCGCCATCGAGAACTCCACGTCATCCTCCGCCGACGGGAAATGCGTGTAGATGCCCTGCAGCCGCAGGTTTTTCATCACGGCGATGCGGCGGACCGGCACGACCGCCTCCTCGTGCCAGAAACCCAGCCGGCCCATGCCCGTGTCCACCTTCACGTGGACCGGCAGCGTTTTCTTCTGACGGGCCGCCTCGCGCTGAAACCAGCGCGCCTCGTCCAGCGAGCTGAGCGTCGGCATGATGTTGTTCCGGACAATCGCCTCGACCTCGGCCGGCAGGCTCGCGCTGAGCAGCAGGATCGGCCAGCCCGCGCCCACCGCGCGCACGCCGAGCGCCTCATGAAGGTTCGCGACGCCAAAGATGTCCACGCCGCCCTGCATCAGCGCGCCGGCGATCTGCGGCAAGCCGTGTCCGTAAGCGTCGGCCTTCACCACCGCCATGATCTTCACGCGCCGCCCGACGCGCTGGCGGATCCAAGCCAGGTTGCCCCGCAACGCGTCGAAGCTGACTTCGACCCAGGTGCGATAGAGTTCGGTCGGGTTCATCAATGACTGGAGTAATGGAGTATTGGAGTGGTGGAGTATTGGGTAAATGGATGAAATCAATCAATCCCATTACTCCATGACTCCACCGCTCCATCACCCCTTCCACTTCACAAACGTCGTCTGCCTCAGGTAAATCGGCTCGATCTTCTCATCGCCGCGGCCCTGCGCGGCAAACTTCTTCTCCGTCAGCTCGGCCACGAACGCCGCGCGCGGATGCACGTCCACTGGTGGAAATGCTGCCAGCCCGCCGAGCCGCGCCGCGATCTGCGGCTCGTATCGCTTGATCTCCGGTCCGATGAACAGCGTGGGCTGCGTGACCAATCCTGGCAACGCATCCAGCGCGACGATCTGCAACGGCACGGCTGTCTTGCCCGCTGCGGTCAGCGAGAAATAGAACTCACCCCGCCGCGCGTCCACAATCACCGCCACCGCGCCGTCGCGGCCGCGTTCCAGCGCCAGCGCCTCGACGCTGCCCGCGCCCGCCAGCGGCCGGCCCGTGGCGAACGCAAAACCTTTCGCTGCTGCGATGCCGACGCGGATGCCGGTGTAGCTGCCCGGCCCGAGGCCCACCGCCCAAAGCTCCACGTCGCGCGGCGCCAGCCCGTGTTCGCGCAACAGCGCGTCCACTGTTGGCAGCAGCAGCGACGAGTGTTGCTCGCGCGTGTCGAGCACGCGTTCACCCAGCAATAGCCCGCCGCGGCGGAGCGCGACGGAACCGACCGGACCGGAGGTTTCAAGGGCGAGCGTGATCATGCGACAGTGATCCTTCGTTCGTTCTCGCCAAGAATCCCGATCTGGATTCGCACCGAGCCGGGCGGCAGCAGGTCGCCGAGGCGCTCGGCCCATTCGATGATCGTCCAACCATCCGGCGCGAGTTCCTCCTCGATGCCGATCTCGACCGCCTGCTGCGGCGCGTCGAGCCGGTAGAGGTCCACATGATAAAGCCACCGGCCGTCGCGCGCCGGATGCTCGGCCACCAGCGTGAACGTCGGGCTGGTGATCGGCTCGGTCACGCCGAGGCCGCGCGCGAGGCCCTTGGTCAGCGCCGTCTTGCCCGCGCCCAGCTCACCCGTCAGCGCGACGACCGTGCCCGGCGGCAACGACGCCGCGAGCCGTTCGCCGAGCGCGACGGTCTCCTCGACGCTACGCGTGAGATGGGGTGAAGTGGTCGTAGCCGTTTTCATGGAGCGGGCGGGATTGGCCGGTGTCATCCCGCAACCGGATGCCTTTGGCGCGAGTGATGATGCCGATCTGCGTCAACGAAAGCCGGGGAAACGCGCGCTGCCACGCTCGCATCAGTCGCTCCGCGTCACGGGCTGGCGTGGTGAAAAGCAGTTCGAAATCCTCGCCATCGCCGAGCGCCCGGGCCAGCGAGCCGCCGGCAGCGGGGGCGATCGGGATGGCCGAAACCATGAGCCGCGCGCCGACGCGGCTCTCGCGGCAGACGTGGCCGAGGTCGCGCACGAGGCCATCGCTGATGTCAATCATCGCGCGGACGAAACCGCGCCGCGCGAGCCATTGCGCCTCGCGGATGCGCGGGGTGAAGGCTAAGTGTTTGCCCGCGATGGAGCCGCCGAGCGAGCCGGTGACGAAGATCGCATCGCCCACGCGCGCCCCGGAGCGGAGCCGCATCGCGCGCCGGCCGGCCTCGCCCGCCAGCGCGATGCTCAGCCAGAGCGGGCCGCGCGTCCGCACCGTCTCACCGCCGACGATGGCGACGCCGAACTCGCGCGCGACGGCTGCCATGCCGCGGTAGATGTCCTCAACGAAGCGCACGGGCAAGCCCTCGCGCAGGCCCGCCGTCACGAGCGCCCATCGCGGCCGGCCGGCCATTGCGGCGATGTCGCTGAGCGCGCGGGCCATGGCCTTCCAGCCGATCTGCCGTGGCGTGGCGCGACGGGCGAAATGAACGCCCTCGACGACAGCGTCGGTTTTCAGCAGGAGCAGGTCGCCGTGTTTGCCGCCGGCACCGAAGCGCAGGGCTGCGCAATCGTCGCCGATGCCGACGACGACGCCTTGCCCGCGCGGGAGCAATCGCTGGAGCCGCTGGATGAGACCGCGCTCGCCAATCTGACGGAGAGTTTTCACTGCTCGACAAAAAAGATGAGCACCACGAGGTTGGTGAGGTTGAAGAGGCTGTGGATGGCGATGGGCACGATGAGGTTGCCGGTGACCTCGTAGGCGAGGCCCAGCAGCAGGGCCAGCACGACCAAGGGTCCAAAGGCTCCGACGTTCTGGTGGGCTGCGGCAAACAGCAAAGAAACAATCACGAGTGCCTTTACAAGACCGACATGACGTTTGACGACTGGGTAGATAAACCCACGGAAAATACCCTCCTCGGCAACAGGCGCGAGCACGACCACCATCAAGACAAGGTATGCGCGAACCGCAGGTGATTTCGAGCGGCGGACAAGTTTGAGGATATCCTGTTCGTCCGGTGGGATGCCGAGCGC
>JACRKA010000390.1 GCA_016219905.1 Verrucomicrobiota bacterium
CTCTGCGGAGGTCTGGGCACGCGCCTGCGTGAAGAAACCGAATATCGCCCAAAACCGATGGTGGAAGTCGGCGGCCGGCCCGTTCTCTGGCACATCATGAAGATCTACAGCCACTACGGCTTTAACGACTTCGTGCTCTGTCTCGGCTACAAGGGCCATGTCATCCGCGAGTTTTTTCTCGGCTACCACGCAGCCAACAGCGACTTCACCATCCAACTCGGCGCGAAGCCGAAGGTGACTTACTATGGCCGCGAAGAGATCGAGAACTGGCGCGTGACGCTGGCCGATACCGGGCCGGAGACGATGACCGGCGCGCGGGTTGCCCGCGTCGCCAAGCACCTCGGCGACACGACGTTCCTCTGCACCTATGGCGACGGCCTGGGCAGCGTGAACATTCGCGAGCTGCTGGCGTTCCATCGGTCGCACGGCAAGCTGGCAACAGTGACCGGTGTGCGCCCGCCATCACGTTTCGGCGAGATGCGCATCCGCGCGGGCCAGGTGGTGGAATTCCGCGAGAAGCCCCAGCAGATCAGCGCCGGCTTGATCAACGGCGGCTTCTTCGTTTTCGAGCCGGATTTCCTGCGCTACCTGTCCACGGACACTGGTTGCATCCTGGAACAGGAGCCGCTGCGGCGCTGCGCGAAGGACGGCCAGTTGATGGTGTATCCGCACGACGGGTTCTGGCAGCCGATGGACACGTTCCGCGAGTATGAACTGCTGAACAAGCTCTGGGCCGGCGGCCAGGCGCCGTGGCGCGTCTGGAAGAAATGACCGCGGGCGCGGCTCAGCCGGGCAGCCGGGCCTTCCACCACTCGACAGTTTGCCGCAAGCCGGCGTCGAGGTCGTAGCGGGGACGCCAGTTCGTGTTTTGCCGGAGACGGGAGTTGTCGGCGAGGATGAACATCGGATCGTTGGGCGCGTAAGGGCGCGCGCCGATGGCCAGCAGGTCGGGGCGACTGACAATCGCGGCGATTTTCTCCGCAATCTCCCGCACCGTCACGCGCTGGCCGGAGCCGACGTTGACGATGCCGTTGAGGCCGCTGTGGGCCACGGCCGCAATGCCGGATGCCACATCCTCGATATGGAGGAAGTCGCGGACCTGCTCGCCCGGAGTCAACTCCACCTTCCGTCCCTGTAGCAGCGAGTTGATGACGTGAGGCATGAGCCGCTGCGGGGCTTCGTCGGGACCGTATTGGTAGAAGAGCCGCACCCAGGCGATCTGCATGGGCGTGAGCCGGGCGAACTGTTCCAACACCAGCGCGGTGGAGAGCTTGCACGCGGCGTAGAGGCTGACAGGCTTGGTCGGGCTGCTTTCGCCAAGCACGGATCCGCCGTGCTCATACTCGAAACACGTGCCGATGCCAACGAAGCGGCGGCAGCCGAGCGCGGCGAGTTTCCGGGCCAGATGCAGCGTGGCCTCCAGCGAGCCGAAGTTCTCAACGGCATTAAGATACTTGCCGGGCACCGCATACCAAGCGAGGTGGATGCACAGTTCAGGACGGACGGAGGCCAGGCACGCGTCCACTTCGGCGGGATGTTCAAGGTTGCAAAGGACGGTGTGCAGCCGCGGGAGAAGGTCGCGGATGCGGTCCGTGTCGTTCGCGTCGAGGAGCGTGGCGTGAACCTCGTGGCCCTGCTGAACGAGCAGACGCGCAAGATGTGAGCCAATAAAGCCGGCCGCGCCGGTGATGAGGATTTTCATGAGACGAAGTCGGGATGCGCGGCGTCTTTGGGCGAAAGGACCGGATCGGGGACAGGCCAGCGGATGTTGAAGCGCGGGTCGTTCCAGCGGACGCCGCCTTCGGCGCCCGGCGCATAGAATGCGGAGACCATGTAGAAGGCTTCGGTGTCCGGCGCAAGCGTCTGGTAGCCGTGGCCGAACCCTTCCGGCACGTAGAGCGTGCGGCGGTTCTCGGCGGTCAACTCGACGCCGATCCATTTGGAATAGGTCGGCGAGCCGGGCCGCAGGTCAATGATGACATCGTAAATCGCGCCGCGGGTGCAGCGGACGAGCTTGACCTCGGCATGCGGCGGGCGCTGGTAGTGCATGCCGCGCAGCGTGCCACGCTTTTCATTCCAGGAGGTGTTCGTCTGCACATACACGGTTTGCAGGCCGTGCTGGGCAAATTCCTTCTGGCAGAAGGAGCGCGAGAAGAAGCCCCGCGAATCCTTGAGCGGCTCCAGGTCAATGATCCATGCGCCAGCGAGTTCGGTCTGGGTGAATTTCATCGGTGTCCTTGCAGGTGACTGCTTTCACGTCCGTGGCCCGGCCAGCGTTGCGCCGGGTCACCTGAAGCGCAGCGTGTCGTCAAGCCGGCCCTCGTCCAGCAGGTGCTTGAGATGGTTGAGCCGGATGAACCGGCGGCCTTGCAATTCCGCGGCAGTCAGGCCCGCCGCCTTGTAGGCCTCGTAAAGTTGCTGCGCGCCGCAGCGCGCAGTCCACTGGAGTTTAAGGTTGGGGAAAGTGCGCGCGAGCTTGGTGAAGTCCACCCGGTAGTTCCGCGGGTCGGGGCCGCCCTTGCCGGCGTATTCGATCTCGCAGCCTGGCACGGTTTCCTTGACGAACCCGGCCAGGTCGCGGACCTGGTAGTTCTCGTCATTGCGGCCGATGTTGAAGGCTTGGTTGTGGACCAACTCCCGCGGCGCCTCCATCAGTGCGATGAACGCTCGGCTGATGTCCTCGATGTGCACAATGGGCCGCCACGGCGTGCCGTCGCTCATGATCCTGACCTTGCCGGTGGTGAACGCCCACGCCACGAGGTTGTTGAGCACGATGTCCAGCCGCAGCCGCGGCGAGACGCCGTAAGCGGTGGAGTTGCGCAGATAAACCGGCGAAAAACGGTCGTCGGCGAGTTTCGCCAGGTCGCCCTCCAAGCGCGCCTTTGAGATCGCGTAGGCCGTCAGTGGGTTCAACGGCGACGACTCGGCCAGCAAATCGTCGCTGGTGTTTGCGCCATACATGCTGCACGAAGATGAAAACAAAAACCGGCGCGCCCCCGCTTCCTTGGCCAACCGGGCCAATCGCAATGAGCCGATGTGGTTGATGTCATAGGTCCAATCGGATTTCAAGTCGCCGAGCGGGTCATTGGAGAGAGCCGCCAGATGGATGACCGCGTCGAAGCCGGCCAAATCCCCCGCCGGCATGTCGCGCAGGTCTTTGCGGATGACCGGGAAACCGCCGCACTCCTGCCCGAGCGTGCATCCCTCGAAATAGAAGCAATCCAACCCCACCGCGTCGTGGCCTGCCTTCGCCAGCAAAGGCATGAGGACCGACCCGATGTAACCGTGATGACCGGAAACCAAGACACGCATGTCTTTCTCTCCTATCATGGCGGCTGCACCGGCGTCAATCTCGTGGCGGCTGCGGCTTCGCGCTTGCCATGTCCAGCGGCAGCTTCTAGAACTTGTTTATGTGCTCGGCCAGAAAAGACGCCATCCCAGCCGTTGGTTCGAGAACCCATTTTCTGCCGGCAACCAAGTCGCAGCCGAAGGAGATGCTGCCGATCGTGAACAAACCGGCCCCCCAGTTCGTGGCGGAAAAGGCGATTGTCGGCGGCCTGCGCGATATCGGCAATTGGTCGGGCCATGCAAGAGGTTCATTGAGTTCGCTCTCGCCCGCGAGGATCGCGGCGCGGCCATGTGCGAGCACTTGAAGGCGCTGCTGCTATGACCCCTGACGCTCCGGCCTCCGCCACGTCGCCGTCCCCGTCGCCCGCAGCAGCGGCTGTTTTGCCCTCCGTCTGCATCATCGTGTTGAACTACAACGGCCGCCGGCTGCTTGGCCGGTTCCTGCCGCCAATCATGAAGACCGATTACGCGCCGCTGGAGGTCGTGGTGGTGGACAACGCCTCCAGCGACGATTCCCGCGGCTGGTTGCGCGCGCGCTGGCCGCAAGTCACCGTCCTGCACACACCGGTCAACCGTGGCTGGCCCGGCGGCAACAACATCGGCATCCGCTACGCGTTGGAAAAGGGCCACCGTTACATTGCGCTGGCCAATAACGACATAGAACCGCATCCGAGCTGGATCCGTCGGGCCGTGGAGTTCGCACAGGCCCACCCTGACCACGGCATCGTCGGGTTCCAACTCTTCAACCAGGACCGCACACGGCCCGCCTTCGAAACCACCTGCCGGCACATGGCCCCGTTGCGGGGCGACCCCATCCGACACATCGTTGGCTGCGCGATGCTCTGTGACAGTGAGGTGTTCCGCGCCATCGGCCTGCTGGACGAAGACTATGTGAATTACGCGGAGGAAACCGACTGGGAGCATCGTGCAACGCAAGCCGGCTGGCGGATGGCGGAAATCAACGCGCCCGTCTGGCACCTCGCCGAGGCCACGATGCTTCGCACGCCCCTGCGACGTTGCTACCTCCAGATGCGCAGCTCAATCCGATTCACCTTCAAACTGCTTGGCATCGCTGCAGGGGTTCGCATGTGTGTCACCGTGCTCAACCGCGCCTGCAACCCATGGCTGAAGCTTCACTTTGAGGTGGATTACACGTTCAAGCGCTACCGGCCGTCCTCGTTGCCTGTGAACGCCCTGCTGGCCCTGTCGGCCATCGCGTGGAACCTGGTGCGCCTGCCGCGAACTCTCTACTGCGGCCATCTGGACAAGGAACTGATCGCCCGATGCCGCGCCAAAGGGGAAAGCTGACCCATGTGTGGCATCGCAGGCATTCTGGGTCTGGCAGACCGCGGGCGGACGCAGGACATGGCCGCCGCCATGATGCATCGCGGCCCGGACGACGAAGGCATCGAACTTTTTCCCGCCCAACCGGCGTCGGGCGGCCTGCCGGAGCGTCCCGCGCTCTCGCTGGGGTTCCGCCGGCTGAGCATCATTGACCTCTCGGCGCGCGGCCATCAGCCGATGTTCAACGAGGACCGCTCGGCCTGCATCGTCTTCAACGGCGAGATCTACAACTACCGCGAGCTGCGCGAGGAGCTGAAGACGAAACACCAGTTCCAAAGCGACACGGACACCGAGGTGATCCTCCACGCCTACGAGGAATGGGGAGTGCGCTGCGTGGAGAAGCTGCGCGGCATGTTCGCCTTCGCGATCTGGGACTGCCGGCGCGGCCGGCTCTGGCTCGCCCGCGACCGGCTCGGCATCAAGCCGCTGTATTGGGCCTGGCGCGACGGGCGGCTGATCTTCGCCTCCGAGTTGAAGGCGATGCTCGCCAGCGGCCTCATCGAGCGCCGGCTGGACCCGGACAGCCTCGACTGCTGCCTGTCGTTCAGCCACGTGCCAGCGCCCCTGACGATCATCCAAGGCGTCTATCGGTTGCGCGCGGGCGCGATGCTGACAGTGGAGCCGGGCCAGACACCGCGTGTGGACACCTACTGGCAAATCCCGCAGGACACGATCCGTCTCGGCGGCGGCGACCCGCAGCGCGAGTTCGAGGAGGCGCGCCAGCAGGTGCGCGCCCTGCTGGAGGAAGCCATCCGCCAGCACATGATCAGCGACGTGCCGCTCGGCGCGTTCCTCAGCGGCGGGCTGGATTCCACCGTCATCGTCGGCCTGATGAGCCGGTTGGTGGACCAGCCGATCCGCACGTTCTGCATCCGCTACGGCAGCGAAGGCCGCGCGCTCGACGAGTCCGGCTACGCCCGGATCGCCTCCGACCACTTTGGCTGCGACCACACCGAGGCGGTCATTTCGGGCGCGGAAGTGGCGCACGACTTTGACCGCTTCATCTGGCACCTCGACCAGCCGAGTGTTGACGGGCTGAACAGCTACCTCGTCAGCAAAGTGGCGCGCCAGACGGTGACCGTCGCGCTCTCCGGCCTGGGCGGGGACGAGTTGTTCGTGGGCTACCCGCACGTCCTGAACATGGCCCGCGCGATGGCGTTGCGCGCGCGCTTTCCCGCCACCCGCCACCTGCCCCACCTGCCGCTCGGGCCGCTGCGCCAGCGCTGGCCGTGGTTGGAAGCACTGAACACGGCGCGGCTGCCGATCCCCGAACAATACGCGCAGCAGAGGCGGCTGTTCGGCGCCGGCCAACAGCGCGAGTTGCTCGCGACGGACCTGCGGCGCGATGCCGTCCCGTCCGCGCCGCTCGGCGAACCGTTCGGAGATGTCGAGGAATTTCAGAAGATCGCCGGCCAGACCCGGATTGATGAGTTGGTGAACCTTCTCTCCCGCATCGAACTGCGGCACTACATGGCCCCCGTGCTGTTGCGCGACATGGACGCCGTCAGCATGGCCCACTCGCTGGAAGTGCGGCCGCCCTTCGTGGACCACAAGCTGGCGGAGTTTGTCTGCCGCCTGCCGGCCCATCTCAAGCTCGGCGGCACCGATCCAAAACCGCTGCTGGCAGCCGCCGTCTCCGACCTGGTCCCGCCAGCCATCCTCCACCGCCGGAAGGCGTTTTTCCACCTGCCCATGGTGGCCTGGATGCGAAACGAACTGCGCGACCGCATCGAAGACGCCACCAGCGACGCCACCGTGCGCCGCCGCGGCCTCTTCGCGCCCGCCAGCGTCGCCCGGCTGCGCGAGGAGTTTGCCCGCAACCCGCACGCATGGCCCCGGCTCTGGATGCTGGTGGTCCTCGAATGTTGGATGCGCCGTTATCTCGATGAACACTGACCGCTTGCTGCCGCGCACGACCCTGTCATAACTGTGAAAGTCGCCCTCCTCTCCCACTACCCGACCTGGGCGCTCGAAGGCCGCGAAGGCTACCGCGCCGACCCGCGCCGCCATCCCGCGCCGTGGGTCCGCAACCTCGCCCATGCCCTCGCCGCCCTCGGCACGGTCGAGGTCCACGTCGTCACGCAGACCGACGAGATCGAGCGCGACATGGAGGCCACCACCGACGGCGTCCACCTGCACTTCGTCGCCTGCCCGCGCCGGCTGCGAGCGGCCACGTTGTTTTTCTTTGACCGTCGCCGGATGCACCGTGTTTTGCGGCACATCGCGCCGGACGTGGTCCACGCGCACGGCACCGAGGACGCCTACGCGCTCGCGGGCCTGACCTCCGGCCGGCCGTGCGTGATCACCCTGCAGGGCATGCTCTTCAAGATCGCCCAACATCTGCCGCCGCCGCTGTTCTCCCGGACGCGCGTCATCCAGCTCATCGAACGCTGGTGCCTGCGCCGCGCCCGCCATATCATCGCCAAGAGCGACTACGTGGTGGCGTCCATGCGCGAGATCGCCACGCCGGCCGTGATCCACGAAGTGCCCAACGCGCTCAATCCCGTCTTTTTCGAGACCACCGCGGCGCCGGAGCCGGAGCGGCTCCTCTTCGTCGGCATCATCGAGGAACGCAAGGGCCTCATCCATCTCGTGGACGCCTTCGCGCGCGTCGCCGCGGCGCGCCCCGGCGCCCGACTCGCCAGTGCCGGCGTGCCGGGCCGCGGCAGCGACGATTACGACGCCGGCGTGCGCGCCGCCACCGCCAGGTTGGGACTGCAATCGCGCGTTGAGCATTTGGGCTTCCTGAAACCCGACGCCGTGGCGCGGGAGATGGCGCGGGCCGGCGTGGTGATCGTGCCGTCGCTGGAGGAGATGTTCTGCAACGTCGCCGCCGAGGCGATGGCCGTGGGCCGTCCCGTGGTGGCTACGCGAACCGGTTCGCTGCCGCAACTGGTGGAAGATGGCAAGACCGGCCTGCTGGCGCCCGTGGCCGATCCCGCGGCGCTGGCCGACGCCATTGAACGGATGCTCGCCGACGCGCCGTTGCGGGCGCGGCTGGGCGCGGCGGGGCGCGAGAAAGCGATGCGCCTCTGGCATCCGGAAGCGGTGGCGCGGCAGACGGTCGCGGTTTACGAGAGCGTGCTGCAAACCGCCAAACCCTGATTGTTTTTGCCTTGCCCGACAGCCGGAGTCGGCGATGATGACGCCGCGAACCATGTCCGCTCCAGAAGCCACCAATCCGCCACCCTCCCGGACGCCCGAGGTTTCAGTTGTGATCCCGGTGTTCAACGAAGCTGAAGGGCTGCCGCTGCTGTGGACCGCGCTCTCGGAAACCCTCAGCCGGATCAGCGTCACCTGGGAAGTCATTTTCGTGGACGACGGCAGTTCCGATGGATCGTGGGAGATTCTTTCAGGCCTTCGCAGGACTGAGCCACGGGTCAAAGCTCTGCGCCTTTCCCGGAACTTCGGCCATCAAATCGCGCTCACGGCCGGCCTGGAAGCCGCCACCGGCGCCGCAGTGATCACGATGGACGCCGACCTGCAACATCCGCCGTCGCTGGTCCCCGAGTTGTTGCGGCGCTGGCGGGAAGGCTATGACGTGGTTTACACCGTTCGCCAGGACACCGCGGATGCCTCGGCCTTCAAGCGGCTCACATCGAAAGTGTTTTATTGGATCATCAACCGCGCCGGCCGCATCCACATCGAGCCTAACGCCGCAGACTTCCGGTTGCTCGACCGCAAGGTGGTTGACGCCCTTCGCCTGATGCCCGAACGCAGGCGTTTCCTGCGCGGCCTGGTCAGTTGGATGGGTTACCGGCAGACGGCGCTGCCTTATAAGGCGCCTCCGCGCGCTGCCGGTCACACCAAGTATTCCATCCACCGCATGGCCCGTCTCGCCATGGACGCCGTTCTCTCGTTCTCAACGCTGCCCTTGCGCATGGCGTTCTACCTCGGCAGCCTCCTGGCGCTGGCCAGCATGATCTACCTCGGCTACGTGCTCGCCCTCGTGATTTTCACCGACCGCGCCGTTCCGGGCTGGAGTTCGATCATCGCCGTCCTCCTGCTCTTCGGCTCCTTTCAACTGGTGGTGCTCGGCCTCATCGGCGAATACATCGCCCGCATCTACGAAGAAACCCGGCAACGGCCCCTCTATCTGGTGGCCGAGCGGCTCGATGGCCATGAGCGGCCGGCGGACAACCGTCCGCCAAGCTCTCTCTGAGCGTGTCCGGTTGCTGCATGCCCGCCTGGTCCATCGAATCTGGAGTTGAACGGCTGCGCGACTTGGGCCAGTGTTTTCCACAATAAGAAGCATGAGCAATCCCCTGTCATACCCGGCAGCCACCCACCCGGTCGCATCCGCATGAGAACCATTGGCGAGAAAGAATACAGCCACGAGCTGCTTGGCGACCGGTTTCAGAGCGCACTGTCGGACCACGACACGCGCCGCCGGGTGGAGGTGCTGGTGGATGAGTTTCTGACGGATGAGATGATCGGCGGCAAGCGGGTGCTGGACGTGGGCTGCGGGCTGGGTTTCTTCAGCGAGCGATTGGTCCAACGCGGGGCGCATGTCACCGCTTGCGACATCGGCCCCGGCCTGGTCCAGAGGACGCGCCAACGGGTTGGCTGCGAGGCGGTGGTGGCCGATGCGCTGACTCTGGAGGAGCGGTTTGGCAGCGGCGTGTTTGACGTCGTGGTGTCTTCCGAGTGCATCGAACACACGCCGGACCCGGCTGGCTGCGTCGCGCAAATGGCCCGCGTCCTGCGCCCGGGTGGCCGCCTGTCCTTTAGCACGCCCAATCAAGTGTGGGCGCCCGTCGTGCGGCTGGCCACGCGGCTGAAGCTGCGCCCGTTTAATGGGCTGGAGAACTTCAGTTCATGGGGGAACCTGCGCAGGACGCTGGCGGATCAGGGGCTGGTTCTGGAGCAAGAGAAAGGCCTGCACTTGTTTCCGTTTCAACTGCCCCTGCATGGCCTCTCCACCTGGTGCGACAATCATCTGCAAGCGTTGCGGGGCGTGATGATCAACATCTGCCTGCTCTGTCGCAAAGCCGGCTGATCATGACGCCGGCGATCCGCCAGTCCATCCGAGCGTGAACCCCAATCTCCTAACACGCCTGGGATTGCTGCTCATCGGTCTTGTCTTTTACGGCGGCGCGCTTTGGGATCCAGCGTGGTCCACGGTGGACGACGGTCAACTCCTGAGCAATGCCCAAGCCGCCCGCTCGCGTCTTGCCGCGGGCGACTGGTCGGTGGACACCTTCAACAGCCCGTTCTCCGGCCATGGGCGCTTCCGCCCCAGCCTGATCGCCTTCAAAGTCATCGAGTGCGCGTTGTTCAACTACAACCCCTGGTTGCACCACATGGCGCATGTGCTGGTGATGCTTGGCGTCTGCCAACTGTTGTTCTCCATCGCCTGGCGCGCCACGGCATCGCACGGCGCATCCACTCTCACGGTGCTGGTTTTCCTGTTCGCCTCGCCCAATGTCGAGAATTGGTTCCGGCTGACGATGGACGAGTTCTATGTGAGTTCGCTCACGGTGGCATCGCTCTGGTGCCTGACCTGGGCGTTCGAGTTGCCCCCGGCAGCGAAGGCGCGCCGCGCCGCCGGGCTGGCGGCCGCGGCGATGTTGCTGGTGCCCAGTTATCTGGCGAAAGAAACCAGCGTGGCACTGATGGGCCTGGCGGGGGCGATTTGGCTTGCCTGCTGGCGGAACGCCGGCGGCTTGCTTGCCCGGCGGAATCTGGCGCTGAGCGCCGGCTATCTGGCCGCGCACGGCGCGATTTTTGTGATGTGGCTGCTGGCGCGGCAAGCCGCGGCGGTGGCAGCGATCCATGAAGGCGTTTACAGTTCCGGTTATCAGGTCTCGGCGAGTGTGATGATTTCAACTGCGGTGAAGTATGCCGATGTGGTCTGGAACGGCTGTCAATTGCTCTTTCCCGTCGCGCTCGTTTTCCTGTTGTGGCGGCTCTCGCGCTGGCTGCGCGGCCGACGCGAACTGGACGCGCGGGACGGCTGGGCCTTTGTGGGCCTGTGCTGGTTTGGCTCGATCCTGGCAGTCCTGTTGCCGTGGAAATCGCCCTTGGCACGTTACCTGGGATCGGGCCAGCCCGGCCTGGCATTGTTGGTTGGCATCATGACGTGGACGCTGCTGGAGCAGGCAGGTTCCGCCGTGGGCGCCACACGGAATTGGCGGTGGCGCGCGATCCGATGGCTGGTGCTGGGAAACCTGGCATTGCTTCCGGTCATCGCACTGGTCCGGAACTATAACTACTTCGTTTTCCGGCACGACTTCGACCGGGCTGCGTTCGGCGTTATTGAGACGCTGGCCGCGCAGGCGCCCGCCCGCGTGCGGCTCTACATGGACCTGCCGGCTGAAGAGCCATTCTATTTCACGGAAATCCCGCTACTGCTGCGGGTTCTTTTCGGCCGCGATGATTTCGAGCAATTCAACTTCAACGGCCCCAGCCGCCCCGAGCCGCGGCCGGGCGACTACTTGCTGTTGTTCGCCCGCGAAGGGTCTCCGCGCGGGACAGAGATCACGTTGCATCCCTCTTTCCACGACAGGACGCTGCGGCATTGGGGCGACCGGCTGGGTCTGGTGCGGGAGATCCGATATGACCGTCGCCTGCTCAATGCGTATCCCGACGCTCCCCTCGTCAACACTGTCGCCCGGCTGGGCATCAAACTGCCCGATTACCTTGGCCTGAAGGCCGGCCAGCGTCGCGCTCTCTTTGCCTGCGAGCGTTCCTTGGTGGAATGGCGCATCTACCGGTTCGAAAGATGAGCATCCTGCCTTCGCAGCGCGCCGGCGATTCCCGGCTGCACCGCGCATCGGTGGCTGGAGGCCCGGCTTCAGGAAGAGCTTCAGCACAAAGACGCAGTGACCCTTCGTTCTGCCGCGCCGCCGCAGGCGTGAGAATCTGTTGTTGAACCTCGCGGCAGTTTCCGCCAGACTTTCTCACCGCAATGCAGAGCAATTTTCGTTCGTATCGGTATGGGCAGATCCTCTCCGGGATTGAATACAATCCCCGGCTGTTTCTCTACCTGCTCATCGCCGCCTTGACGTTTATCTTCGCCTACCAGTTCGCGAACCAGATCACCTCCGAATGGGTGAAGTCGGCGGTGGGTTTCGTGGGCCTGCTGGTGGTTGCCGCCGTGCTCACCTGGCCCTACCAGGCGATTTTTTTCTACGCGGCACTGGCGGGATCCATGAACGGTTTCGGTCGCGGCGAGACGATTTTGGGCCTGGGCGGCGCCTTGGTGTATCCGGCCGACGTGTTTCTGGGCGCCTTCATCGTGCTCGAGTTTTTCCGGGGCTGCATGAGGCGGACGCACATTTATTGTTCCACTGACCGGTGGATGCTGGTCTATCTCTTGTGGGCCGTCGTCTGCACCGTCCGCGGCATCCCGACCTACGGCAACTCGGCGGTGGGCGAGGCGCGGGATTTTCTCCATCCGCTCGCCTATTTCGTGACGACCCATTACATCACACGCCACGAGCAGATCCCCTCCGTGATGAAGTGGCTCAAGTGGACTTGCATCTTCACCACAGTGGCCTGGGTCTGCCGTCTCGCGATAGGCGGATTCATGCCGCGTGTCTCTGGGGGATTCATCCTGCTGGCCGCAGGCATGAGCGTGGTTGCCCTCGGTGTCCTGCTCGGGCGTGACCATATCATCCGGCACCGAAAGCTGGCGACGGCGGCCCTGTTGTTCATGGTATCCTTCATCATCCTCAGTCTTGGCCGCGCCCACATTGCAGCTCTCTTTGCGGTAATCCCTTTCCTGCTTTGGATCGGCCGCCGCTACTTTTTCCAGAGCATCGCCCTCGGCGCGATTGCCGCGGTGTTTGTCGTGGGTTTCATCGGATGGCTAAGCTCACAGGTGGGCATGGAACTTTGGGACGTCTTCGTCAAGAAATGGTCCGGGCTGATCAACCCCAGTGCGGATCCGACAGGCCAGTGGCGCATCTACAGTTATATCTGGGAAATGGAGAAGGTATTCTCCAATCCCTTCTGGGTTCTGATCGGCCAGGGCTTCGGCGGGTATTACGAATGGTATTTCAACCTGATGGACGAGCCGATTCGCACCGCACCGCACAGTATTTTCATCATCTTGTGGTCCAAGATGGGCCTGCTGGGCCTGATCCTGCATTGTTGCGTCTTCGGGTCGTTTTACCGCCAAGGATTCAGCTTCCTGCAACGCGCCACGGACAAGTTTCAGCGCTCCATCATGATGATCCTGATGCTGGCGGTATTTCAGATCATCGTCTATCAAGTCTCCGCCGGCCTTCCGCTCTTCACGTGGGTCATCATGGGGATTGGAACTCTATTGCCCAGGCTGTGGGCGCAATCCTCCACCGGCGCGCCCGCCCTCCGCTCCAACTCATCCTCCCCGCGCGGAATGCCGGCCAGCACTGAGCGATTCCGCCCCTCGCTCGCCCCGACTGCACGAACCAGCCGGGCTTCATGAAACCACGCGTTACCGGCTGGCGTGCGCTCCTTTTCGCGGCGGGCTTCGCCACTGACGCGGGAGTCCTGCTGCCTGACTGCCCCGGCATGCAGACCGGCCACCAGCGCCCGCTTTTCACATGGGAACGGTCGCTGGCTAAGTGGCGCATCTACCGTTTCGAACGATGACCAACCCCGCCCTGCGGGACTTGACTCCACCCTGCCCGTCTGGCACACAAACCTCAGCGCCCCATTTCCAGAGTGAAACATCCATGAAAGAGTTCCTCCGCAACCTTCATCTGAACACCGGCTTCAAGCGCAGAATCCTGATGCACCGGATCACCGAGGTCTTCATCAGTTCCTTCATCACACCGCACCGGCTCCGGTTGAGGCCGGTGCCGCTGGCGTCGCTGGCCACCAACCCGGACACGCAGATCGTCCTCACCAACCTGCCGATGAACCGGAACGATTCCCCCTACGACGACGTCGCGCCGGTGTGCCTGTTGGCCGTCTCGAAGCAAGCCCGGCGGGTCCTGGAGATCGGCACCTGCCGCGGCAGGACCACACTTTCGCTCGCGCTCAACCTGCCGTCAGCCGCCATCGTGACCTACGATATTGATCCCAACGCCGGCGCCTACCTCCGCGGCCATCCGCTGGCGGCGCGGATCGAGATGCGCGTGAAGGACATCCACACCGACGTCGCGAGACTCCGCAGCGAACCGCCTTACGATTTCATCTACGTGGACGGCGATCACATGGGCGAGAATCCCCGCCGCGACTCCGAGCTGGCGTTCAGTCTCCTGGCCCCCAAAGGCATGATCGTCTGGCACGACTACGCCAACTGGGGTTGGGCGCTGGGACTGAACACCGTTCCCGAAACTCTCGCCGAGTTTGCCAGGACCCGCGACATCGTCGCCATCGAACGCACCGTCCTGGCGGCGTATCAGGGCACGGCCTGACGCGCCGCGCACACGGATGACCACCGACCGCACCCACCACCGCCCCAGCCACGTGTTGATCCTGGGCGCCGGCCCCGCCGGCCTCGGCGCCGCCTACGAACTCTCGCGCCACGACGTCCCGTGCACCGTCGTTGACAAGAACGATATCCCCGGCGGCCTGTCCCGGACGCTGACCTACCAGGGTTTCCGCTTCGATGTCGGCCCGCACCGCTTCTACACCAAGAACGAAACCGTCAACCGCTTCTGGCACGAAGTGCTCGGCCCGGACTTCATCCGCGTGCCGCGCCTCACCCGCATCTACTACCGCGACCGCTTTTTCCACTACCCGCTCAAGCCGCTCAACGCGCTGGCCGGACTCGGCGTGGGACGTTCCGCGGCGGCGTTTGCCAGCTATCTCCACGCGCGGCTGTTCCAACGCCGCCTGGAGGCGAAGTCCTATGAAGAATGGATCACCATCCACTTCGGCCGCCGCCTCTACGAAGCCTTCTTCAAGACCTACACGGAAAAGGTCTGGGGCATCCCTTGCTCCCAGATCGGCGCGGAGTGGGCGGCCCAGCGCATCCGCGGGCTGAACCTCTGGCAGGCCGTCAAGGACGCCCTCTTCGGCAACAGCGGCAGGATCCGCACGCTGACCAACCATTTCCACTACCCGCGCCACGGCGCCGGCATGCTTTACGAGAAACTGACCGACTCCATCCGCAAGGCCGGCAACGAGGTCCATTTCAACACCCGGGTCGAAGCCATCACCCGCGAAGGCAATGTCGTCACCGGTGTCCGCTGCTCCGGCGGCCGCAACTTCGCCGTCGGGCCGGCCGCCCATGTGCTCTCCAGCATCCCCCTCACAGAATTCGTCGCCGACCTCACCCCGCCCCCGCCCGCCGGCATCCTGGATGCCGCTGGCCGGATGCGATACCGCGACCACATCACGGTCAACCTCCTCTACCACGGCGAGAATCCGTTCCCCGACAACTGGATCTACGTCCACTCCCCCGACGTGCGGATGGCGCGGCTGACCAACTACGCCAACTTCAGCCCCGGCATGGCGCCCTCGCCCGAAGACCACGGGCTGGGCGTCGAGTATTTCTGCTTCCGTGAGGACGCCATCTGGCAGATGAACAACGACGACCTCATCCGGCTCGCCGTCGAGGAACTCAGCCGCATGCGCCTTATCAAGCCTAAGAACGTCCGCGGCGGCTTCGTCATCCGCGAAAACGATTCCTACCCGGTCTATTACACCGGCTTCCGGCCCTGCTACGACACGCTCAAGCAATACGCGCAGTCCCTCGCCAATGTGCAGATGATCGGCCGCGGCGGCATGTTCAAATACAACAACCAGGACCACGCCACCCTCTCCGGCATCCTCGCCGCCCGCAACCTCCTCGGTGAATCCCACGACCCTTGGGAGATCAACGCCGAGGACGAATACCTCGAAGAACACCGAGGCGACAGCTCCCCGACCAAGTAGCTACCGCCCGCCGCTTACGGGAACAGGCCCCGCTTGCGCAACTCGGCCGCGAACGCCCTGGTGAAGCGCTGAGCATCGCGATGCTCCAGGTGCGACCCCTCGCCGCATTGTATCCCGGCCAGTTCCGGCACGTCCTTGAAGTGAACCGCCGGCATGGACACACTGCGGCTCAGCACATCCCAGTATCGCGCCCGCGGCCACGCCTGCGCCTCGGCCTCATACAAAGCGCCCGACGACACCATCCGCAGGAACACCACCCTGCCGCCACGCGCCTTCAACCGCTGCACGCATCGCTCCAGTTCCTCGCAACGCCGCGCAAGCTCCGCCTCGCCGATCGGCGGGCCCATCGCCCGCAGCCCCTTCAACCAATGCGCCTCGCCGCGGTCCGCGTCCACCCGCGCCGCCTCGAACAGCATGAAACGATCCGGCCGCAACCGATAACCCCCCGGCACCGGCAGCCGCCGCTTCTCGACCAGATTTCGCAACAGGGACGTCGGCGTGACCTCCATCACCTCCAACACCAGCCTCTGCTGGAACTGTATCCGCAACCACGTCTCGATGTCTGACACCCACGCGCGGTGCCGGCAAAACTCCAGCCACTGCACCGGCTGCGCCTCCGCGGGATGCGGGCCGAAAATGGTCATCGGATGCAGCTCGCAGATCAGGTCGCCGACAAACGCCGGGTCCGCCGCGAAATCCCTGAACACGGGCACTGGCGACGACCCGCGGATCGCGAGCTGGAAGAACTTCCTCTCCGGGATCACTTCCTCCATCACCTTCGGGTCCAGCCCGAGCAGCGCCCGCGAAGTCCCGATGATCACCACCGCGCCGCGCCCCGCCCGGATCGCGCGCTCGCGCTGGAGCGCCCACAACTCCGCCCGGTCCCGGACGTCCGGTTCAAATCCCCGCGACCGCCACAACTGCTCATACCCGACAAGCGCCGCCACCGCCAGCACCAGCGCCACGCACCACGTCCGCAGCCACGGCCCATCCACTTCGGGCAATGGCAGCACCGAACCGGGTTCCGGCTTGGACGGATTAGAATTGGAAGTAGATGAACGCACGATCTTCTCCGGGAGTGACAAACAACGCCACGATCATCAGCGCCAGCACCAGCCCGCGCAACCACCACGGCATCCGCTCCGCCACCGACCGCAGGCTGGAATCCCGCACCAGGTATTGCAGCAGGCAGGTGCCGCCCATCACTACCGCCACCTTGACCAGGTCATTGAAGCGCAACACCGACGGCGCGTGGCCATGAAACCCGAACAATCCCGCCAGCATCGAAAACGCCTCGCCGAACGTCTGCGACCTGAACGGCACCCACGCGACGCTCACCAGCAGGAACGTCACCACAATCCCCGCGAACTTCGCCACCTCGCCTTCAAACATCTTCATCCCCGCCGTCCACCGCTTCCATAGCCGTTCGCCAATCAAGTAAAGCCCGTGCAGCCCGCCCCACGCCACGAACGTCCACGACGCCCCGTGCCACAAGCCCCCCAGCAGCATCGCCGCCATCAGGTTGAACAACGTCCGCGCCGTCCCGCGGCGGTTGCCGCCCAACGTGATGTAGAGATAGTCCCGCAGCCACGTGGACAGCGTGATATGCCAGCGCTGCCAGAAATCCCGGAACCCGCACGCCGCATAGGGAAACCGGAAGTTGTCCGGCAGGTTGAACCCCAGGCACAGCCCCACGCCCCGCGCGCAGATCGAGTAGCCGGAGAAATCGAAGAAGATCTGCCCCGCAAACGCCAGCATCCCCGCCCACGCGTCCACCACGCCCGCCGTGGCCGCGCTCTGGAACGCCTGGTCCACCAGCGGCGCCAGGAACCCGTCCGCCAGCACGCTCTTCTCGAACAGCCCCAGCACCAGCAACGACAGCCCCCACCCCAACTGCTTGCCCGTCGCCGCGCGCGGCTCGACGCATTGCGGCAGGAAATACTCCGCCCGCATGATCGGCCCCGCCACCATCCGCGGGAAGAACCCGATGAACAGCGCGAAGTCCAGCAGCGAATGCCACGGCTTGAGCGTGCCGCGGTAGATGTTGATGGTGTAGGACATCGCCTCGAACGTGTAGAACGAAATGCCCACCGGCAGCACGATGTCCAGCCGCGGCGCGTGGTAGTCCACGCCCAGCGACCGCATCAGCAGCGCGAAGTTCTCCGTCAGGAAGTTGGCGTATTTGAAGAACCCCAGCAGGCCGAAGTTGCTCAGCAGGCTGATGCACAGCAATGCCCGCCGGCCCGCCAGCGTCCGCGCTCGCGGCATCGCGTTGGCCACCTTCCAGTCCACCACCGTCGTGATCAGGAGCAATGCCACGAACGGCGGGTTCCACGCCGCGTAGAAGAGATAGCTGACCAGCACCAGGTTCAGCTTCTTCACCCGCCACGACACCGGCAGGTTGTGCAGGCACAAGACCCCCAGGAGGAAGATCGCGAACGATAGCGAGTTGAAAATCATCCCCGGAACTCAGGCCCCGCGCAGCCGTGCCCTGCCGCACCGCCGCCGCTCCTTCCCCGGCGCGATGCGAACGGCATCAATCCTGTGAGTTGTGTTTGCTCCGCCATCGTCGAGGCCGAGCATATAAGCCGCCCCTCAACGCCAAGTCAATCCCCGTCCCGGAACACAGAGCGACGCGCCGCGCGCCCCCTCTGCATCCTCACCGCCGCCACCGGCTTCATCGTCACCCTCCCGCCCAAGTCCGTCGTCGCGCTGGAGGTGAATTGAAAAAACTGTAGCGTCGGTCTCCGACCGACGAAGGATTGATAAACAACAACCGGCGGTCAGAGACCGCCGCTACAGTTTCCTTTTGCCTTTCGCGTCTTGATGACACGGGCAACGTTTCCGACAGAGTCGGGAAACACTTTGCCAGCTTGAATTAGGCGGCATCTAATGTCCGCACCCAGCAATTTCGCTTTGTGTATTTTCGTCATGTGGTGAGACATTCGGTCGCTCGACAATTTGCACTTGCAAACTGGGCATGCCGCCAAATCCTTGGGTGCAAGTTTCGCCTTCCTTATACTTTTGCCCTTCACCTTGCTCTCGCTCTGCAGTTTCACGTGAGGGCTACGCAGGTTGCTGTGACAGTGCGGCATGTGTCTTCGCTTCTGGAACCGGGACGCGCTTTTATACATGACCTCACCTGTGATTCTGAGTCATGCTCATCCGGCTTAGCCAGCGACCGCCGCTGGCGAGACGGAGAGGAGAAGACAAAGGAAAAGGAAGCGTTTCATGGATGCAGACGGTGCGCGGATTTCGCTGGTCTATTTCTTTTCTGGGTCCCGTTCATTCTCAATGGGCGCATACCACCCGGTTGTCTCTTTCTCTGAGATTGCCGCGTTGATCAATTCAAAGCTCTTGCAAAATATTCTTTCGGCAGCGGCTACATCTTTCTCGGTTTCCAGTTCCACATATCCCCACTTTGCCCCGCCGCTTTTGTATTCAAACGGCTCAACGCCGCGAACCGAGCGCCCTCGCGTGAAAACTGTTGCGCCGAGACGCTTCTTGTAGAGGTGGAGATAAACAAACACCCGCTTCGGCGAGTAGAAGGTGATGAGGTCTTCGTCGTTGTGTTTGAACCAGATATCCTTCGAGAGCGCGCAGATCGTATCTCTCGTTTTCTCCACCAAGCCACCTATCTTCTTGTCATGCAGATTGAGAAGAGCTTCAAGCGAGGTAGCCTTCTCTATTTGCCCAGGGCGAGTGATTTTCTCGTTGGGCAGATTCGGGATGATGTCGCGCAGAGCGATGACTTCGACCGGACAACCTGGCCAATTGTGTTCCCAGCAGACAATTATGCTGCAATCTTTGGCGTCGTGCCCGTGGGCTTTGAAGTTCAAACTTTGATACTCGAATTCAATGTCAACCCTCTCCCATCCCTTCCCGGTGAAGCGCCTAGCTGTGCAATCGGGGAAGCCCGGCTTGATTTCCTCGATATACATGTTGAGATCATGAGCGACCTTGCCGAAGAGGAAGATGACGCCGTTCTCATTCACGGGGCTGTAAACGAGTCCGCGAAAATCGATTAGGTCTCCAACCACGCTTTTCGTTTTCATTTTATTACCAGTATCCAACCCTAGGTTAAGACGATTCTCTCAGACCCTGAAATCAACGTGTCGGTGGTGGCGCTGAGGCCGTGCTATGAGAGGCAGCAACTCGCGCGCAATGTGCCTCCCAAGTCTGCCAACCAGTCAGAAACACCGCAAGAATCGAAATCCCAATCGCAATCCAACTACGGAGCACCGAACGACGAAACAACTCCTCACTGACCCGCACCTGCAACAACTGAGTCACTGTCGAACGGAAGTTCTCCGTTTCCTTCGGCCAAGGGTCTTTCTCTCCCGCGTGCGCCAGAACCACCAAAGCTCGCTCCAAGTCCCGACGGCTGGCTTGCGTGATTTTTCCGGTAATGAACTTTTCCCGCAGATATGGTCGTTCAACTTCTTCCCAATTTGGCATATTCATACGATTCGTGGGTTTCTAGCGCCTCGGCGGGCGTGCACTCCCGCCGAGGCGATTGGCTTATACCTGTTTCGGCTTTACGCCGCCATCTTCATGACTTGGTCGCTCCACGAGCCTTGGCCGGCCGCCGCGGCCGGCACTGGGCGGCAGAGTGCTCCGCGACCCTATCCAATGCAAGGGCGAAAAGAACTTGGGTTCGCTTGCGACCGGCTAGATCACCGCCAGCGCCGCCGTCGCCTTGCTCGTGCCAGCCTTGGCTTCGCCAGTCTCAAAGCCGACTCCGTGCGCCACAATCCTGACTTCGTTTGCTCGAACCGTGACTTCGCTCAGAGCAACCTTGACTCCGCTTGCAGCAAGCTGAGTTTGCTGGAAGCAAACTTCACTTCGGTTGAGGTAACCTTGATTCCGGTTGGAACAACCCTGACTTCGGTTGAAGCAACCTTGACTCCGGTTGGAGCAAACGTGATTCGGCGAGAGCAAACTTCACTCCGGTTGGAGCATCCTTGACTCCGGTTGGAACAAACTTGATTGGTCTGGCGCAACCTTGACTCCGTCTGGACCAACCTTCACTCCGTTTGAAGCAAACATGACTCCGGTTGCTCCAACTTTGACTCCGGTTGGGGCTTCCTTGACTCCGGTTGGAACAAACTTAACTCCGTTTGCAATAAACGGAGTCTCGCCGGAGGCTCCGGGAATCATGCCGGAACCATCCAATGTCTTGTTTTTGAATGGTTTATGAAGGTTTTGGCCTCCAAAGCCATTTTTGACACGCCGGGAGTCTCGCTGGTCAATTCCAGACAGTGCCATAGCCGCCCTGTGCACCGAAACGGACGGATAAACCCACGCCCGGCAGGAGTCGCTGCCGGGCCGTCACCGCTGGCCTCATGAAGCGCGTCTCCGCGCACCTTCACGGCGCGTCCACGCAGGCCTTGGCTTCTTCAATCTCTTCCTGGGCCTTCAAGAGCAGCACGACGGCTTTCAACCGGTGCTTGTCGCACTTCTGATGGTCCGGCCCGACATCGGCGGCCAGCAACAGCGCCACCGCCTTCTCGATGGCCGACCACGCGTCGTCAAACCGCGGGTCCGCCGCCGTCGCGACCGGCACGAACTGCGATCCCGTCAGCATGACCAACGCGAGGCCGAAGCCAATGAGGTATTTCTCCGCTCTGGCAAACGTCTTCATGATCCCCTCTCTTTCTGGATGGGTAACGGCTTAGCATAAGACCATGACCGCCCAACCGCAAATGGAGGCGCCGCTCGGTCGTGGGTCGCTTTCGAGAGTTCGTAGTAGCGCGCTTCAGCGCGCGTTCGTTCTCTCGCCGAACGGCCGGCTACGCGCGCTGAAGCGCGCTACTACAAACCAAACTCACCCGCTCCGCGCGCCTCCACCTACTTCTGCGGGACGAGCTTCTGCACGCGTTTGCCGATGATGTCGCCGCAGTAGATGTTCTGCTTCGAATCGAGCGCGATGCCGTGGACCCAGTTGAGTTCGCCCGGCTTCTCCTGCCCGTCCTCGCCCTTCGGCACGGTCCAGAGCTGGAGCAGCTTGCCATCGGTGTTGAACTTCATCAGCACCTGGTCCTTCGGCGGGCAGCCCAGCGGCGCTTTCGGATACTTCGGGTCCACGTGCCAATACGTCGGCGATGAGCCGCAGGCCCAGATCTCGTCCTTCGGCGACACCCAGAGTCCCCACGGGACGAGGATGTCTTTCCAGACGGCGAGCAGTCTGCCCTGCGGGCTGAAGACCTGGATGCGGACGTTGTTGCGGTCGGCGACGTAGAGCCGGCCCCGCGAGTCGCAGACGATGGAGTGCGGCAGGCTGAACTCGCCGGGTTTGTTGCCGAGCTTGCCCCATGCCTTGACGAAACGGCCTTTGCTGTCGAAGTGGACGATCCGGGCGTTGCCGTAGCCGTCGGAGACGAAGATGTCGCCGTTGGGGGCGATGGCCATGTCGGTGGGCTTGAAGAAATGCGCCGCGTCCTCGCCCGGCTCGCCCAGCGTGCCGAGGGTCATGAGCAGCTCGCCCGCGGGCGTGAATTTCCGCACGACGTGCAGTCCCGCGTCGGCCAGCCAGACGTTGCCCTGCTTGTCGAGCCGGATGTAATGCGGCGTGGCGTTGGTCCTCGATTCGCGCCAGCCGCTGACGTAGTGGCCGTCGGGCGCATAGACCTGCACGACGGGATTGGTGCGCGTGTGGATCCAGACGTTGTCGCGCTTGTCCACGTCCACGCCCGGCACCGCGCCGCAGCAGATGCCCGCCGGATGTTGCGGCCAGTTCGTGGCCACCTGATACCACGGCGAGGGGTTGACGCGCGGGTAGCTGGGCGTGGGAATCAGTTTCGGGTCGGCGGGCGGCGGGTTGTATTGGGCGGAGGCGGTCGCGGCGAAAGAGAGCAGAATCGTGAGGGCGAACGGTTTCATGGGGCCGAACGTATCCGACACTGCGCGCGCCCGTCAATACTGCCCCATTGAAGGCAATATGTTGCCCGTAACAGTTTTTGACCCCGCCGCACGCCGTGTTAGGTGAGTTTAGAACAGGAAGGATAACCCACACATGCTGACCGTCACCAAACACCTCGTGTTGCCCACCACCCTGACCGGCTCGCTGCCGCGCCCCCAATGGTATTCCGAAAACCTCGAAGGCCGGCCGTTCAGCGTCATGCTCAACCAGGTGCGCTTCCGCGAGCAATACTTCGACGCGCTCGCCTGTTTCATCAGCGACCAGAACCGCGCCGGCCTCGATATCCTCGTGGATGGCGATTGCCGGTTCGACACGGACATCGGCGGGCGCGCGTGGCTCGCCTACCCGATGGAACGCATGGGCGGCCTCACCGGCCACAGCGGTCTCACAAAATTCAAGATGCTGGATGACGAGCCGCCGGGCACGATCCTCCGCGAGTTGCAGGGCGGCCACCAATGGCCCGAGGTCACCGGCAAACTCACCCGCGGCGAGATGGAATACGCCAAGCTCTGGAAAGCGTCGCAGATTCTCAGCAAGAGGCCGGTCAAGTTCGGCACCGTCTCGGCGCAGTGCATCGAGGGTTTTTACCGCAACCATTACTACAAGAACGACGAGGAGATGCTCGGCGCGCTCTGCGACGTGATGAACGAGGAACTCCGCGACCTCGCCAACGCCGGTTGCGGCATCATCCAGGTCGAGGAACCGATCATCCACTTCGCCGCGCTCAACCCCGCCGTGAAGGACAAGGAGATGCAGAAGCTGGTCAACGCCTTCAACCGCGAAGTCCGCGGCGTGAAAGCCGAGGTCTGGTATCACTCGTGTTGGGGCAATCCGAGCCAGCAGCGCGTCTTCCGCGAGGTCCAGAGCTACGAGCGCGGACTGGACTGGATGCTCCAGTGCGACTGCGACGTCATCACGCTGGAGACGGCCAGCACCAACGGCATGGACCTGCCGTTGCTCAAGCATCTCAAGACGAAGAAGAAGTTTGCCATCGGCGTGATTGACCACCGCAACCTCCAGATCGAGACGCCGCAACAGGTCGCCGCGCTCATCCGCAAGGCGCTCAAATACGTCGAGCCGCGCCAGCTCATCATCTCCACCGACTGCGGCTTCGGCCGCGAGGGCATCCCGCGCCGCAACGCGTTTTACAAAATGGTCGCGCTCGTGCAGGGCACCAACCTCGTCCGGAAGGAACTCAGCCTGCCGCAAGCCGAAGTCATGGCGGCCGACCCGAAGATGCAGTTGGTGTAGCGGCCCGAAATCGCAGGTGATAGACTGCTCACATGAAAGCCCATCTGCTGGCAGCGATTATCATGGCGGCAGCGATGGCCGCCCCCGCCACCCACGCCGCAGGCTCGCGCGACGACGCCGTCGCCAACCTCGCCGGCAAGGAAGCCGAAGCGCGCGTGCTCCGCGAGCAGCTCGCGTCCTGGAACAAGATGAAGACCGACGCGACCGCTGCGATACGCCCCTTGAAGGACCGCTATTTCGATCGTCTGGACGATCTCAAAAATGCGGCAGCCGGAACCGAACACTTGATCCGCGGGGAAATCCTGATGTTGGAGGGAAAGATCACTGAGAATGAAACCCGCAAGCAAATCGCCGAGGAACAAGCCGCCGCGATCAACGCGCGGCTGGCCCAGCTTGACGGCGAGATCGCCGGCGCGCGGACTGCTCTCCAGAATTTCAACCCGCGCCCCAACGAACCCCCGGGCGGCATCAAACTAGGCGGCTCCGATTATGTGCCCGCGCCCGGCCCCGGCGAGAAACCCGGCTTGACCACCAGCCTGCCCGGATGGGCCGCGCCCAGCCCCGGCCAGACCGCCAACACCGGCGGCGGCGGTTCCTCCACGCCCACGCCTCCCTATCCACCGATGCTCATGCCGCCCGGCAGTCCCGGATGGTCGGGTCAGACGCCGGCACCATTCCCGCCCTCCAGTTTCACCGGCCCGATGAATCCGTGGGGGCCTTTCTGAACCCGACTCCTCCCGCGACCGGTCCCAACTGCCCGCCGACCGGCCACAAACACTGAGCCGAGGAACAAATCCGAAGCTCGAAATCCAAAATCCGAAACAATCCCCAACGCACAGAAGGGGAAACGGCAGAAAAGTCAGCTCTGACGGCTGACACGATGTTTCGCCCTTTTCCCTTTGTTGAATTCGGATTTGTTTCGGATTTCGAGTTTCGGATTTCGGATTTCCGATCTAACCAGCCCTCTCGTCTGACGGCAGCGCTGCCGCTTCCGTCGCCGCCTGCTCCTGCGGCGTCGGCGCGGGCGGCGGCGCGAGCAACGCCACAACCTCCGCCTGCACGCTCTCGAGCTGGTCCAGCCGCAGCCGCGGATCGGGAATCAAGAAAGTCTCTCCCGTGCGCATGTGCTCATAAACAAGCACCTTCTCGCCCTCGCGTTCGATGATGTCTCGCTGCTTCAGCGTCCGCTTGCGCTCCAGCATCACCGCGAGGATGTAGCGCACGTTGCTGTGGCCGGGGTCTTTGGAGTCAATGAACTTCCGCAGCAACGACTCGGCGTCCTCCTTCTTCAGCGCCTCCGCCTTCGGCGGCGCCGGTATCTGATACGTCCCCTGCCAGTAGCTCAGCGCCCCGCTGCGCTTCGCCGGGTCGCCGCCCTTGGCCCAACATTCCTCGCACACGTCCTGCCGCGCATAACCCTGCTGCGACAGCGACAGGATGGTGTGGTAGTCCTCTTTGTCGGCGAAAGCCTTCTGGCAGCCGTTGCACAACGGCGACCGCGGCTGCAAATGATCCCATTCTTCGATTGGCATAAAGCGCGGCGATTATAGGGATGCCGCGCCTCCATGCAAGCCAGTCGAACAAAGGCGACGCAAGCTAAGGAAGGAATCGGGAGCTATAAATGACTTGCAACTCTGCGCCGGCAGCGCGAAAAGCGACTGACAACGCCAACGGGACCTGACCCATGATGCAAAACACAGCAATTCTCCTCGTTGGTGCTTTGTTGGCCTCCACGTCTTCGGCACAAGTGCGGCCCTACACCGAGAAAGAGACGCAACTCATAATCCGGAATCACATGGAGAGCATCCGCCGGGGCGGAACAGGTTATGTTTTCGACGGCACCGACCCTGCAGAGATCACACGCAGGGGAAGTATTCCGGGCTCCATAGCCGCATTAAGGCTCGACCGGAAAATAACTGGGCCACTTCTCGTCCGCTATCTTGGCGACATGAACGAAAGAGTTCGGTCCGAAGCGATACTTCGCTTGGGTGAGTATGGAGATCGTGCAATCGTCATGCGGCTGGCGTGGCAACTCGATGCTTACAATCAGGATGTAAGGCGCGAAGCGTGTTCGGCGCTTTGCGGAATAGACCTGCGAGAATTGGAACCACACAAGAAGGAGTTGGTTCCTTGTCTCCTTAAGTTTGCCCGGCGAGTTGAAGGCGGGTTTAACGCCGCCCTTGAGTTAGTAGGCAAACTCGGCGCTGTGTCGGCGATTCCTGAGATCAAGAGCCTCAGACAGCTTGCCCTGAATGACAAACTTTGCGATGCCCCGGTGCGTGTGTTGGCCAAGTTGGGCGATGAAGATGCCCGGAAGGAAATCGTGGCTCTGCTGTGCAGCACAAACATTTCCGACAGGGTCAAGGGGATAAAACAGTCGGCTTATGTGGGAAGGCAGATGTTGACGGAACTCGTGCCGCTCTTGGATGATAAGAGCATCGCACGGCGAGACCGTATGATGATTGATCCCGAACCGCCTGATCCGGAAAAACACATTATAATCGTTCGCATATGCGACTTGGCAGCGGACGCTGTTGTGCGCGTGTGTGAATTAGAAGGGCGCATTACACCAAGTGGGACTCAAGACTCGGCGATAGAAGAAGTGAAGCAGCTCATCAAGCCGGAATTGCAAAAACAGCAACAGAAAGCGCGAGAAAGCCCGGCCGGCAAGAAATAACCAGCCTTTACAAGGCTCGACGCAACGCTCGGCGCGCCCACGGCGCGCTGAATCACGACATTCACCCGCCGCACGCATACCACCAGCGGGCGATGTTGAGCAGGCCGCAGGTGTAGAGCGCCGCGATGACATCGTCCGCCACAATCCCCCACCCTCCCGGCCAGCGTTGGACCGCATCCGCTGGCGGCGGCTTGACCACGTCGAAGAACCGGAACAGCAGAAACGCCGCAACGACCCAGCCCACAGTGACCGGCAGGCCAAGCATCGCGATGGGAAAGCAGACGACTTCGTCCACGACAACCTGGCCGGGGTCTTTCTTGCCGAACCGCCGCTCGCCCGCCGGTGCGGCCAGCACCGCCGCGATGAGTCCGGCAACGATCCCCAGCAACACCACGTCCAGTTTCCAGAGCGCGAGGAAGAACGCCACGCCGACGAGGCTGCCCCACGTGCCCGGCGCGACCGGCAGGTAGCCGCTGCCGAAGCCGGTGGCGACGAACAGCGCCACGCGGTCAGGTGTCTTGCGTGAAGAGCCGGTGTCCACGGATGAGATAGGAAACGCCGCTGATGACGGTCAGCAGCACGGTGACGACCATGAGCCAGAACACGATCAGCGGGAAATGGCTCATCTCGATTTCGTGGGCGCGCGCTCCGAGCCATGCGGGCCAGTCTTCGAGAATCATCAACCCCAGCAGGATGAACCCGATGCTGACCATCTGGCTGATGGTCTTCTGTTTGCCGAGCAGGTCGGCGGGCAACGCGACGCCCTTCTGCGCCGATAGCAGCCGCAGGCCGCTGATGATGAACTCGCGCGCGATGATGATGACCGCCATCCACGCCTGGACGAGGCTCAGGCCCTTCGGCGTCTTGATCTCCACGAAGCAGATGAACGCCGCGCAGGTCAGGATCTTGTCGGCCAACGGGTCGAGCAGCGTGCCGAACTTGGTCGTGATCTTGTTCCGCCGCGCCAGCCAGCCGTCCCACCAGTCCGTGATGCTGGCGGCGATGAACAGCCAGAACGCCACCGTCTTGCCATTGGGGAAATGCGGCATCAGCAGCGCCGCGACGAAGAACACCGTCATGACGATGCGCGAGAGCGTGAGTTTGTTGGGCAGATTCATGCCGCCGGCTTGGCGGTCAAATCGTATTCCGAACTCCCCGTCACTGTCACGCCGAGAAACTCGCCCGCCCGCAGGCTCCTCTCCGCCAGATACACGCGCCCGTCAATGTCCGGCGCGTCGGCCTCGCCCCGCGCGATCCATGCGAACTTCTTCCGGTTGCTCGGCCGCTCCACCAGCACCCGCAACCGCCGGCCGACCATCGCCGCGTTCCGTTCCCGGCTGAGTTGCTGCTGGAGCGCCATCGCGCGCGCGTGCCGCTCGCGCTTGACCGCGTCGGGAACCTGATGCGGCAGCTTCGCGGCGCGACTGCCTTCCTCCTGCGAGTAAAGGAACACGCCGACGCGGTCGAACTTCGTCTCCCGGATGAACTCCAGCAGATGCTCGAAGTGCGCCTCGGTCTCGCCGGGAAAGCCGACGATGAACGTCGTGCGCAGCGCGATGCCGGGAATCCCGCACCGGATCCGGGCGATGAGGTCGCGGATCCACCCCTCGCTCGTCTCGCGCTGCATCGCCGCCAGCATCGCCGGATGGATGTGCTGGAGCGGCATGTCCACGTAGCGCGCCACGTGGCGCGACGCAGCGATGGTCTCGATGAGTTCGTCGCTCCAATGCGCCGGGTGGGTGTAGAGCAGGCGAACCCAGAAGTCGCCGTCGAGCGCGTCCAGTCCACGGATCAGCGAGCACAGGGTCGGCAACTGTAGCGGCGGTCTATGACCGCCGGCTGTTCGCCGCGTTATCGGATTTCGGCGGTCATAGACCACCGCTACAGGCAGCAATGATGGCTGCACGAAGCTCCGGCTTCGCGTGTGATCGAACGGCCGCTTGTCGCGCTTGGCGGCGGGCCAGAGGTCGAGGCCGTAGTAGGTCGTGTCCTGCGAGATGAGGTTGAGTTCTTTGACGCCCTCCGCCAGCAGATGGCGCGCTTCGGCCACGACGCTCTCGACGGTGCGGCTGCGGTGACGGCCGCGCATCTGCGGGATGACACAGAACGCGCAGGGATGGTTGCAGCCCTCGGCGATCTTCACGTAGGCTAAGTGCCCCGGCGTGAGCCGGAACCGCGGCGTGTCGTAGTCCGGGATGTAGGTCGCGCGGCTGGAGACGAACTTGATCGGCGCGGCGGCTGCCTTCGGGAGGACTCCCGCTTTCGTCTTCCTCGGCCCGGCAGCCTTCCGGTGCTCGACGGCTTTCCTGACGATCTCGGCGACGCGCGGGACTTCGTTGAGACCCATCAGCGCGTCAATCTCCGGAATCTCCTTGCGCAGTTCGTCGGGATAGCGTTGCGCCATGCAGCCGCTGACGATCAGCGCCTGGTCGGGCCGTGCGTGACGCCGCACCTCGTCGGCTTCGAGGACCGCGTTGACGCTTTCTTCCTTGGCCGGGTCAATGAACGAGCAGGTGTTGACGATGAGCGCGTCGGCGGCGGCGGGGTCGTTGACGACGGTCATGCCCTCCTTCAGCAGCATGCCGAGCATGATCTCGGCATCCACGAGGTTCTTGGCGCAGCCCAGGCTGATCAATCCGACTTTGATCATGAGAGAAAGCAGACGTGAATCATGTGACATGAAATGCCCGTAGCGGCGGGAAGGAAACGCCCCGTCAGCCGCTGGCTAACGCACCAATTGCTGGAAGCGCGGGAACAGTTTGACGCGCTCGATGCGGTTGTCCTGTTGCGCCCCTTGCTTGAACGCGGGGTTGATGCGGATCGCCTTCTCCAACCAATCGAGCGCGGGGTCGGCCTGCTGCGCCTGCACCAGGACCACCGTGAGGTCATACCACGCCTGCGCGTCGTCGGGATAGAAGCCGAGGTATTTCCGCAGCACCTTCTCGACGCGGTCGAAGCGGGTCAACTGGACGTAGGTCTGCGCGATGGTCTTGAAGTGCTGCGCCGGCATCTCCTTGTGCTCGATGAGCTGGTCAATGATCCCGTCCATCTCCGGGAACTTGCCGCGCGTGGCAAGCACGGAGAGGAACTGCATGATTGTGTTGAGGTCGTTCGGCGTGGCCGCCAGTTTCTGGCGCAGGCCAATTTCCTGGCCCGCGAGCTGGCTCAACTGTTGGATCTGGTTCAGCACGATGGGAATTTGCGGGTTCTGCGGGTCGTGTTTCGTGTAATCGTTGACGACCTTGTGCGCGTCCGCGTAACGCTCCAGCCGCGTCAGGAACTCGGCGTAGCGGAACGTGGCCTCCACATTGAATGGGCAGAGTTCGAGGCATTGCTTGAAGGCATACTCGGCTTCGGGGGCCAATTCCGGCTGGCGCTGCTCCGGCGGGGCGAGCGTGGCCCGCCACGCGTAGAGGCCCGCGTGGGCGGTGCGCAGCTTGGAGAACGCGCGCTGCGCGTCGTCGTCGCGCCGGAACTTCGGGTCGTTGACCAGATACTTCTGGACGTAGGCGTCCCAATACTTGCGGTTGAGCGCGACCATCTCCGGCGTGATCTTCGGGAGCGGCTCCCGGTTGATCTTCATGATGACGCCGTAAGGCTCCAGGTAGTTATACATCCACTGGATCACGAAGCTTTCCTCGACGTAGAAGCTGCGCTTGTTGTGCTCGCGGTCGAAGATCTGTTTCGAAACGAGGCCGTTCAGCGCCGTGACGGCCTGGACGCCCTGGATGTTCACGCGCCCGTTGACGACGGTCACCTGCTCGCCCGGCAATGCAGGCCGCCGCTGCAATTCCTCGACGTAAGAGCGGATGGCGGCGGCGCTGTCCTCGTCGGTGGAGATGTAGATGTCCTCCCTCGGATAGGTCGTGTCGCGCTGGAGGACTTGTTCGAACCAGTTGAAGCCGTCCTTTTTGCGGGAGGGACTGTATTGCGCCCGGAGGTAGCGAAGGTAGGTGTTCTCGGCCAGGGCGTTCTGCGTGATGATGTAAACATCCGGCCGCACGCGCGGGCAGAAGATCATGTAGGTCGGCACAAACCGGCCCGGGTCGGTGCCGCCGTAGAGGATCGCGTCCTTGTCCATGTCGGGATAGCCGCCGCCCGGCACGAACATGTGATAGCCAAAATACCAGCCGAACAGGTGGCCGTGCTGCTCGTTGTCGGCCCAGTTGCGGGCCAGTCCTGCCAGCGGCAACAATCCCACCAGCGCCAGCGTCGGCCGCAACGGCATCCTGTCCTTCTCGCTGAAGAACAGCAACACCGCGAGGCCGGCCAGAAACGCAAGCTGCACGCCCACCCACACCCATTCGCTCTCCTCAGCCGTGGCCGACTGGGCGTGATAAAGAAGCTGATAACCCACCTGCAGCAGGCACAGACCCGCCAGCGCGCCGAACAACAGCCAGCGCAGTTTCTCCAGATGCCCCACCAGATACGAGAGGCCCCACATCAGGCCGTAGCCGATCCACGCGCAGAACACCGCATGGGTCAGGATGAAAAACACGCGGTCGTTGAACCGCACCGCCCGGTCCAGCGTCGGGTTGGCCAGCACGATGAACGTGAAGCTGGTGAAAAAGAAAGCCGCGACCATGAACAGCATCCACTTCTTCGAACGCCGGTTGCCATCAAACACCCACATCAGCGACCCCAGGCCGATCAGCACCATCAAGGACGTGTATTGGTCGCGCAGGTCCTTGCCGAAGAAAAGCAACTGGTCGAAGAACATCGGCAGCGGGCGGTAAATCTTCATCTTCTCATACTGCCCGCGGCTGAAGTGATGCCAGAAGCCGTCCTTGTCCCGCGTGTAGCCCCAGTTCATCGGCGGGTTGGTCAACGACGCCAGCGGCATGTAAGCGTAGAACGCCAGACCGGCAAGGATGCAGCCGGCCACCACCGCGGCCCGCTTCCAGTTCACGCGCGTCTGCCAGCCAAACCGTTGCTGGAGCACTTCGCCGACCAGGAAGATCAACACCGGCGCCACGGCGGCCGACGTCCCTTGCCAGAAGTAGCTCCCCTGCCAGAACGGCGCGCCGCTGTCCACCAGCCACTGCATGAACCACATCTCCACCGCCACCACCCAGCAGCCGGCCACCAGCAAGTCCATCATCACCGGCACGCTCACCATCGCCACGAGGATGAAAAACGCGGGCGCCATGAACAGCAGCGTCTGATGATTGGTCAGCCCCAGGCCCCACAAGAACCAGGTCCAATAGAGATACTTGTCCTGCTGCTTGAGCATCCACACGAAGATCGTGACCAGCGTCAGCGCCATGAACAGCGCGTTGAGCGAGTAAACCTCCGCGATCACCGCCTGCGAGAGCGGCACCGGGCTGAACGCGAACACCAGCCCGCCGGCCGCGCCGCACACCGACGCGATCAACCGCTCCTGCCGCTCGCTCAGCCGTTCGCTCAAACCCTTCACCGAGCGGATGAACATCGAACCGCTCCGGGACCCCAAAAGCGCCAGCAGTCCCACCGCGAGCGCCCCGAACGTCGCGCTGCCCAGACATGAGCGCCACCCGACATTGAACGCCCGCCGGCTGACCCCCACGACCCCCTCCGGCACGGGAATCGGGCTGAGCGGATTCAAGTGGTCGAACAAACAGGTGAGGATCGTCCAGATCGGATAACCCGGAGGATGCGGCACGCCCAACGTATGCGCCGCCGTGACCAGCTCGCCCGAATCCTCCAGCGTCACGCTCGGCGACATCATGCAGATGTAGGCCACCAGCGCGATCACGAACGACGCCAATGCCGCCATCCAGTCGCAACGCCGGAACAGCGGCCCGGCCAGCGGCGTCTCAAGCGACAGCGGTGCCACCGGCTGCTGCGCAGCCGCGGCTGGGGTCATGGCACGTTGGTTCGCCATAAGAAGCCTAGATGATTAGCAAGTCGCGTGGCCCACGGTCAAGACTTCGGCGGCGGGTCCGCCCACTTTCCGTGGTCCTTGATCAAATCCACCAGCCGGTCCACCGCCTCGGCTTCCGGGATGTTGAACTTCACCGCCATCTTGCCCACATAAAGATTGATCTTCCCCGGCGCGCCGCCGACGTAGCCGAAGTCCGCGTCGGCCATCTCGCCCGGCCCGTTCACAATGCAGCCCATGATCGCGATCTTCACACCCTTCAAATGCAGCGTCGCCGTCTTGATCCGCGCCGTCACCGTCTGCAGGTTGAACAGCGTCCGGCCGCAGCTCGGGCACGCCACGTAATCCGTCTTGAACGACCGGCTGCCGCACGCCTGCAAAACATTGTAGCCCAGCCGCAGGCCCGCGCCCGCGCCCGGCTCGCCGCGCACCAGGATCGCATCGCCGATCCCGTCGCAGATCATCGCGCCGACCATCGTCGCCGCGTTCAACAGCGCGTCGAGCGGCTCTGCCGCGGGCGGCGCCGACGACAACACGTCCTTCAGCAGGATCGGCGCGCGACACCCCCGCGCGTCCAACTTCGCGGCCAGGATACGGAACGCAACGATGGGGCTGAGCAGCACCCCGTCTTTGACCGTCACCAGCGCGTTTTCGTTCACGCGCTTGAAATCATCGTCCTTCAGCGGGTCCACCTCGACAGCGCCGCTTTTCTCGTAGATCAACTCCGGCTGCGTGTCGCCGAGCTTCGCGAGCTTCGGCGCGAGCTTCTCGTAAGCCGCAGCCGTCACGCAGACACGCAGCAGGTTCTCGCCGCCGAGCTTCACGCCGTTGATGGCCAGTTCGCGTGTCACTCGTCGCGCGTAGCTGAAGGGGTCGCGCGACTCTTTCACGTTCACCGCAAGCTCCGCCGCGGGCGGCTGGCCGAGCCGGTCATTGAACTTCTTCACCAGCGCATAGGCCACGGGGATCTCATGGACGCTGTCCTCCGTCAACGACACGCGCACCGTGTCGCCGATGCCGTCTTCCAGCAGCGCACCGATGCCGACCGCCGACTTGATGCGGCCGTCTTCGCCTTCACCGGCCTCCGTGACGCCGAGGTGCAGCGGATAGTCCCATCCCTGTTCATCGAGCCGCGCGGCGAGCAACCGGTAGGCCTCGATCACCACTTTCGGGTTCGAGGCTTTCATCGAGAACATCAGCTCGTGGAAATCGTGCTTCCGGCAGATGCGGGCGAATTCAAACGCGCTCTCCACCATGCCGAGCGGCGTGTCGCCGTAACGGTTCAGGATGCGGTCGGAGAGCGAGCCGTGGTTGGTGCCGATGCGCAGGGCGCGTCCGAGCCGCTTGCACTCCAGCACCAGCGGCGTGAACGCTTCCTCCAGCCGCACCAGTTCCGCCGCGTATTGCTCGTCGGTGTATTCCTTCACGACGAACTTCTTCTTGTCCGCGTAGTTGCCGGGGTTGACGCGGACCTTCTCGACCCACTTCACCGCCTCCATCGCCGCTTCGGGCTTGAAATGAATGTCCGCCACCACGGGCGTTTTCACGCCGCGCGCGCGCAAGGCCGCCACAATGTTCTTGAGGTTCTCGGCGTCCTTCACCGTTGGCGCGGTGATGCGGATGATTTCGCAGCCCGCCTCGATGATGGGCAACGCCTCGTTCACACACGCCTCGGTGTTCATCGTGTCCGAGGTGAGCATGCTCTGGACACGGATCGGGTTGTCGCCGCCGACGTGGACACCGCCCACGTTTACGGCGCGCGTGCGGCGCCGCCGATAGCTGAATGGACTGTGGCAGCAGTTCATTTCCCCGGTGGCCCCGCAGTGGGCGGCACGGCGTTCGTCGCCGCGGCCTTCGGCGGGAACCAACTGATCCGCGCGATGGTCCAAAGGTCCTTGGCGCTGACATAGACGACAAACGTCAACAGCAGCACCGTGAACGCCGTCCATGTCGTGCGCACAAAGCGGACGTTAAGCGGCTTGCGGCGGATCCATTCCATCAGCGCGAACAGGATGTGGCCGCCGTCAAGCACCGGCAACGGCAGCAGGTTCAGGATTGCCAGGTTGACGTTCAGGAACACCGTCCAGTCCAAACCCTTCAGCCAACTGCTCTTCACCTCCTGCGTCAGCACATACATGATGCCCGGCGCGCCGCTGAGCTTGCCCGGTGTCACGCCCGTCACGCGCGGGTGCATCAACGCCCACAGCGTCCGGGTGATGTTCACCACCGGATGCCAGAGCTGGTCCATCGGCGACGGATAGATGGTCACCTTCGGCAGGTTCGGGTCGAAGCCGATGACCACGCCGATGCGGGCGCGCTTCTTCATCTCGTCGTAGAACGGCGTCACCTTGAGTTGCTGGCGCGCCTTCTTGCGCACGATGTCGAGCGTGACCTCCTTGCCGCCGTGCTCCTTGGTCAACTCGATCATGTGGCTCATGTTCAAGACAGGGTGGCCGTTGAGCGCGATGATCTGGTCGCCGAGCTTCAACCCGCCCTGCTCGGCCGGCGAATTCGCTTCGATGCCACGGATGAACGTGGACTCGCCCACCTCAAACTGCGGCACGCGCAAGCCCATCTCGGCGTCGCGCTTGATCGGAATCCTGACGAGCACCCGTTTTTCGCCCCGCCTCACGCCAAACGGCACTTCCTCGCTCGTGCAGGTCATGACGAATTGCAGCACGTCCTCGAGTTTCAGGACGCGGCAGCCGTCTATTTCCTCGATGCGGTCGCCGATCTTCAGGCCCGCCTTCGCCTCGGCGCTCTCCGGCAACAACCGCGAAATCACGAGCATCTCCGGGCTTTGGTCCGATGGGATGCCGTGCACTGAAATCATGATCGCCAGCGCCAGCGCCAGCGCGACGTTCATCGCCGGCCCGGCCAGCGCGACGATGATCTTCGTCCACGGCGAGGCGGGCGGCAGCGGCTCCTTGCTCTCGCTCTTGCCCTCCAGCGCCTCCGCCGGGTTCATTTGCGGCAAGAGCACATAGCCGCCGAGCGGGATCGCGCTGAGCCGATACTCGACGCCATCGCGGACCGTTTTCCAGAGCGCCGGGCCGAAGCCGACGGAGAACCGTTCGATCTTCATCCCCCGGCGGCGGGCGATCCAGAAGTGGCCGAGTTCGTGGACGAAGATGCTCGCCCCGAACAACACGAGCATGATGAGAATGGCCAGCGTGGTTTCTAGCACAGCTTTGCCGCCTCCTCCCGTGCCCAGCGGTCCGCTTCGATGATCGGCTCCAGCGTCCGCGCGTGGACTGTCTGGTGGCGGCTCATCACTTTCCCAACCGTTTCCCAAATCTGCGGGAACCTGATTTTTCCGTTCATAAAAGCTGGGACAGCGATTTCGTTCGCGGCGTTCATCACCGCCGGCATCGTGCCGCCGGTCGTGCCCGCCTCGCGCGCGAGGCGCAGCGCGGGAAACTTCTCCGCGTCCGGCGTCTCGAACGTCAGCGGCGGCAGTTTCGTGAAGTCGGTGAAGGGAATCGTATTCGGCTGCCGGCGCGGATGGGTGATGGCGTATTGGATCGGGTAGCGCATGTCCGGCACGCTGAGCTGCGCCAGCACGGAGCCGTCGAGGAACTCCACCATCGAGTGGACGATGCTCTGCGGATGCACCACCACGTCCACGCGGTCCATGCCCAAGCCAAAAAGCCAGCGCGCCTCGATCATCTCCAGCCCCTTGTTGAACAGCGTCGAGGAATCAATCGTGATCTTGTTGCCCATGTTCCACGTCGGATGCCGGAGCGCATCGGCCGCCGTCACGTGGGCCAGTTCGGCCTTCGTCTTCTTGCGGAACGGCCCGCCCGACGCGGTCAGCAGCAACCGCCGCACGTCGTCGGGATGGCGGCCTTCGAGACATTGGAAAATCGCGCTGTGCTCGCTGTCCACGGGCAGGACCTTGACGCCGTGCTTCCGCGCCTCGCGCATGACGATCTCGCCGGCCATCACGAGGATTTCCTTCGAGGCGATGGCGAGGGTCTTGCCGGCGCGGATCGCGGCCAGCGCCGGTTGCAGGCCCGCCGTGCCGACGATCGCCACCAGCACGATGTCCGCCTCCGGCATCGTGGCCAGTTCGACGAGGCCATCCAGCCCGGCGTGGCACTTCACGCCAGCCGGCAGGCGGTCTTTGAGGGTCGCGCAGTGCTTCTCGTCGTAGATCGCCACGGCCTTCGGTTTCCACTCACGGGCCTGCCGCTCCAGAGCGTCCACGCTGGAACGCGCCGCCAGGCCGACGAGCCGCATCTGGCCGTTGAGGTCGGCGGCGACCTTCAACGTGCTCTGGCCGATCGAGCCGGTGCAACCCAATAGAACGACGTTTTTCATGCTAGCGTAAAATCAACCGCAAGTAAGCGTAAAGGGCGGGCGCTGTAAAGAGCAAGCTATCAATCAGGTCCAGGATGCCGCCGATGCCCGGCAGCCAGTGGCCCGAATCCTTCACGCCCGCCTCGCGCTTGATCAGCGACTCCGCCAGGTCGCCCACCACGCCGACCGCGCCCAGCAACGCCCCCACCATCGCCGCATGGACGGGCGTCATCCGCAGGTGCTCCAGCGAATCGCGGAACAGGAAGAACGTCCCCAGGCCCGCCAGCGCCGCGACCACCACCGCTCCGAGGGTCCCCTCCCACGTCTTGCCGGGGCTGATGCGCGGGATGAGCTTGTGCCGGCCCAGCAACTTGCCGGTCACGTAAGCGCCCGCATCGCTCAGCTTGGTCACCAGCACCAGATAGAGCACCGCGAATTTGCCGTGGAAAAGCATCCGACCGCCCTCCAACTCCACGCCGCCCTCGATGTAGTGGATCTTCGTGATGAAGTTGAACAGCCAGCTCACATACACGATGCCGAAAATCGTCGCCGCCATCGTCTCGATCGGCTTCGGGTTGTCCTTCTGCGCCAGCGTCCACACGAACACGCCGACCACCGCCAGCGACAGCACCGTCGCCTCAAACCCGTGCGACTTGGCCGATACCACGCCGTGCTTGAAGAAAAACCAGCTCCCCGTCAGCAGCACAAAGCCCGCGCTGATGCCCCACAACTTGAGCACGCGCAGGTTCGCCTTTCCCAGGATCGCGTA
>JACRKA010000391.1 GCA_016219905.1 Verrucomicrobiota bacterium
GAACCAGCGCATCAGGATCCGGGCCGAGGGCACAAACTCGGTGCCGACCAGGAACCCGAAGATCGCCATCCGCACGAAATATTCCATCCGTGACTGGATCAAGCCCATGAAGGCCGTCATGACCGACCAGGCAATGACCGAGAAGATCAGGAGTTTCTTGGAGCCGAACCGGTCGGTGAGCAAGCCCGAGATGTATTGGGCCGGGCCGTAGCACAACAGCATCAGGAAGGTGCCGGTGCCGATGTCCGCCGTCGTGAGATGGAGATCACGCGCGATGGCCGGATTGAGCACGTTGGTCGTGACCCGGTCGAGATACTGGATGCTGTAGGCCGCGGAAAGGACGACCGCAATGATCCAACGATAGCTGATTCTCTCACTCATGTGATCCTTCGGTGTCTGGCGGTTGTCGCGCAATCATCGGGTTCGCGGCCGGGATTGCCTGTGGGCCGGCTCATCCCCGCTTCGCGGCAAAGCGCCGGTAGAGCGTCCGGGAGGAGACGCCGAGAAGCTTGGCGGCCTTCTCCTTGTTGCCGCCGCACTGCTTGAGCGTCTCGGTGACGATCTGATGTTCGGCTTCTTCCAGCGGCGTGCCGAGGGGAATGGCCACCATCGGCCCGGCGGGGCCGCGCGCCGCGGAGGAGGCGGCGGCAGGCAATGACAGCAATTGGAAGTTCCGGATGGTTTGCTCGGTGGCCACCGCCAGCGCGCGCTGGATGGCGTTCTCAAGCTCGCGGACGTTGCCGGGCCAGTGGTGCGCCAGCAACTGCTCGACGGCCTTCGGCGCGATGGCGGCGACGTTTTTCTGCATGCGGGCGGCGTATTTTTTCAGAAAATGGTCGGCCAGCAGCGGGATGTCTTCGCGCCGGTCGCGCAACGGCGGCAGTTCGACGTGGATGACGTTGAGGCGATAGTAGAGGTCTTCGCGGAACTTCGTCTGTTCAATGGCGGCGGGGATGTCCACGTGGGTGGCGCTGATGACGCGCACATCCACGTGGAGGTCCTTGTTGCTGCCCAGCCGCTGGAACCGGCCGTCCTGGAGCACGCGCAGCAGCTTGGCCTGCAACGCCGGGCTCATCTCGGCGATCTCGTCCAGGAACAGCGTGCCGCCGTGGGCCGCCTCGAACTTGCCCGGCTTCGACCCCGTGGCGCCCGTGAACGCGCCGCGCTCGTAGCCGAACAGCTCGCTCTCCAGCAGCGTCTCCGGGATGGCCGCGCAACTGATCTTCACGATGGGCTGGGCGTGGCGCTGGCTGAGGGCGTGGATGACATCGGCGACGACTTCCTTGCCCGTGCCGCTCTCGCCTTGGATGAGGACACTCACGTCGGTCGGGGCGATCTGGCGGATCAGCTTCTTGGTCGCGAGCATGGCCGGGCTGTTGCCGACGAGCGCGTCCTCGCCGTGTCGTTGCTGGAGTTGCTCGCGCAACGCGCGGTTCTCGGCGGCCAACCCCTGCTTCTCAAGCGCCTTCGTGACGGTCTTGAGCAGCACGGCGCGGTCGAGCGGTTTGAGGATGAAATCGTAGGCGCCCAGCCGCATCGCCTCCACCGCGGTCTCGACGGAGCCGTGGGCGGTGATGACGATGGCCTCGATGTCGGGCCGCAGTTCCTTGGCGCGGCGGAGCACGGCGATGCCGTCCTGGTCGGGCAGCATCAGGTCGGTGATGAGCAGGTCGGCGCCCTCGCGCTCGAAGTGGGCGAGGCCGTCGCCGGCGGTCGCGCAGGTGGCGACGCGGTAGCCTTCGCGGGCAAGGATCTTTTCCGCGGCGCGGCGAAGCTCGACTTCGTCGTCCACGATGAGGATGCGGGCTTTGGTGTCCATGTCAGTTGTCGGTGGCTTGGGGCAGGTGGAGGGTGAAGGTCGTGCCTTGGCCGACGACGCTCTCGCACTCGATGTGGCCGCCGTGCTCGGCGATGATCTGCTGGGTCAGGGGCAGGCCGAGGCCGGTGCCGCCCGTCTTGGTCGTGAAGAACGGTTTGAAAACCTTCTGGCGCTGTTCTTCGGCCATGCCATGGCCGGTGTCGGCGATCTGGAGGACGTTCTCGCCGGCGGCGCGGAAGGTCCGCAGCGTGAGCGCGCCGCCGTGGGGCATCGCCTCCAGGGCGTTGCGGATGACGTTGAGCACCGCCTGCCAGAGCTGGCCCTCGTCGCCGCGGACCGGCGGCAGCGACGGGTCAAACTCCGTTTGCAGCTTCACGCCCGCCGACTCGAACGACGACTGCATGAACGCCAGGCCCTGGACGATCACCTCATTGAGCGGGATGCGCTCGCGCTGCGGCTTCGGCAGGCGCGCGAACTTCAGGTAGTCCTCGGTGACGCGCTCGATGCGGCGCACTTCGGAGTCCATCGCGCGGAGGAGCGTGTGGAATTCCGACGGACTGTGGCCGCCGCCCTTCGCCAGCGCCGCGACCTCGTCGCGCACCAGGTCCAGGTTCAGCAGGATGGAACTGAGTGGGTTGCGGATTTCGTGGGCCAGCTTGGCCGACATGGTGCCGATGACCGCGAGCCGCTCGGACTGGAGCTTGGATTCCTCCTGCCGTTTGCGTTCGGTGATGTCGCGCAGGATCACCGAGCGGCCCATGGGCTGTTTTTGCTGGTCGCGCAGTTGCGACAACGTCAACTCCACCGGCACGCGGCGGCCGTCGCGCGCGAGCCGCGTCGTTTCGAGATGGCAGTGGCCGCGCTGCGCGATCGCGCTGTCAATCCGCTCCAGCTCCCCGGATTGGAGGACCTCCGGCGGGATGATCAGCGTCACCGGTTTTCCGAGGACCTCCTCCTCGCGCCAGCCGAAGACCTGTTCCGCGGCGGGGTTCCAGTGGGTGAACCGCTTCTCGGTGTCCAGCAGGAAGATCACGTCGGCCGAGTCCTTCATGATGCTGTCGAGCCGCTGCAGGTGGCGGTAGCGGTCGCTCACGATGAAGGCATCCGCGGCCACCGACACGTCGAGCATCAGCGCCTTCTGCAACGCCACGACGGTTTCCTGGCAGCGCGCCGGGTCGTTGGCGAGGAAATCGCGGATGAGCGGCGTGAATAGGTCAAAATAAAAGCTGAACCCGATCAGGAAGAACTGCAGGGGCAGGTCCATGCGCTCGTGGGTCTGCCCCATGCGCCGCCGTTCCGCGAAGTAAGCGTCGTCGAAATTGCCCTCCACGATCCGCATCAGGTAGTTGCGCTGGGCCTGCTTGAGCCGCTCTGTCGTTGTCCGGTCGCGCAGGATTTGCGCCGTCTCCGGAAACGCCAGCAGCCGCTCGCAGAGCGTGTCCACGGTTGCAGCCGCGTGGCTCTCGAACAACGGCCGCAGCGCCCGCAGCAGCATCACATCGCGCTCGGTCAGGTCGAGGTATCTCAGTCGCTTCTCGCGTTCCAACAAGGCCATCGCGAGGGTGACGCTAGGGAGGGCACGACAGTTTGTCAACCCGCCAGCCGCGCCGGGCGCAGACGGGTCTTGAACCCTTGACCGCTCTCGTTCTAAAAAGGGCGGCATGAAATCTCTCCGAGCCATCTCCTTCCTTGTCGCTGTGTTCGCATCCGCTTCGGCGGCGTTCGCGGCGGGTTCCACAGGCAATGCGTTCTACGGCGATCCGCCGGACGACCGCCATCCGTGGGCCATCCATGACCAGAACCGCCCCCAGCCGAAGGTTGTCGCGCCCCTGCCGGTCAGCGAGCTTGAACAGAAGGCCAGGCCGCCGGCGGACGCGGTCGTCCTGTTCGACGGCACAGAAGCGGCGCTGGCGAAGTGGGTCTCGGACAAGAACCCGAACGAGCCGACCAAGTGGATCGTCCGGGACGGCGCGATGGAGTGCGTGCCGAAGTCCGGCTACGTCCGCACGAAGGAGGAGTTTGGCGATTGCCAGTTGCACGTCGAGTGGGCCGCGCCGGGCAAGGTGGAGGGCGACGGCCAGGGCCGCGGCAACAGCGGCATCTTCATTCTGGGCGTCGAGATCCAGGTGCTGGACAGCTACAACAATCCCACCTACGCCGACGGCATGGCCTGCTCGATGTATGGCGTCAATCCGCCGCTGGCCAACGCGCTGCGCCCGCCGGGCGAGTTTCAATATGTGGACATCACTTTCCACAAGCCGGTTTACAAAGACGGCCAGTGCGTGGATCCCGGCTGGGTCACGGTGTTCTGCAACGGCGTGCTGGTGCAGGACCGCGCGCAGCTTGAAGGCCCGACCGGCCACCGCGCGCGCACGAAGCCCGGCCCGTTGCCGGAGAAAGGCCCGCTGCGGCTGCAAGACCACGGCAATCCGGTCCGCTTCCGCAATATCTGGTATCGCCCGTTGTCGTTGAAGACGTGGCCGCTCCCAGCCCAGCGCCCGCTTTCGGCCAAAGCGACGGCGGCGAAGCGCAAGGAACTCGCGGCCTCGATCCGCAACGATGCCGCCAGGAAGGGTGACAACGCGGTCGAGCAGATGCTCCGCTTCGCCGAATCGCTCGTTTACGAGAAAGACGACGCGACCTTCAAGAAGGTGGAACAGATGGCCTGCGCATACGCAGCGAGCGTGAAAGAACTGCCCGCCGACAAGCTCGCGCCGAAGAAGGACGAAGTGAAGAAGGTCGGCGACGCGTTCAAGTATCTCGCGAAGTGGAACATCGTGCCGGCCGACTTCGCCCCGAAGACGGACATCGAGAAACTCATCAAGGCCCAGGGCTGGGACAAGAAGAAGTAGCCAGCCGCATCCCCAACCTCGAACATCGCATCCTCATGAATACTCCCATGCGCACAGTCCTCGTGTCTCTCATCCTCGCCCTCGCGCCCGTGCTCCGTGCCGATGTGCGGCTGCCGGCGATCTTCTCCGACCATCTCGTGCTCCAGCGCGACGCCAGCGTGCCTGTGTGGGGATGGGCCGACCCCGGCGAGGAGGTCCGCGTCTCAGTCGCGGGCCAGACGAAGACGACCAAGGCCGGCAAGGACGGCAAGTGGATGGTCAAGCTCGCGAAGCTCAAGGCCGGCGGCCCGCATACGCTGACGGTCAAGGGCAAGAACACGCTCACTGTCGCCGACGTGCTCGTCGGCGAGGTTTGGCTCGGCTCTGGCCAGTCGAACATGGCGATGACGGTGCAGTCCTCGAAGGACTTCGAGCAGGAGAAGGCGGCGGCGAAGTTCCCGCAACTCCGCATGTTCACCGTTGACCGCAACCCGCAGCGCACGCCGCAGAGTGACTGCAAAGGCTCGTGGAAACTCACCACGCCGGAGGACGTCGGGCCGTTCTCGGCGGCGGCGTATTTCTTCGGCCGCAAGTTGCACCAGGAACTCGGCGTGCCCGTCGGCCTCATCAACTCATCCTACGGCGGCACCGACATCGCCGCGTGGACCAGCGAGGACGTGCAGATGAAAGTGCCGGCGTTGAAGGCCGCGTTCGAGAAATGGGCGAAGGATGACGCAGCCTTTGACCCGGCGAAGGCCAAGGCCAACTACGAGAAACAGTTCGCCGCGTGGAAGGAAAAGGCGAAGCAGGCACGCGCCGCCAAGCAAACACCGCCGCGCGCGCCGCAATTGCCGCTCCAGCCGCGACTCAGCCAGAACCATCCCGCCAATCTTTACAACGGCATGATCGCGCCGATCCTGTCCTACGGCCTCCGCGGCGCGATCTGGTATCAAGGTGAACACAACGCCAACCCCGTCGGCGGCCCGCTCTACGCGAAGCAGCTCCCGCTGCTCATCAAGGACTGGCGCACGCGTTGGGGCTATGAGTTCCCGTTCGCGTGGGTGCAATTGCCGAACTTCAACCGGCCCGGCGACGGCTGGATGCTCGTGCGCGAGTCCATGCTCAAGTCGCTCGCAGTGCCGAAGACCGGCATGGCCATCACTATTGATATCGGCGACCCGCAAAACATCCATCCAACAAACAACCAGGACGTTGGCAAACGGCTCGCGCTCTGGGCGCTCGGCACGATTTACGGTCAGAAAGTCCCGGCCACCTCCGGCCCGCTCCCGGCCGGCCACAAGATCCGCGGCAGCGAGATCGTGCTCTCCTTCACCCACACCACCGGCGGCCTTGTCGCGAAAGGCGGCGCGCTGAAAAGCTTCGTCATCGCGGGCGCCGACAAACAGTGGAAACCCGCCACCGCGCGCATCGAAGGCGACAAGGTCGTCGTGTCGTGCGCCGGCGTGCCGAAGCCGGCCGCGGCGCGGTATGCGTGGCTGGACAATCCCGACTGCAACCTCTTCAACGGCGCCGGCCTACCCGCCTCGCCGTTCCGCACTGACAAATGGCCGGTGGAAACGCCGAAACCGTAAGTGTGATGGAGCCGTCTCCGAACGCACGGGAAACTCGAAATCCGAAACTCGAAACAAATTCAAATCCAGCAATGGGCAATGACCAGAGCATTGTGTCAGTAAGTGGAAGTTGTGTTTTGGAGTTTCTCCTCTTGAAGCTTTCGGATTTGTTTCGGATTTCGGATTTCGAACTTCGGATTTCACGATGAAACACCTCATCCTCCCCATCGCCATCGCTTGCGTCTTGTCCGCCGCATCCGGCGCGGACGCGCAACGGAAACCCAACATCCTCTTCGTCTTCAGCGACGACCAGCGCGCGGACACCATCCACGCGCTCGGCAATCCGCACATCACGACGCCGGCGCTCGACCGGCTCGCGCAGCGCGGGACGGCGTTCACGCGCGCCTACTGCATGGGCGGCCTGCAAGGCGCGGTCTGCGTGCCGTCGCGCGCGATGCTCATGAGCGGGCGGTCGCTGTTCCGCATCCAGGAACAGCTTCGCGAGCAGGCGACGTGGCCGGAGCAGTTCGGCAAGGCGGGCTACGAGACGTTCGCCGCCGGCAAGTGGCACAACGGCCCCGAGTCGCTGTTGCGCTCGTTCGTCGCCGGCGGCTCCCTGTTCCTCGGCGGCATGGGTGACCCCTACACGCTCCCGATGCAGGACATCGGTCCCGACCGCAAGCTTGCCAAGCGCGAACATCCCGCCGATAAACACGCCGTCGAGATGATCGCCGACAGCGCGATTGGATTCCTGAAGGAGCGCAAAGGCGAGCGGCCGTTCCTGCTCTACGTGGCGATGGAGGCCCCGCACGACCCGCGCATCGCGCCGAAGCCGTATCACGACAAATACAACGCCGCCCCGCCGCCGCTGCCGCCGAACTTCCTGCCGATGCACCCGTTCGACAACGGCGAGATGGCCATCCGTGACGAGAAGCTCGCGCCGTGGCCGCGCACGCCGGAGGTCATCCGCCAGCACCTCGCCGACTACTACGCGTTCATCGAGTATATGGATGCGCAGATCGGCCGCATCTTCGACGCGCTTCAGGCCAGCGGCGAGGCCGGCAACACATTCGTCGTCTTCGCCAGCGACCAGGGCCTCGCCGTCGGCAGCCACGGCCTGATGGGCAAGCAAAACCTCTACGACGACGGGATGCGCGTGCCGCTCATCTTCGCCGGGCCGGGCATCCCGCAAGACAAGCGCGCCGCGGCGTTCTGCTACCTGCTCGACGTCTTCCCGACGCTTGGCGCGCTGGCCGGCGTGCGGGCGCCCGACGGCAGCGAGGGCATCAGCCTCGCGCCCGTCCTGCGAAATCCCAAGCGCGCGGGCCGTCCGGTGATCTTCAACGCCTACCGCAACGTCCAGCGCGCCATCCGCGACGAGCGCTGGAAACTCATCCGTTACCCGCAGGTGGACAAGACGCAGTTGTTCGACCTCCAGAACGATCCCCACGAGAAAAACGACCTCGCCGCCAAACCGGAGTCCGCCGGCAAGATCAAGGAGTTGATGGCGCGGATGGAGAAGGCGCAGCGCGAATTCGGCGACGACTGCCCGCTGACAGTGTCCAACCCGAAACCCGCGGCATGGTCCCCGGAGATGGCCGCCAAGGAAACCGCCCCCGCGGCGGCGAAGAAGCCGAAGCGGAAAAACAAGTAGCTGCGCTGCCCGGCACGCGAGGCTCCAGGTTGACGCAGAGGCGGCAGCGCGGCAGAGCCGCGACCAAAGAAGGTGGGGCGAGACTCTGTCGAGCCTCCTTCAAACATCCATTGAGGTTAGGAAGCAAAGGCTCGACGGAGTCTCGCCCCACCGTGCGGAAATCTTCGCGGCTTTACGTGAGGCTCTGTGGTTCCCTCCATCATCCGCGCAATCCGTGTAATCCGCGGTGAAAAACCCTCGCCCCGCGCCGGTCGTTCATGCCACACTCCGCGCCCGTAGGCTCAACGCAAGGAGACCGTGACGAAGATTGAAACAAGGAGAGTCGCCGCCCTGCTCGCCACCGCCGGGGCATTGCTCGGCCTCGCCCCGCAATCTCGCGCCGAGGATGGCATCACTAACACGATCAACGCCACGACAGTCACCAATGTCAGCACGTATATGGTTGGCACTGATGGCACGTTCAACGCGCTGGTCATTACCAACGCCGGCAAGCTGCTTGTCACGACCAACAGCATCATCGGCAGCTCGGCAGCCTCCAGCAACAACAACGCTTGGGTGACCGGTGCCGGTTCGCTTTGGAGCAACGCCAGCGACTTGCAGGTGGGCAACACCGGTTCTTTTAATAGCCTGACGATCAGCGATGGCGGGCAAGTGCAGAACTTGCGAGGCATTGTGGGGGGATCCAACGCCAGCAGTGGCAACAGCGTTGTGGTGACGGGTGTTGGCTCGGTCTGGAGCAACAAGAGCACCGTGTATGTGGGCCGTTCCGGTTCGAGCAACCACCTGACCATCACCAACGGTGGGCGGGTTATCAACGTCTTTGGCTATGTGGGCCTCAATTCGAACGCGAACAACAACATCGTGCAGGTTGCTGGCTCCGGCTCACTCTGGACCACCAGTAACAGTATGAGTGTGGGTTTCTTCGGGGCCGGCAACCGCGTGGTCGTTTCCGCTGGCGGCACCGTGGTGAACAACACCGGCTTCATCGGTTACAACGCCAGCGCGACCAACAACCGTGTCGAGGTCGTAGACCCCGGCTCACTCTGGCGCAACGACAATCTCTTTGTGGGCAACGGCGGTTCTGGCAATCAATTGGTCATCTCCAATGGCGGCACCGTCATAAATAATTCTGCTTACGTGGGCGACGATGCCAGTGCGAGCAACAACTCTGTGCAGGTCAGCGGCTCCGGGTCACTCTGGAGCAACCGCAACAACCTCTACGTGGGCAGTAATGGTTCGGGTAGTCGCTTGACGGTCAGCGACAACGGCACCGTCATCGCCTCCAACCTGTTCCTCGGTGCCACTGCCACCTCTACGGGCAACTTCGTTGTCATTTCCGACGGCAACCTCTTTGTCACCAACACCCCAACCAACGCCACGCTCGAAGTGCGCCGCGGCATGCTCGACTTCAATGGCGGCAGCATCGTGGCCGACCGGTTCGTTGTCACCAACAACACTGCCGCCAGCACCAACGCCGTCTTCAACTTCACCGCGGGCACGCTCACCACGCGTGGGGCGACCTTCAATTTCCAAAGCAACGCTTTCAACATCGGCAACCTTTCTAGCGGTGCGTCCATCTGGAACCTGAGTGGCACCGGCACGGTGCGTGCTGCCGGCGGCATTCTCGTTGGGGCCGTTGCCGGCAGCGTGGGCGCGCTCAACCTCATCGGCCCCAGCGCTGTGCTTAGCAACAACGGCACTATCTATGTCGGCAGCAACGGCGTCAGCATGGGCAGCGGCATCCTCGAAATCGCTGGTGGCATACTCACGGTGACCGGGCTAGTCAGCGGCTTCGATGGCAGCGGGTTGATCATCAATAACAACGGCACCTTCCAGTTCACCACTGCCACGCCGATGATTGTTGCCAACACGCCAGACAGCATCGTTCTTAGCAATGGCACCATCAGTTTCCTGAACGCCGCCAACGTGGACGTAGTTGGCGTCGAGTCGTCCCTCAGCAATATTGCGCGTTTTGGCAACATCACTCTTGCGTTCAACAACTCAAGCAATGTTGCGGGCTTGGGTGATTACACGTTTGTCGGAGGCGCCGGGGACGGGCGAACCAATGGCTATGCCGCTCTTTTGCTCTCGGGTGGTGGTTCGCTCTGGCAAAGCAGCAATGTCACCATTGCTGCCGGTGGCCGGCTTGTGCTCACCAACCTCGGCGGCTTCGTGCAACTCTCTGGCAGCACCTTACTGCTCACCAACGGCGGCCAGGGGTTCAACTACACCACCCGGGATCATTTCAATCCAACAGCCAACTCCAACCGCATGATTGTTATCGGCACCAATTCAAGTTGGACCGCCTCCGGCACGTTCTACGTCGGCAACACCGGCGCATTCAACCAATTGCTCATCGCCGATAGCGGCACCGTCGCCGCTTCGAGCCTGTTCGTCGGCGCCTCTTCCACTTCTACGGACAACCTTGTCGTCATCTCCGACGGCAACCTCTTCGTGACCAACACCGCCGCCAACGCCACCCTCGAAGTCCGCCGTGGCACGCTCGACTTCAACGGCGGCACCATCGTGGCCAACCGACTCATTGTCACCAACAACACCGCCGTCAGCACCAACGCCTTCTTCAACTTTACCGCCGGCACACTCACCACGCGCGGGGCGACTCTCGATCTGCAAACCAACGCTTTCAGCATCGGCAACCTTTCAGGTGGCGTGGCCACTTGGAACCTCAGTGGCACCGGCACGGTGCGCGCTGCCGGTGGTCTCCTCGTCGGTGCCAGCCCTGGCAGCTTGGGTGCGCTCAACCTCATCGGCCTTGGCGCTGCGCTCAGCAACAACGGCACCATCTATGTCGGCAGCAACGGCGTCAGCATGGGCAGCGGCATCCTCCAAATTGCTGGCGGCACAGTCACGGCGACCGGTCTGGTCAGCGGGTTCAGCGGGAGCGGCCCGATCATCAACAACAGCGGCACCTTCCAGTTCACCACGGCCACGCCGATGATCGTTACCAACACGCCCGATAGTATCGTCCTCAGCAATGGGACAATCGGGTTCTTGAACGTCCCCAACGTGGATGTGATTGGGTTTGCGTTGTCCCTGACCAACATCTCGCGGTTTGGAAACATCACCTTGGCGTTCAACAACTCCAGTAACGTTGCCGGTGTGGGCGATTACACGTTAGCCGGAGGCGCTGAGGACGGACGGACCAACGGCTTTGCCACGCTGCGGCTTGTGGGCGGCAGTTCGCTCTGGCAAAGCAGCAATCTCACCATCGGCGCCGGTGGCCAGCTTGTGCTCACCAACCTTGGCGGCTTTGTGCAACTCTCCGGTCGCACGTTGCTGCTCACCAACGGTGGCCAAGGTTTTAACTATACCTCCAGAGACCATTTCAATCCGACTGTCAGCGCCAACAGCATGATTGTCACCGGCACAAATTCGGTCTGGACCGCCTCCAGCGCGTTCTACGTTGGTAATACCGGCGCTTTCAACCAACTATTCATCGCCGACGGTGGTCGGGTGGCGAACGCCTCCGGCTATGTCGGCTATGATCACGCCTCCAGTAACAATGTTGCTCTGGTCACTGGTAGCGGCTCGCGCTGGGATAACATCAACCAATATATTGGTTACTCAGGCCCCGGGAATCAGTTGATCATCACCAATGGTGGCCAGGTCATCATCAACGGGCCTTATACCGATGTCGGTTACAACGGCTCTTCAAGCAACAACTTGGTCCTAGTCAGCGGTCTCGGCTCGCTCTGGACCAACTCAGGTTACCTACATATTGGTCTTGCTAGTTGTGGCAACGTATTGCTCATCACTGACGGGGGCCGGGTCGTTAGCTATGAGGGCAACATCGGTGGGCCATCTACCAGCAATAATGTTGTGCTGGTCCGCGACTCTGGCTCGCTTTGGAAGAGTTCAAGTTTGTATGTGGACGCTGGGGGTAGCGGCAACCAGTTGATTATCGCCGACGGTGGCCAGGTCGAAAGTGGCGGAAGCTACATCGGCTACTCTTTTCTCAGCAGCAACAACTTGGTGTTGGTGACCGGCTCCGGCTCGCGCTGGAAGAGTGGCAGCTTGGATGTTGGCTCTCAGGGCATCGGTAACCAAGTAATTGTCACCAGTGGTGGGCAACTTATCAGCGGCAGTGGCTTAATTGGCGTGCAGGATTATTCTAGTAACAATAGTGTGTTGGTCAATGATAGTGGCTCGGTGTGGAGCAACTCCGGATCCTTGATAGTTGGCGTTTTCGGTTCCGGCAACCAGTTGGTTGTGAGCAATGGCGGACGAGCCGTCGGCACTTGGGATTATGTTGGTTGGTTTTCCTCTTCCAACCTCGCGCTGATTACAGGCACTGGTTCAATCTGGAGTAACTCCGACTCGTTGGTTGTCGGCGACTCCGGCGTCGGCAACCAACTGATCATCGCCGATGGCGGCATTATCGCGACCCCCAACGTCGTTGTCGGTGTCACGGCCACCTCCACCGGCAACCTCGTCGCCGTCTCCGGCGGCAACCTCTACGTCACCAACACCGCCGCCAACGGCACGCTCGAAATCCACGGCGGCACGCTCGCCTTCAACGGCGGCACGGTGTCGGTGAACCGGTTCCTCGCCACCAACTTTGCGAACAGCGTGGTGACCTTCAACGGAGGCACGCTCAATAGCGGCAGCAGCACGGTGAACAACAGTTCGGTGTTCCGTGTTGGCGACGGCACGAGCGCGGCGACGCTCCATCTGCTGGGCGGCGCGCACAGCTTCGCCAACGGCCTCTTCATCAACACCAACGGCTGGCTGACGGGGACGGGTGCCATCACAGGTATCATCACCAACGCGGGCAGCATCGCGCCCGGCGATTCGCCCGGTATCATCACAGGCAGTAGCGGCCTGACGTTGCTCGGCAGTTCGCTGTTACAGATGGAACTGGCCGGCACGAACGCATGGCTCTACGACCAGATCAACCTCGCCGGCATGCTCAACTTCGACGGCGCGCTGACCCTCTCGCTGCTCGACGGCTTCAACCCGTTGGCGGGAGACCGCTTCGACCTCTTCGACTTCAGCAGCAGCAGCGGATTCTTCAGCACAACCAACCTGCCGTCATTGCCGACCGGTTTGGTCTGGGACACCAGCCTGCTCTACAGCAGCGGTGAGATCGGAGCCGAACAAGCGCCGGTGCTGCTGGCGGCGGCTTCACGCAAGACACATAGCGGGGCGGGCACGTTCGACCTGAATCTGAACCTCGACCCGGCCCTGAGCGGGACGGTCGAGCCGCGGCGGTATGGACCGACGGAACTACTGTTCACGTTCAACAAGGACATGATGGCCGCCGATGGGACGCTCGACACCACGGAATTTGTGCTGACCAACGCGACGTTTGTCAGCGCGAGCATCGTGAGCAGCAACCTGACGCTGAACCTGACCAATGTGGTGGATCAGGCGAAAGTCACGGTGGTGCTCAACGGCATCGCTGACCTCGCCGGGAATCCGCTGGAGGGAACCAATGCGGTGGTCATCCGCGTCCTCTACGGCGACGCGAACCAGAGTGGCTCAGTCAGCGTGGGTGACATGCAGGCGACGAAGAACAAGCTGTCGCAAGTGCTGACATCAACCAACTACCTCTGCGACTTGAACCTGAGCGGGACGATTTCAGTGGGCGACATGCAGGTCGCCAAGAACATGCTTTCGCACTCGGTTCCGCTGGGCGACTTCAATCCCACCACTCCACCACTCCAATTCTCCATCACTCCAACCTTTGCTGTGCCTGCCACGACAATTGGCGAGGCGCTGGGCGCGCCCGAACTGGCGTGGGACACCAACGGCGATGAACTGTGGTCGCCGACAATAGCACCGGATGGCTCCACGGCGGCATGGAGCGGCAGCATCGGCGATCTGCAAGTGTCTTGGGTGGAGACGACAGTGACCGGCCCCGGCGTGCTGGCGTTCGACTGGAAGGTCTCGTCGGAACCCGGCGAAGATTTCCTGACCTTCTCGCTCGACGGCGTGGACCAGCCGGGCCGCATCTCCGGCGAGGTGGATTGGCAGCCGCTGACGTTCAGCATCACTTCCGGCACGCATCGCTTGCGCTGGACCTACGCGAAGAACCGCGCCAACGCCGCCGGTTACGACGCCGGATGGCTGCGACGGGTCACTTATACCCCGACGCCGTAAACAGGCTGGGGCAACTTCCGTAACGCCAACCGCAAGCTGGAAGCTTGCGCCACCCGTCTTACTGCTTTTTCAAGACCATCAGCCAACTCTGCTTGGCCGGCTCCGCCACGAAATCCGTCGGGCGGTTCGCCTCGCTGCCGCTGGTGGTCACGCACCACAGCAACTTGTCGCCCTCGATCTTGAAGATGCCGGGGATGGTCTTGCCCTTGAAGCCGCCGGTCGTGCCGGTCGCGTCAATCTTGCCGCCGGCGGCAAGCTTGATGTCGCCTTCGCCGATGGCGCCTTTGGACACGCGCTTGCCCGCGACGTGGGTGCCGGTGATGGTCAGTTCCAACGCCACGCCCTTCGACGGGTCTTCGCCTTTGCCTTCGCCGTAGCGCGTCCCGCTCCAGACGCCCTGCAACGGTTTGCTGGCGTCATCGGCGGCGAAGGCGGGGCTGGCGATGAGCATCGTTCCTGCAAGAATTGCGATTGCGGATGTTTTCATGGGAGGTCTCCTGGTTATGCGGATGGTGACGCTGTTTATGCGACGGTCGCCCGCCTCAAAGCCAGAAAAAAATCCGCGCCGCGTCAACCCTGCTTGCCGGCTTGGCGCGCGCCCGGCACGCCGTCGTTGCGCAACTCGATCTTCAGCGGCAGCCGGCGGCGCGTGAACCAGCGCACGCCGAGCATGTCCACCGCCGGCCTCCACCACAGTGTGCCGAGGCCATACTTGGATTCGCCCGCGGGCCGGGGGCGGTGGTTGACGGGCAGTTCGGTGACGCGGAAGCCCGCCGCCACTGCGAACGCGGCGAGCATGGACTGGAGCATGTGGATCGGGATGAGCGCGGGGATGATCTCGCGGCGGAAGACCTTCAGTCCGCACGCGGCGTCGCGCAGGCCGTCGTGAAGAACGCGCGAACGGACTGCATTGGCCAGCCGGGACATCATGCGGCGCAGCCAGGAATCCTGGCGGTTGGCGCGGATGCCGACGACCATGTCGGCTTGCGCCAAGCCTTCCAGCAATCGCGGGATGTCGGCGGGATCGTTCTGCCGATCGCCGTCGAGGGTGATGATGATCTCGCCGTCGGCCTGCTGGAGCGCGAAGTAAAGCGCCGCGGCCTGCTTGTGGTTTTTGGCGAAGTGGAAGACGCGGCACTGCGGCCAGCCAGCGGCGATCTCGTCGAGCAGCGCTGGCGTGCGGTCGCGGCTGCCGTCGTCAACCGCCAGCACTTCGTAGGGCGCGCCGAGCCGTTCCATGACGGGCCGGACCTCGGCCAGCATCGGCCCGACGTTGGCCTCTTCGTTGAAGAAGGGCACGATGACCGAATAGCGCGGCTGCGGCTGCATGACGACAGCATCGTTGGCCAAGACGCGCGCGCGTTCAAGCCGTTTCCGCGCTTGCAGAAATCGGGCGGCTCGGTGACGATGCGTCCCCGACTTTAACAGGAGTGTTGATGAGCAAGCTTGCGATTCATGGTGGCACCCCGGTGCGGACGAAACCGTTTCCGCGCTGGCCGGTGTTCAGCGAGGCCGACGCGCGCGCGGTGGCGCGGGTGGTGTTGAGCGGCGTCTGGGGCCGCACCACCGGCAAGGTCGTGGCGCAGTTCGAGCAAGCGTTCGCGAAGTTCCAGGGCGCGCGCCACGGCGTGGCGGTGGTCAACGGCACCACCGGCCTGCGGCTGGCGCTCATGGCGGCCGGCATCGGCGAGGGCGACGAGGTCCTCGTGCCGCCTTACACGTTCCTGGCGACGGCCACCGCGGTGGTCGAGGCCAACGCCGTGCCGGTGTTCGTGGACATTGACCCGGCGACCTGCAACATCAACCCGGCGCTCATCGAGGCGGCTATCACGCCGCGCACGCGGGCGATCATCCCGGTCCACTTCGGCGGGCTGGCGTGCGACATGGACCGCATCCTGGCGATCGCGGCGAAATACAGGCTCAAGGTCATCGAGGACGCCTGCCACGGCTGGGGCGGGAAATGGAAGAGCAAGGGCCTCGGCTGCATCGGCGATTTGGGCGTGTTCAGCTTCCAGTCCTCGAAGAACCTCACCGCCGGCGAAGGCGGCTTCATCGCCAGCAACGATGAGAATCTTTTCGAGACGGTGCAGTCGTTGCACAACTGCGGCCGGCTCCGGCCCAAGGCGGCCGCGGGCGGCGGCGGCACGGGCGTGCCGGCCTCGGCGTGGTATCTGCACCATCTGCTCGGCGGCAACCATCGCATGACGGAGATGCAGGGCGCGCTGTTGCTCTCGCAACTGAAGCGGCTCCGCAAGCAGACGCAGCGGCGCGACGCCAACGGCCGTTATCTCGACCGCGAGCTGGCGCGCGTGCCCGGCATCAAAGCGATGCGGCGCGACCCGTTCGCCACCGTGGTCAGTCATCATCTCTACCTCTTCCGCTACGACCCGGCGGCGTTTGGGGGCAAGCCGCGGGAGAAGTTCATCGCCGCGATGAAGGCCGAAGGCGTCAGCCTCTCGCCCGGCTATCCCGTGCCGCTCTACAAGCAGCCGGTGTTTCTCAACAAGAACTTCGGCCCCTACACCGGCTGGAAGCACACGCGGCCCAACCTGGACTACGGCAAGGTCAGTTGCCCCGCGTGCGAGAAGGCGTGCGCGGGCGAGGTGGTGTGGCTCTCGCACCCGACGCTGCTCGGCGGCCGGCGCGACATGGACGACATCGTCGAGGCGGTCGCGAAGGTGCAGCAGCACGCGGCGGAAATCTGAGGCGGCCCTGTGGGGGATGGAAGTTTCGCCGCCGAGACGCGGCGCAGCAAGGCTGCAACCAAAGTAGGTGGGGCGAGACTCTGTCGAGCCACTTTCGTTTTCCCAATCCAGTTTGCGCTCTGTCGCCGGCGAGCGGAGGCTCGACGGAGTCTCGCCCCACCATCCAAGAATCTCTGCCTGATTTCTCCCCAAACTGCGCCGGTCCACCTCAACGCACGCCGGGATTCGGCGCGATGGGCGCGAGCGGCGGCAACAACGGCGGTTTTTCCTCCGGCACAGGCGGCGGGGCGGGCGGCGCCGCCGGCGCGGACGGGGCGGGAGCGGGCGCTGAAGGCATTGCAGGTGGCGGGGACACCGGCGGGGGTTCGACAGCGGCCGGTTGAGGCGGCGCAAACAACGGGGACGGTGTCGTTGCGGGCGCTGGCGCGACGCGCGGCGTTGCAGCCGGCTCTGGGGCAGGTGGTGGCGGCGCTGGAGCGGGCGGCTTGGCAGTTTTTGACGGCGGTGTCTTCGCCGCGCCGGTGGCAGCCGGTCCGCGTGGCATGGGAGAGGGCGGGGCGGCGGCCGCGAAACGTCCGAGGTCTTGCATCAGTTCGTTGATGCGTTGGATGTAGGTGTGGGCCTGCTCGTGGACTTGGAGTGTGCCGGGGTTGCCGCGCAACATGTTCCAGCGGTCGGTGAGGTTGTTGTAGGCGAAGCCGATGTCCGGGCTGCCGGGCTGCCAGGCCCGCGCCGCGCGATGAAAACGGGCCGCCTCCGCCGCAAAGAACCGGATGGCGTTCAAGCCGGCCGACTCCGGCTTGGCGGAGTAATCCAGCGGCCGGCGCGACATGTTGTAGAGGTTGGTGGCCAGCGCCTCGAGTTTGTCAGCCGCTTCGACGACCCGGTCGCGGTCCTCGTAGCGAAAGCCCCATTGCGACGGCATCTTTTCCATGCAGCCGGCGAGCGCCAGCGTCAGGGCCGCGGCGGCGAGTGTGGAGGGCCTCAGATTCATGATGATTGTCCGTGCAAACGTGGCGAACATAGTCTGGGCGTCGGCTGCGTCGCAAGCAACTTTGCGCCCGGCGCGCCGGCGCGTGGCGATTCCAATTCTATGCTTGAAAGCGATGCAACGGATGCCGATTCTTCGCCCCGCCATGATGCAGACCAACCGGCGCCAGTTCCTGAAAATCGCGGCCACCGCGGCCGCCGTCGGCGGCGCCGTGCCGGCATTGCTTCATGGCCAGTCCGCCGCGACGACAACCCACTCAGCCCACCCGGAGACCCACACCATGCCAAAACCCAAAGTTCTGATGCCCATCGGCGACGCCACGGAGATGATGGATACGCTCTACCCGTTCTTCCGCCTGCCCGAGGACGGCTTCCAGGTCGTCGTGGCCGGCCCCGAAGCGCGCCAGTATCACGGCGTGATGCACGAGGTGCCGCCCGACGCCACCATCCCGTGGGACATCACGCGCGAACAGCCGTCCTATCACATCAAAGCCGAGATCGCATTCCGCGACGTGAAGCCGGAGGAATATGCCGGCCTGTTCATCTCCGGCGGGCGCGCGCCGGAATACCTCCGCTACAACGAAGACCTCCTGCGCATCACGCGGCATTTCTTCGAGAAGAAAAAGCCGGTGGCCGTGGTCTGCCACGGCGTGGAGATCGTCGCCGCCGCGGGTGTGCTCAAGGGCGGGCGCAAGATGACCACGGTGGCCAAGTGCGCGCTGGACATCACGCAGTGTGGCGGCGTGTATGCGAAGGACCGTTGCGTCGTGGACGGCAACCTCGTCAGTTGCGGCACCTGGCACGATTACGACACCGATTTCTTCAAGATCTTCATCGCCAAGTTGAAGGAAGCCGGCCGCTGACGGCGATGTGCCCGTTCTCAAGCACCGGACTGGCGTGGGCAGGCATCGTCGCGGCGATCATGTTGTTTTTCGACAGGGCCGGGAACGCCGCCAGCCCGGAGACACGGCGCGACATCACATCCTGGCTTCGCGGCGGCGCTGGTGACGGGCAGACGGCCGGCTGGGCCGGCACGTTCGCTGCCGTGCTGGACGACGTCTTTGGGGGATGCGGCCGTTCGTGGCGCTGCTTCTGGCGGTCGAGCCTGGCCGCGATGACCGCCGCCGTCGTCGTCGCGGTCATCTGGGCTGCGCTGCGGCCGGATGAAGTTGCGGCGCTCATGAAACAGGCGGACTTCCGCCAAAGCATCCTGCGGGTTTTCCTGGTCGCCACGCTGCTGAACTGCATCCCCGGCTTTGCCGTGCTGCTGGCGACTCGCGCCTTGATCCGCCGGATGGACGGCAGCCGCTCGACGACGGGTGCGATGTGTCTGCTCCTCGCGATTGCCGTCTTTACCGCCGTGATCGCCCTGGGCGCGCTGCTCGCGTTCAAGGCGGCCCTGGTTGCTGTGATGATGTGCATCCGGCCCGAGGAAGCGGCGCTGATCCGCTCGGGGCCGGCCGAGTTGTGGGCGCTGGCCCGGACGGAGGTGTTTCCGTTGTCGGCGATTCCGGGTTACTGGCCGTGGGGCATCTGGTTCTACGCGGCGCTCTTCGCGCCGGCCCTGGCGTGGCTTTATGCGGCGGCGGGCGGAATCCTCCGGCTCACCGGCCTCGGACGCCGTTGGGCGGGCGTGGAGGCCAACCCGCTGCGCATTCTCGGCTTCACCGCGGTCGGGGTGGCCAGCGTGATCTACTGGATGCCCCTCGTCTGGCAGTGATTTCCGCGCGGCGGGCCAACGCGCGACGCGGGCGTCACCGCAGGGCTTCTCCGCCCCGCTATCCGGCGGCCAAGGGCCGGGCCGGCATCCAACGCCCGGAATCCCGCGAAGTTTTGCGGTCGCACAAAGGCGTTGACTTGCGTGTGTTTTCTGGCAGGTTCTCGCCCCTTAAATGCGCGCGGATTGCACACAAATAGGGCGGGTTCTCGGATGACGTTTGCCCTCGTCATAACCACTCTCAATGAGGTGGAGGGGATGCGGCATATGTTGCCCCGGATTGACCGCTCCCTTTTTGATGAGATCCTGGTCGTGGACGGGCACTCCACCGATGGCACGGTGGAGTATTGCCGGGAGCAGGGGCTGAAGGTGTTGTTCCAGCCGAACAAGGTGCTCTTCGACGCGGAGGAGCACGGGTTCCGGAACACGACATCGGATGTGGTGCTCATCTTCAGCCCGGACGGCAATGCGCTGCCGGAGGTGCTGCCGGCCATGTGCGAGGCGATGCGGGAAGGCTGTGACATCGTGGTCGGCTCGCGGTATTGCCAGGGCGCGAAGAGCGAAGACGACGATGTCTTCACCGGGTTCGGCAACCGTTTCTTTACCGGCCTGATCAACTTCTTGTTCGGCGCGAAGTTCACCGATGTGCTGGTGGGGTTGCGGGCCTACCGGCGGGACGCGCTGAACCGGATGGAATTCGACACCATGAGCCAGGAGTGCTGGCTGCGCCGCAAGTATCTGTGGATGAACTCGTGGGAGGTGGCGGCCAGTTGCCGCGCGCCGCGCTGCGGACTGAAGGTGAAGGAGATTCCCGCCTCCGAGCCGAAACGCATCGGCGGGATCCGCAAGCTCTCGGTCCTGCGAAATGGTTGGGGCGCGTTGACACAGATTATTTATGATTTACTGTTCTTCCGCCCGCCGAAAGGTTCAGGGCAGCGGTGAGTGTTCTGATGCAATGTGGTGCGGAAGAATCGCGGTCGTGCGGGGGACAACAGAACGTGTTGAGCGGCGCGCCTTGTGTGAGGCGGGCCGCGTTCCCGTCCGTATGTCGGTCCTGAGACGGCGCCGGGTCTGCCGTATCGCTGGTAGAGAAGGGTTTTATGATTTCGTATCAAGATGTCCGGTTGATGGTGAATCTGCTGAGGCACAAGTTTTTCGGCCACCGGTTTCCCGCGCACGTCGCGATCTGCGTCACCAACAAGTGCAACCTCGACTGCGCCTATTGCTACTCCCAGAAGTTCGGGATGTTCCAGCACGACATGACCACCGAGCAACTGACCGGCCTCGTGGACGAGTTGTTCCAGATGGGCACCCGCTACATCGTGCTGACCGGCGGCGAGCCGTTGATCCGGAAGGACATCCGCCAGATCATCCGCCACATCATCGGCAAGGGCATGAAGTGCGGCATGAGCAGCAACGCCCTCTTGTTCGAAAGAAACCTCGACGTGCTGGACTACCTGACCTCCGTCAACATCAGCATTGACGGCGATGAGGAGACGCACATCAAAAATCGCGGCCAGCAGGACTACAAGAAAATTCTCCGGGGCGTGGACACTGCGATTGCGAGGGGCCTGCCGGTTTCCATTGGTTGCGTTCTGGTGAAGGCCAACCAGCATTGCATCAAATACGTCGCCGACCTGGCGAAGGAAAAGGGATGCCAGTGCTACTTCCACATCCCCTACTGGAGGGTGGATTCGTCCGAGGGCGAGCGCGGCTATACCGCCTGCACGCCGATGTCCATGGAGGAGACCAGCAAGGCCATGGCGCAGATCCACGATCTCAAGAACTCGGGCTACCCGATCTCCTATTCGAACCGGATGCACGCCTACCTGCGCGACTGGCCGTTCAAGACGCCGACCGTCCATCGCAAGGAACTCCGGGACGGCATGTCGAAGGGCTTCAAGCCCATCCACTGCCTGGCCGGCGAATGCTACTGCATCATTGACGCCGATGGCAGCGTCTTCCCCTGCGCCAGCATGATCGGCCAGGTCAAGGCCCTGAAGCTCACCGAGGTCGGTTTCCGCAAGGCGTGGGACAACATCCTCGCCGTCCGCTGCTCGGCCTGCCATTTCTTCCTCCAGAACGAGTTGAACCTGCTGTTCTCGCTGGATGTTCCCACGTGGATGAACCTCGTGAAGTCATGGCCGCATCTGCTGAAGCAGAAGAAACTGCCGCCCGCCACCCAGCCCCCCGCGCCGCCGGCCCCGCCCGCGCCCTCCGCGCCCGCGGAGCCTCAGGCCGTCGCCAAGGTCGGGTAGTCCCCTTCCTTGCGCCAGACATCCAGCATCAACTCGTAACGGGCCAGCCTCAGTCCCGTGTAGATGCAGTTGCTCGTCGAGAAAATGTAGCCCCCGCCCGGCATCCCGTGCTGCAAAGCGTAGCGCACCGACTCGCGCACGTCGTCCTCCGTGCCCGTCTCCAGCGCGGCGCAGTTCACGTTGCCGATCAGGCAAAGCTGCGAGCCGTAACGGCGCTTGACCTCCGCGATGTCCACGCCGCCCTGCGGGTCGAGCGAGTGCAACGCGTGCGGTCCCGTCTGCACGAGCTGGTCGAGAATCGGGTTGATGTTCCCGTCGGTGTGCTTGACGACGTAGAAGCCCATGTCCCGATAGGCCTTCGTCAGCTTCGCCAGATACGGCGTCACAAACTCGCCGAACAGATCGGGACTCAGGAACGGGCCGCGATTGTCGCAGTAGTCTGCGTTCAGGAAAAAACCGTCCAGCCCGCCGTGCTTCTGCAACTCCTCGGCCCGCCGCACGGCCTCCTCCACCATCGCCTCGGCTTCGGCCTTCACCTTCTCCGGCTCGTCCACCAGCCGGTAGCAGAACGCCTCCAGTTGGTTGCCCGGCGGAATCCCGAACGTCGCGTCGCCGCCCTTTGCCAGAAAATAGTGGTCGCCGGCCATCTCGCGGATCATGTCCACCAGCCGGATCGTCTCCTCGTTGCTGCGGGGATTGGGCCGCAGGAAAATTGCGCTGTGCTCGAACTGTTCCGCGATGGCGAGGTAGAGGTGCGCCATGTCC
>JACRKA010000392.1 GCA_016219905.1 Verrucomicrobiota bacterium
CATCTCGCGGAGGTTGACAGCGATGGCCTCGGCGATGTGGCGTTCCTCGGCACCGACGCCGGGATAGGCGCCGGGGGTGTCAATGAGCGAGATGATGGGCAGTCCGAACCGGTCGGCCATGCGCATGAGGCGGAGCGCTTTGCGGTAGCCTTCGGGGTGGGCGCTGCCGAAGTTGCGCATGATGTTCTCCTTCGTGTCGCGGCCCTTCTGGTTGCCGATGAGCATCACGCGGTGGCCTTCGATGGTGGCGAAGCCGCCGACGAGCGACTTGTCGTCGCTGTAGAGCCGGTCGCCGTGGAGTTCGGTGAAGTCGGTGGCGAGGGCGCGGATGTAGTCGAGCGTGAAAGGCCGGACGGGATGGCGGGCGAGCTGGACGCGCTGCCAGGCGTTGAGGGTGGTGTAGATGCGCTCCTTGGTCTCCTCGATGGTCTTCTCGATCTCGATGATCTGGTCGCGGACGTTGACCTTCTGCTCGTGGGCGAGGCCGCGCAGTTCTTCGAGCTTCCGTTCCAGTTCAAGGATCGGCTTCTCGAATTCGTAGGTGATGAGTCGGGTGGTGGGCGGCATGGAAGTCAGGGGTCAGTCTTTGATTTCGACGGGCGTGCCGGTGGGCAGGATGGTGAAGAGTTCCTCGACGTCTTCGTTGGTGAGTCGGATGCAGCCGGCGCTGGATTGCTGGCCGATGGTTTCGGGCTGCCAGGTGCCATGGATGCCGTAGTGCGGGATGTCGAGCGCGAGCCAGTGGGTGCCGAGGATGTTTTCCTTGGAGCCGTAGGGGATGGTCTGGCCTTCCTTCCACCACGCAGGGTGCTGGATGCGTTCGGTAATCTTGAACGAGCCGATGGGCGTCATGCTGTGCTGGCCGGTGCCGACGCGGTAAAGTTTGAAGAACTTGCCGTCGTCGGTGAGCAGCAGCGTGTTGGCGCTCTTGCTGACGATGGTGGCGAACTTGGTGGGCATGACGCGCAGGCGCTGGGCGGGCTGGATGGGCGAGGCGCCGAGGTTGTTGGCTTTCTGTATGACCTCGATGGTGGTGGAATACTGCCTGGCGATCTTGCCGAGGCTGTCGCCGGGCTGGATGACGTATTCGACCTTCTCCGGCGCGGAGGCGAGGGTGAAGAGGAGCTTGATGTTCAACTCACCGAGGTTTTTCTGCGCGTCCGCGATCAACGTCTTCTGCGCTTCGCCGGTGGCGTTGGCGGGCGGGAGTTTCGCGAGCAGGGCGCGCAGGGCGTCGCGGGCGTCGGCGAGCTTGCCATCGGCGCGCAGGGCGGTGGCTTTCTCGAACAGCTCGCGGTCGGCGGCTGACGGCGCCGGCGCTGTGGTGGCCACGGTGGCCGACGGCGGCGCGCCGGCTGGCGTTGCAGCGGCTGGCTGCGATGGTGTGGCCGGCGCGGGCGCGGGCGTGGCGTCCTGCCGCCGGCCGAGCGAGTAGCTGACCAACGCCACGGCGACGAGCAGGATGATGATGAGTGCGGTCTTGACGCTCGGTTTCATTTAATCGGCCGCGAGGTCGCGCAGCACCATCGCCATCGCGGGATAGCGGGCTGCGGGGTCCTCTTGCAGGCAGCGGAGGATAATTTTTTCCACGTCGGCGGGCAAGGCTGGATTCAGCGCGCGCGGCGGTCGGAGGTGCTGGTGGAAATGGGCGTATTTGCCGGGCAACTCACGGGTGGTGACGTTTTCGAGGGGTTTGTGGCCGGTCCAAAGCTCGTAGGCGGTGACGCCGAAGGCGAAGATGTCGGAGCGTTCGTCCACCTCGTGGCGGTTGAGTTCCTCGGGCGAGAGATAGTGGGGCGTGCCGGCGAGACGCTCGACGCGTTGCGGCTGGGGCCGGCGCGGGCGGGCGAGGTCAAAGTCCACGATCTTCACGTCGCCAGTGGTGGTGCCGATGATGACATTGTCGGGCTTGAAATCGAGATGAAGGTAGCCGCGCTCGTGGATGTGGCTGAGGCCGTTGGTCATGCAGAGCATCAGGCCCATGCGGTCGTAGGTGGCGATGGCGTCGCGTCGGCGGAGCGCGTCGCCGAGGGTGGGGCCGTTGACATATTCGAGCACGTGGAACGGCAACGAGCCGACGCCGGGCTGTTCGGCGACGCCGACGTCGAGCTGGCGGATGACATTGGGATGGCTGAAGGCGCGCAGGGTTTCGCAGCCGTTGCGGAACCGGTCGCGGCGCTCGCGGTCGCGGGCGAATTCCGGCCGAAGCCGGCGCAGGATGACAGTCTGGTCGTCGGGGCTGGAGGCGAAGAACAACTCGGCGTAGCCACCGCTGCGGAAGCTCTCCTCGAGGCGATACCGGCCGAACATCTGGGCGGTCACGCCGGAAGGCTACCCTCCGGCTTTCACACTTGCAATGCGGAAGGCGGGCGCGAAGAATCCGCCGCGTGAAAACCCTCCGCGCGTTCGGCATCTACGCGGCCACTGTGGTCGCTGTGGCGTGCGCGGTGTCGTTCCCGCTGGAGGCGGTCTGTCAGCACTTCGGCTGGCTCGAAGGCAAGCCGTGGTTCAAGTGTTTCAGCCTGAGCGCGAAAGTGACGGCGTTGGCGGGTGTGTGGCCGCTGCTGCGCGCGCTGGGCATGGCGAGTTGGGAAGGTATCGGTTTGCGGGCGCGCTGGAGTCCCGGCGCGGCGCGGGCGACAGCGGGCTGGGGCGTGGGATTTGCCGGGACGATGCTGCTAGGGGTGTGGGCAGTGTGGGCGGGCAATCGCACTTGGGAGCAAGGCCCGTTGGCGAGCCTCTGGCCGGCGTTGGCGACGGGCGTGATCGTGGCGGTGATCGAGGAGACGCTCTTTCGAGGCGTGATTTTCGGTGCGCTGCGGCGCGAGTGGGGCGCAGCGCGGGCGTTGTGGGCGAGCAGCGTGTTTTTCGGGGCGCTGCACTTCGTGGCGGCGCAGCCGAAGACGGCGCTGGCGACGATGGCGGCATTTGTGTCGCTGACGTGCATCGGGGCGGTGCTGGCGTGGTGTTACTGGCGCAGCGGGTCGCTTTATCTTTCGATCGGCGTTCACGCGGGCTGCGTGACGGCGTTGAAGTGGTGGACGGAGCTGACGCATCGCGGCGGGGCGGAGATGGATTGGCTCTTTGGCGCGGGACGGTTCCGGTTGGTCAGCGGCGTCGGGGCGGTGCCGATGATCTTGTTGGTGTGGTTGGCGCTTGTGGCGTTCGAGCGCGCATTGAGGTCGCTGCATGTGGGAGACAACGAAAAGCTGGACGCGAGTGGTTCGGGGCCTGTTCTACCCGGCTGAATGCGCGGTGTGCGCGGCGGCGCTGGACCCGGCTGCGACAGCGAGCGCGCTGTGCGAGGCGTGCGGTGCGGAGCTGCGGCCGTTGCGGCGGCCGTTCTGCGGGCGGTGCAACCTGCCGTTTGAAGGTGACATCACGGCTGATTTCCGCTGCGCGCATTGCGCGGAGTTGGCGTTTCACTTCGAGCGCGCGGTGTGCGGCTGCCGCTTGAGCGGCGTGGCGCGGGAGTGCATCCACGCGTTCAAGTATCGCCGTGCGTTGTGGCTGGGGGCGGAGCTGGTGGCGTTGCTGTCTGCGGCGGCACGGGAGCGGGTGCGATGGGCGGAGGTGGACGTGGTGGTGCCGGTGCCGTTGTTCGGGGCGCGGCAACGGGAACGGGAGTTCAACCAGGCCGACTGGCTGGCGCGGCGGTTGGTGCGGGCGCTCGGCGGGCGCGTGTGCGCGGGCAACCTCATCCGCTTGCGGGACACGGCGCAGCAGGCGCTGCTCAGCCCGTCCGAGCGGCGGGAGAACGTGCGCGATGCGTTCGCGGTGCGGCGGCCGGCGGTGTTCACGGGCCGGCGCGTGGCGGTGGTGGACGACGTATTTACCACTGGAGCGACGACTGACGAGTGTGCTAGGGTCCTGCGCACCGCGGGGGCCAGATCGGTGCTCGTGTTGACCGTCGCCCGTGGCTGATCATGATGGCTGCCGCCAGAAAACTCAAAGTTCAGAAAGCACCTGCCAAGAAGGTCGAGATCCCGGAGGGTCTCTGGACCAAGTGCAAGGGTTGCGACGAGGTGATCTACAACCGGGAGCTGGACGAGAACCAGCGCATTTGTCCGAAGTGTGGCGCGCATTTTTCGGTTGGCGCGTGGCAGCGGATCGCGTCGCTGGTGGAGCAGGGGAGTTTCCAGGAGATGGACAGCGAGATGGTCTCGGTGGACCTCCTGAAGTTCACCGGCGTGGATTCCTACCCGGAGAAGCTCAAGCAATCGCGCGAAGACACCGGCCTGAAGGATGCCGTGATCACCGGCATCGGCAACCTCGGCGCGCATCGCATGGGGTTGGCGGTGATGGATTTCCGGTTCATGGGCGCGAGCATGGGTTCAGTCGTCGGCGAGAAGATCACGCGGCTGATCGAGCGCTGCACGGCGGAACGGCTGGCGTGCGTCGTCATCAATGCGTCGGGCGGCGCGCGGATGCAGGAGGGGTTGATGTCGCTGATGCAGATGGCCAAGACCTCCGCCGCGCTGGCGCGTCATGCGCAGGCGCGGCTGCCCTACATCAGCGTGCTGACGCATCCGACCTACGCGGGCGTGATGGCCAGCTACGCGAGCCTCGGCGACCTCATCCTCGCGGAGCCGGGCGCGATGATCGGTTTCGCGGGGCCGCGCGTGATCAAGGACACGACGCAGTCAGAGCTGCCGCACGGGTTCCAGACGTCGGAATTCCTGCTGGAGCGCGGGTTGATTGACATGGTGGTGCCGCGCAAGCAACTGAAAGCGACGTTGGTGCGCGCGCTGGACTATCTCCTGCCCCCTGCCAAGCCGGCTGCACAGCCTGCTGCGGCGGTGTGACGCGCGGCGTTCTTGCGCGGCCTACCGGATCAGGACCTTCTGCCGCTGGATTTCCTTCCGCACCAGGTCGCCGAAATCGGCCTGCGGCATGCCGTATTGTTCCACAGCGATGGTGGCCAGCGCGCGGGCGGAGTCGCGCTGGTTGGCATCGAGCAGCGATTGCACCAGCGAGCGCAACGCCCGTTCGACGTGTCCCTGGACCAGCGGCAGCGATGTGTTGAGACGGGGAGCGCCGCGCGCATCGCGCGTGATGGGCTGCTCCTTCGGCGCGAGCTTTTGATAAACGATGCCGAGCGCCGACCACGGGCGGGCGCGGTTGGAGTTGAGCAGGAGCGCCTGGAGGAATTGCACGACGGAGTCATCCAGTTTGCCGAGGTTGGCCAGCGCCTCGCCGGCGCCCTCGTGCGCGACCGGCTCGGCCGGCGAGAGCCGGCAGGCTTCATGGAATGCCTTGAGTGCCGGCTCGAACTGCCGCAACTGGGCATAGACGGTGCCGAGGTCCACGTAGATGATCGGGTTGCCGAGTTGCAGCTTGAGTTCGCCGGCCCAGGAGCGGGAACGGAGACGTTTGAGCCGCTCGTCGGAGGAGCGGCGGTTCAACTCGCTGGCTTTCTGCAACTTTTTGGCCGCGTCAACATAGACGGCGATGGTTTCAGCGCGGAGGTCCTTGCCGGCGGCACGGTCGCGCGCGGCCATCACGTCGGCCTTCACGCCGTAGTAGTGGCCGAGGTGCGCATGGGCATCCTCGTAATCGTGCAGGATGAGGATGGCCTTCTGGGTGCCGGCGATGGACTCGTCAATCCGCGAGCCGTCGGGCGCGGCCTGGTAGCTGGCCCATGCGAACTGCTTGTGGGCCTTGGCGCTGTCGGGGCTGGCCACAGCGGCGCTGCGCCAGAGGGAGAGTTCGTCCGCCCACTCATAGTTGCGCAACACGGTGCGCGTGGCGAACACGCCGGCCAGCAGCGCGATCAGGAACCCGTAGAAAAACCACCCGAGCCGCCTGCGGACGGCGAGTTTGTGGACGTAAACCGCGTCGAGATGTTCCTGTGCCAGCGACGTCTCCGAGACGTCGGCGAACGTCGGCAACTGTCCCTTGAACGCCCACCAGGGGGCGATGATCGCGCGCGTGGCGAGGTGAATCAGCAGGCCGTAGATCGCGCACGCGCTGATGGCGGGCAGGTAGAGCCATCGCTCCGAGAAGATCGTGGGGGCCACCGCGAAGAGACTGCAGCAGGGCGCCAAGGCCAGCAGGAACATCCCGATCCAGAAGGTCGCCGGCCGCCACCGCCGCCGCCCGTGCCACGCCAGCCAGAAGATCGCGCCCACGCCCAGCAGCGCCAGCACGCCGAGCCAGTCCTCGATCCGGTGGAACTCCGCGTCAATCGCGGGCAGTTGGTTGAACGAATAGTCCACCGTCAGCGAGCGCGGGAACACCAGCAGGTAGGCGGCCTTGAGGATGATTGTGGAGGCGGTCAGCAGCCGGCTGGGCAGATGGGCGTCCGCGAGCGGATTGTCCAGGAAGGCCACGGCGCGCGGCTCCAGCCGCAGCAGCACCACCGTCCGCATGCCGAGATACGCCAGCAACACCGCCAGCATCCAGAAATAGTTCGACCGAAACTTCCGCAGCAGGTTCTCCCAGAAATCGCGCTTCGCCCGGCCGGTGTAGCGCCGCCAGTCAAAGAGCCAGTCGAACAACATCACCAGCGGCAGCAGGATCACGCCGGTTTCCTTCGCCAGCATCGCGAGAAAGAACAGCCCCCACATCGTCAGCCGCAACAGCCACGCCACGCCGCGCTGCGTGCTGTGGGCCACCGAGCCGAGGTGCGCGAACAACCCCAGCAACACCAGCAGCGCCACCAGCAGGTCCGCCCGGCCCATCACATGGGTCACCGCCTCCGTGTTGGCCGGGTGGCAGACGAACAGCGCGCCCGCGGCGAAGCCCGCGCGCGTCGAGCGGAAGACCACGGACACCAGATAGAAGACCAGACACGCGATGATCGCGTGCAGCGTCCAGTTCACCGCGTGATAACCAACCGGGTTCGCGCCGTTGCCGAGGAGGGTGTAGTTGAACAGGAACGACAACGTCGTCAGCGGCCGGTAAAGGCCGTCGTTGGTGACGAGCGGATAGCCGTAATTCTTGTCGAAGATCTCCGTGAGGTGGTCGAAGTCGCGGATGCGCGGGTCATTCGGCAGCAGCGTCCGCCCCTCCAGCACCAGTTCGGTGCCGAAACTGTTGAAATAGGCCGCCAGCCCGGTCAGGAGAATCAGGGCGAGCAACAACACGTCGTAGCGCGCCGCCAGCTTCGGCAGGCCCCACGGCCGGCCGGGCAGCCCCGTCCCGGCGGTCGCCAGCCGCGCCGCCTCGATCGGCGTGATGCCCTGGCTGTAGATCACCTGCGGTTCGGCCGGTCCGGGCACGGACGGCGCTGACGGCGGCGCCGGGGGTGGTTGATCGAAGTCCTCGCGCTCGTCCGGTGTGATTGGCTCAGGCATGGTGTGTGGCTGCGGGCATCGCGTTTTGAAAGTCGCCGGATTATAAGGCGCGCCGCCGCGACTGCAACCGCGCAGAATTGCCTCGTCGCATTCCGGCCCCGCTGATACAGTGCCGCCCCGTTCGATTATGAGAATCACCTCTGTGGCTTGTTTGCTTGCGGCGCTCGCGCTCGCGTTGGCGGGCTGCGACAGCACCAAGCGATTCACCCGGCTGGGCGTCCATTTGCAGACGCCGGCGCAACTGCCCGAAAGCCAGCGGACCGTTGTCGTCATCCCCAACCCGCCGCTCAGCATCGCCGTGGGCCGGTTCCCGGAACTGCGCGAGGTGGACCTCGACAGCGCGCAGGTCATCAGGACCGACTCACGCAAACAACTCGTCCTGCAGTTCAACAAGCACGGCGCCACCGTGATCGAGAACTTCACCACCGAGCGGCGCGGCGAGCTCTACGTGCTGACCTTGAACACCGTCCCCATCGTCGCGCCGGCCATCCGCGAGATCATCCGCGACGGCAAGCTGGTCATTGACGTGGATTTGTCCGACGACGACCTCGACAAACTCGTCGAGGGCCTCAACGCCGTTGCCAAGGATGCCAAGGCGATGCTGGGCGGGCTGTAATCGCATCCGCGTCCCGTCAGCCAAGTTTGTTATAGCCAACGCCCCACCGCGCGGCTATTCTGCGAAACTCGTTAAATCGCGAAAATGGCCACCGATTGGATAGTCATAGGCGGGGCGCGACAGCACAACCTGAAGAACATCTCGTTGCGGATCCCCCGCAACAAGCTGGTCGTCATCACCGGCCTGTCCGGCAGCGGCAAAAGCTCGCTTGCCTTCGACACGCTTTACGCCGAGGGCCAGCGCAAATACGTCGAGAGCCTTTCCGCCTACGCCCGGCAGTTCCTCGAGCAGATGCAGAAGCCCGACGTGGATTTCATCGAGGGCCTCTCGCCCGCCATCGCCATCGAGCAACGCACCGCTTCCAGCAACCCCCGTTCGACTATCGCCACCACTACTGAGATTTACGACTACCTGCGCTTGCTCTACGCCAGCATCGGCCACCCGCACTGCCACAAGTGCGGCAAGCCCGTCTCGCGCCAGACCACCCAGCAGATCGTGGACAACGTCCTCTCGCTGCCCGGCGGCTCGCGGCTGATGGTGCTCGCGCCGATGATCAAGGCCGAGAAAGGCGAGTTCCGCGACGTGCTCGACAAGATGAAGCGCCAGGGCTTCGTCCGCGCGCGCATTGACGGCGAGATCGTCGAACTGGCCGGCGACCCGCACAAGACGCTCGAAGAACGTCCACAACACGTCAAGCTCGACAAGGCCCGCAAGCACACCATCGAGGCCGTCGTGGACCGGCTGGTCATCCCCAGCGCGCAGTTCGGCGGCCCGGACAAGATCCGCGTGCGGCTCACCGACTCGGTCGAGACGGCGCTCAAGTGGGGCGACAACATCGTCCGCGTCCTCCACGCGCAGCCGCGGCCGACGACGGTCATCTCCGCCACGCCGAACGGCAACGGCGAGAAATGGACCGAGACTCTCCACTCGACGCTCAATGCCTGCATCGAGTGCGGCATCAGCTTCGGCGAGTTGACGCCGGCCCACTTCAGCTTCAACAGCCCGCATGGCGCCTGCCCCGAATGCCACGGCCTGGGCACCAAGCTCGTTTTCGACCCGGAGTTGATCGTGCCCGACCCGGAGAAGACGCTGGAGAACGGCGCGGTCGCCCCGTGGCGTCGCGGCGGCCGGCGGATGATCATCTACTACAAGATGATGCTCCGCTCTGTCGCCAAGCACTACAACGTGCCGCTGGAGACGCAGTGGAAGGACCTGACCGACGAGTTCAAGAAGACGCTCATCGAAGGCAGTGGCAAGGACGAGATCGAGTTCGGTTTCTTCCGCGGCGGCGCGTGGAAAACCGTGAAGCGCCCCTTCGAGGGCGTCATCCCGAACCTCGAACGCCTTTACGCCGAAACTGAGAGCGAGTTCACCAAGCAGCGGCTCAGCGGTTACATGGGCCGCATCCGCTGCCCGAGTTGCCGCGGCGCGCGGCTGCGGCCGGAATGCCGCGCCGTCACCGTCGGCGAAAAATCCATCATCCAGGCCTGCAAGCTCTCCGTCGGCAAAGCCGTCGGGTTCTTTGAGAAACTCCAGCTCTCGCCGCAGGAGGCGAAGATCGCCGAGGAAGTCATCAAGGAGATCGCCAACCGCCTCCGCTTCCTGCGCGACGTCGGCCGCGCTTACCTCACGCTTGACCGTGAGAGCGCCACGCTCTCCGGCGGCGAAGCCCAGCGCATCCGGCTCGCGACGCAGATCGGCGCGGGCCTCGTCGGCTGCCTTTACATCCTGGACGAGCCGAGCATCGGCCTGCACCAGCGCGACAACGAGCGGTTGCTCAAGTCACTGGAGGGCCTGCGCAACCTCGGCAACACCGTCATCGTCGTCGAGCACGACGAGGACACCATCCGCCGCTCGGACTGGGTGATTGACCTCGGCCCCGGCGCGGGCGTCCGCGGCGGCCACATCGTCGCCGAAGGCCCGACCGCCGAGGTCCTCAAGTCGCCCACGTCGTTGACGGCGCGGTTTCTGCGGGGCGAACTCAAGATCGAGCAGCCTCGCAAGCGCACCTCGCCGCGCACCGGCTGGCTGGAACTCCGCGGCGCGCGGGAGAACAACCTCAAGAACATCACCGTCAAGTTCCCGCTCGGCTGCTTCATCTGCGTCACCGGCGTCAGCGGCAGCGGCAAGTCCACCCTCGTGGACGAAATCCTCCGCAAGGCGCTCTTCCGGAAATACTACGGCTCGAAGGACAAGCCCGGCGAACACGACGGCATCGTTGGCGTGGATGAACTCGACAAGGTCGTTGTCATTGACCAGTCGCCCATCGGCCGCACCCCGCGCA
>JACRKA010000037.1 GCA_016219905.1 Verrucomicrobiota bacterium
AGCCGAAGCCGCCCGACGCTCCAAGTTTTTTCTCGCCGATTTCACCAGGGGGGCCGCGACGCGGAGGAGCCTTGACGTGGGCGGGTGACGGCGGGAGAATCGCGCCCACAATGAAGGCTGAGAATCATAAAGGAGGACACGATGAGCGACATTGTTTTTGATTGCCCGCATTGCGGGAAACATCTTGAAGTCGCGGATCGAGGCGCGGGGCTGACTGTGCCGTGTCCGGAGTGTGGAAAGAAAGTCGCCATACCTGCTCCGGGGAATCCGCCACTCTCAGCAGAGATTGTGAAAGAGCCGGGAGTCCAACAGCGCGGAAGAACGGGCATCAACAACGCGCAGCGGAAGATGATTTTGATTGTCGGAATCGTATTGGCCCCGCTGCTGTTGTTTTGGGGATTATTGGAACGCCGTGAGTGGGTCGCTGTTTTCGGCCCAATCATTTCAATTGGCGTCGGATTTTTCTTCTGGTTGGGGCGTGAGAAGGTCGCCGAAACAAAGTCGGGTGGGTCGAAAAGAATTGGCGTTCGGACTCGTGCTGTTTTCGGATTGTTGCTCGCACTTACGGTTCTGGTCATTGGAGCTTTCTGTTTTGTCGAGGCATGGCCCAGAAAGGAGACAATGTTTTGGGACATCCCGCTGGGGGCGAGCTGCGATGACGTGAGATTCCTGAAAGGAAAACCGACAGCAGTTAATGGCCACGCTTGGGGATATGTCTTGAAAAAGGGGCAAGAATTTTCAGCCGGGGTTACGGTATCTTTCAGGAATGGAAAAGTATTCTCGGTGATTGCACACGACTTAAGTCGCGGTGAGGGGCGAGGGAAGTGGGATTTGTTTTTGCGTTCCCTGCACTTTGGTGATACTTGGCGGCTAGTTGTAGATCGGTTGGGAACACCGCGTCATATCGAGACATCGGAAAACGGCTTGGCCCGCATCGCTTGCTACCCTGAGCAAAACCTGTGTTTCCTTCTCAAAGCAAACAGAGTGGAGGTTTACGGTATTTACGATAGCTCGCAAGGTTCGCCATTGCGGTTCTTGGATTCTGCAACTCCCAAACGCGATGAGAACGGCTTTGAGATTGTAGAGCCTTATTGGAGCGTTCAGCCGGCTGACGTAAGTGACGCAGGGGCAAATCCGAAGAAGTAGTTTCATTTCCAAGCCCAATGCTGAATTGGCCAACTCGTCACTCATCACCACTTTTCAATCTCGCCCGTAAACGCATACCACGCCACGAAGGCCCAGTCGCCGCCGGCGTTGCGGAGCGTGACGCGATGGCGGCCGGGCGGGATGGTGAACTCATAGGTCTTGTCGTATTCGCGGGCCGCGTTGTCGTTCTTGCCGTCGAGGTCGGGCAGGTCAACCGTCTGCGTGAGCGCGTCGTCCACGAGACATTCGAGTTTCGCACCGAGCTTGGCGACGGCGCGGACATGAACGCCAAGTTTGCCGCCGCGCGGCATGTTTACGAGGAACACCGGCGGCTCGCGCAACGCGGCGTGGAGGTTGCCCTGTAGGAACGCCGGCAGCGCCCACGCGTCGCGGATGGCGCCGTCCGGCTCGACGGCGAACTCGCTTCGTTCCGGCCGGCCCCATTGCGCGGTCGGCACGGTCCGCGGGCTGGAGGTTTTCACTTCGGGCAACTGGTCGTAGTCGAGGATGGCGACGGCGTAGGCATCGAGCGACGGCAGCGTGACAACGACGCGGCCGTTTTCGACGCGGGCCTTGCCGCGGCGCTTGCCGTCCCAATCGGGCGAGACGATGCGGACGGCTTTCGGCGATTTGGCTGTCGGTAGCTTGATCTCAACATTCTTGCGCTGGACCGGCTTCGAGCCTTTCGCCTCGCGGTTGATGATGTGGAGCAGCAACGCGGGCGGCTCGTCGCGCCGCCAGAGCGCCGTGCTCAGCAGCGGCGCGTCCGTTTCGATCGGTTCGAAGCCGAGCAGGCGCGCGTCGAGGTAAAGCGACTTGTTCCGCCGGTAGAACGCCGTCTGGCGCGCGACCTCGTGGGTGGTGCCGTCGCGCAAGGCGTCGTTGCCCATCGGCCCGTGCACGGGAAACGCGAAGAACGCGCCGGCCGCGTAGATTTCCGCGCCGCGCACGCGCATCCACAGTTCGCGGTCGGGTGGCGGGACTTCCATCCACGGGAAGCCGTTGAAGCCCCAATCGTGGAAGAAGACCACCGGCACGCGCCCGCCGGCCAGCGCGCGGCCTGCGGTGACGGTCGAAGCCCAGTCGTTGATCTGGTTTTCCGAAAGATCCACTGTGCCGTCCTTCACGCGCCAGAGTCCCCAGACGCCGAGGACTTGCAGGTCCACGTAGCGTGCGAGGCCGTTGCCGCTGAGAAGAACACGCCGGCCTTTGCTCGCGGCGTAGGAGCGGATGGCGTCGGTCAGCCACTTCCACGCGCGGTCGTCGCGGTCGCGCCGGAACGCGTGCCATTCCGCGGGCGGTTTGCCTGGCGCAGGTGGTTTGAAGCTAAGGCCGCGTTTCTCCAGCCAGGCGCGGTAATCACGCAGCGAGTATTCGTCGAAACCTTCATTGGCTTGGAGCGCGGCGTTGATCTCGTCCATGAAGAGATAATCCACGCCGGCATCCATCTGCTTGCGGCACCACGAGAGCAGGTAGTCGAGGTAGGTGGGGTTCGACAGCGTGCCGTGCCGGCACTTGCGCTCGCCCCACGCGTCCACCAGCCCGCCGTCGGCGCCGCGCGTGGCCATGTCGAGCACCTGCGCCTCGGTCAGGCCGTTCTCGCCGTGATAGAGCGCGCTGCACGTGATGCCGCCGCCGAAGAGCGCGCCGAGCGCGTGGGCCTTTGGCACGAGGTGGGCCATCGCGGCGTAGTCGCGCGCCTGGTTCCACTTGAACCACGCGCGGATCCACACGTCCGAGCCGGCCTTCGCGCCGGCGCGGATGCCGTAGTCGGACTCCATCGTCTCGTGGACGGTATAGACCACCGCGTCGCGGATGTCGGTGACGGGCTGCTGGCGACGCGATGCCGCCGGGAAATCCGTAACCGGTTCGAGCCATCGCGGGTCAGGCTCCGGCGCGATGGGGCGAAAGTCTCGGCGGAGTTCCTCGCCGCGCGCGTGGAGCCGCCCGACTTTGGCGGCCATCTGCGACGGATCGCTTTCGGCAAACGGCGCGAGCCATGCCCAAAGGCCGTTGGCCGCGGCGCGCGCGGGCGCGATGGCCGGATAGAGGAACAAGCTGGTCGGCGTGTGACGCTGAACGAACGAACTGCACGGTAGCCACTCCTCGGCATATCGGAGGAACACGACACCGATTCCTGTGCCCGCTTCAGATGCGCGCGCAATCACCGCGGGATGCCGGCGGCTGAGCCGCGATGCCGTGTCGCCGCGCTGGCCCCAGGCGGATGCGCCGGCGTAGGCATCGCTCCGGCCGAGGCTGGCGATGGTGCCGCTGCGAAACTCGTCCGGCTCGCGCCAGAAGGCGTAGGCGTCAAAGAGCGGTTCGTCGAGCGGCAGCCGCGGCATGGCCCAGCAGCGGGCCTTTTCGGAGACGTCCTTGGCGTCGAGCGCGAACCGGACGAGCACGCCGTCGTCCTCACAGAGGAAGTGCAACCGGACAATTTGCCGCGGCTCGGCGGAAAACACGGCGGTGGTCCCGACGACGACGCGGTCGCCGCGGACGGCGTGTTCCATCCGCGCGAGAAGGCCCTCGGTTGTCTGCAAGCCCGGGTCGGTCAGGATGGCGAATTCGGGCTGCGCAAACTTCCGCGCCACGCGCCGCCACGCGCCTTTGGCGTCGCGCAGTTCCAGGTCGAACCCGCTGTTGTGGCGCTGGAACGTGGCCCGGTAGCCGGGCGCGGTCACGCGAAGCGCGGCTGGCGTCTGCTCGACGGACGGCGCAGCGCAGACGGTGGCCGCGAGGGCGAGGGAAACCGCAAGCGAGGGCGCGACGCGCATGGGCGCATCATGCGGCGGCGCTGGTGCGGCGTCAAACCCGCTGATGCGGGCCGAGGGCGGGAGAAAAATTCTCTGCGCGTCGCTTTACAGGGCGGGGTGGTTGGTGTAGCATCCGCGCCGCTTTCTCAGGAGCGTCGCACGCAGCGTCCGCCAACTTTCATCAGGAGCGTATGTCAGACGATCAATCGTCCGAGCAAGATTTCCTTCGACCGCCGGTGAGCCGTGACAGCCGTCCGTTTCCCCAGTCCGCGCCGATCGCGCGGCAGGAGCTGGACACCACGCTGGACGCGGCGCGCCAGCAGATCGTGGCGTTGCAGCGCAAGAAGGACGAGTTGGAACGCGCCAAGGGCGAGCTGGAGGAGATGCGGCGGCGGCACGAGGAGTTTGCGCGCGGCCGCGCCGAGATCGTCGAGGCGCTCAACCGCGGGCTGGTGGTGCTGGAGCACGAGCAGGTCGAGGCGCAGCGGATGGCCGACCTGATCGCGCGGACGCGGGAGAAGTTCAAGGAGCAGCTTGGCCTGGTGGAGACGCTCGACGACTCGGGCTGGTCGAGCGAGACGTTGAAGTCGGACCTTTCAAGGGCGCTGGCCACCATCGAGACGGCGCGGATGGAATTCAACAGCGCCTGCCTGCGGATCGAGGCGCTCAGCGGCAAGAAGCCCGAGGATTTTCCGCCGACGCCGTTGCAGCAGATGAGCGCGTCCGCGGCGTCGCTGGACACGCTGAGTTTCGGCCGCGCGCTGAAACTGGGCCTTGCGTTCACGCTGCCGCTGGTGGCGCTGGCGCTGCTGATTTTGCTGGTGGTTCTCCTGAAGCGATAACGCCGATGCCGTTGTTCCGAAAAAGGATGGGGCCGTGGACCGTGAACTCCGCGCGCTCGACAAGGAGATGCGCGTGCTGGAGAAGCAGATTCACCAGTTGCAGCGCAATCCCGCCAAGGCCGCCACCAGCTTCAAGCCCGCCGCGACGGCGTTCCCGCCGGGACGCGGGCCGGCGCCTGCCGCTCCCGTCCCGGCTGCGCCGCTGCCGCGCGAGCGCGACTTGTGGGTGCAGGCGGCCGAGACCGGGCAGGACGGGGCGGAACCGGGCGGATGGCGCGGTTGGTGGCAGGGGTTGTTCCAGCCGCGGCCGGGGCCGGCCGACCCGAAGCTGGTCAGTTATCTGTCGGCGGGCAGCTTCAAGACGGTGCGGCCGCTGCGCTCCGAGCGGCGGGTGGCGCGGAACCGGTTTTTATTCGGTCTTGGGTTGTTGATCGGGACGCTGGCGCTGTTGATGCTGGCGTTGAAAAACTGTTGAGGACGGGCCGGACATGAAACGGGAGCAAACCATCCAAAGCTACCTGCTGGCGACACCGGCGGGCCAGGTGCGCGTGGAGTTGTCGCCGAAGGGCCTCTGCGCGCTGCGGCTGCCGCGCGACCGGTCGCCGCGGCGGCGCGCCAGATCGGCGGGGCTGGACGCGATGCTGCGGCGCTTGTCGCGCGACCTGCGCGATTACTTTGACGGCAAGGAGATCAAGTTCAGTTACCCGATGGACCTGGGCGCGGCCACAAACTTTCAGCGGGCGGTCTGGCGCGCGTTGCGGCGCATCCCGCACGGCCAGACGCGCACCTACGCGGAGGTCGCCCGCGCGGTCGGCCGTCCGAAAGCCTGCCGCGCCGTCGGCGCCGCGTGCGGCCAGAACCCGTTGCCGCTGTTGATCCCCTGCCACCGCGCCGTCGCGAGCAACGGCAAGCCCGGCGGTTTCTCCGGAGGGCGCGGCTGGAAGAAGTTCCTGCTCGACCTCGAAGGCGTGGGCGCCGATGAAGGCCCCAACGTTCAACCGGAATGAGCGCGCTGCATCCGCAGAAGACCCCATCGCCTGCGGCGGAGCCGCCGTCGAACGCGCGGTTCATCGAACTGGAGGCGATCAATCCCTTTGTCCGCATCGCGCGCGAGGTCGTGTGCGAGGGTGGACACCAGACGGGGCGGCGGCAGATTCCCGACTATGAGTTCGCGCTGGTGCTGGAGGGCGAAGGTCACACCGAGTGGGACGGCCGGAAGCATCCGTTTGCCGCGGGCGACCTGCTCTACTACCGGCCGTATCGCTGGCACAACTTCGCCAGCACCGGCCCGGCGTTGCTCCGGCACATCGTCGTGCACTTCGACTATTCGCCGCGGCTGCGCCAGCCCCGCTGGCGCAAGTCCTCGCCGCCCCCGGACATTGTCATCCGCGGCACGGTGCCGTTCCCGCTCCAGACGCGGCTGCCGGCGCGCTCGCCGCTGCTGGGCATGTTCAAGCAGATCACCGAGTGCAACGTGGACAGCGCCTGGGGCCGCTTCCGCGCCAAGGGCATTCTCGTCGAGATCCTCCACGAATTGGTCACCGGCCCGTTCAGCATCCGGCGCGCCGTGGCCGGGGACGAGCCGCCCGCCGACGCCGTCAACCGCGAGCGCATCCGCCGCGCGCTGGAGTTCATTGACCAGCACTACGCCGAGCCGTTGACGTTGCCGCAGATGGCCGCGCGCGTGGGCCTCTCGCCCACGCACTTCCTGCGCACCTTCAAGATGGTGATGGGCCGCACGCCGATCGAGTTCCTCATCCGCATCCGCATCCGCGAGGCGAAACGGCTGCTGGGCGACGTGCGGCTCTCCGTCGGCGAGGTGGGCTACCGCGTGGGCTACAACGACCCGCATTACTTCGCCCGCCAGTTCCGCACCAGCGACGGCCTCAGCCCGCGTGAATACCGCGCGATGGTCCTTGGGGGGAAACACTAGCCGGCCGGCAGCGGGCGGGGCGGAACGGGAGTTCAGCCCTTCGCGTCGTAAGGGCAACGCGCCTTCTCAATCGCGAGGCCGCGCACGTCAATCCGCGCCAGGTCCGCGATGCCGACGCCCGCCTTCTCGGCGAGCAGGATGTGATTCTCGCTGGCCGCAACCGGCCCGCTGAACCGCGGCACGCGCGGGTCGCTCACGCCCATCACCGCCGCGCCGACGGCATCGGTCGAAACCGGATTCAGCCCCGCGATGATCACGCCGGGCTTCACCAGCCGGTGCTCTTTCGCCGGCTGCGTCCACGGGCCTTCGCCGCCCGTCATCGCGCTGACGCCCTCGATGATGGCGAGATGGATCGGCCGCGCGGCGATGATGTCGGTGATGATCCGCGGCACGCGCACGCCGGGATCAACCGGCTGCTCGGCCGGCTTCAGTATCATGCCCGGCAACTCCGGCGGCTTTGCGTTCGGCGCCCACGGCTTGCCCGCGTGCAACACGCCGCGGCCCGCGGTGGCGTTCTCGTTGGGCGCTTCATCGCCATAGAGCGCGTTCGGCGTGACGCCGAACAGGTTCTTCATCGAAAGCGTCACACCGGCGGTGACGTGCTGCTTCAGCTTGCAGAGCGACACCAGCACGTCGGTCTCGTCGTAACTGTGGTTGACCAGGAAGCGCGAGAACATCCGCCCGCCGTCCGGCACCTTCAGCTCCGCGTAGCGGCCGCCCTTGCCGAGGTTGCGCGTGTTCTCAAACTCGACCGGCCCCAGCGCGTTCAACGCCTGCAAATCCCACTCGCCCAGCCGCAGCGTCGCCTCCAGGCTCGCGCGCACCTGTGTGGACTCCACGACCCGCACCCGCCGCGCGCCGGCGTCGAACAACAGCCCGCCCAGCGCCAGCGCGGTGGAAAAATGCGTCACGTAGCTCTCCCCGGCGGGCCGCTTGCAGACGGGCGCGAAATCGAAGCCCGTGATGTTGAGCTTCACCGTCACCGTCTTGTTCCTGACCAGCGACCCGATGCCGCCGAGCAGGTCGAACGCCTCCTTCAACGCCGCCCTCATCTCCGGCCCGTAGCCGCCGCAGCGGACAATCGCCACCTTCGCGTCACGGCCCGACGCGCGCGGCGCGTCGGCGAAGATTGCCGATGGCCGCGACAACGCCAGCGGCGCGCCCGCAGCGACTGCGGCGCTGAGACGCAGGAACTGGCGACGGCTGCAACCTGAACTCTGGCGGCTCATGTAATCCCCTCTGCCACGACGCCGCAGAACCTAACGCGCCGCGCCGGGGAAACCAAGCAGGAAGTCAGATGGAACAAGGGCGGGCGTCGGCGCGGTGCGGAAACCACCCCCGTAGAACGGGCTTCCAAGCCCGTTCATTGAACGGATGTGGACATCCGTTCTACTCCCCAATCACCTCCGACCTCTCACCTTCTGCACCGCCTCAGTGCATCATCTCCTCCAGCGTCTTGCGGTCCGTGCCCAGCAGATGCGCCTCGCTCAACACCTTGTCCCGCTTCACCAGATGCTGCCGCAGCGCGCCCGCCGAGAACGACGACTGCCGGTGCATCTGGTCCAGGCTCGTCATGTAGTCCGCCATCGCCATCTTCAGCGCCTGCGTCTTCGGGTGCAGCCGGAATTGCAGCCAGTTCAGCCGCTCCATCGCCGCCTTGAACGTCGCCGTCGGCACCTTCTCAAAATAATACCGCTTCGACTTCTCCGGCTCCTTGTTGTCCGCAAAGAGGAAACCCAGCAACGGCCCCGCCGCCGCCCAGATCTCCTCCAACGACCCGCCCAGGCTCAGCGTCAGCGGCATCCGCCCGCCCGCCGACCGCAGCATGAACTCCGCCGACAAGTGATTCGGCGCGAGCTGCATCACCTGCTGCAACGTCTGCACGATCCCCGGACTCCGCAGCGCAAACGGCGTCGCGCTCGCCCCCAGCGACCGCTGCACCTGCCCGAACAACTCCATCGCCTTCGCCAGGTTCGCCGCCCGGTCCACGCGGGCCACCGCCGCCGCGTCGTCCAGCGTCGTGATGGAGAGTATCTGCGCGCTCCAGAGCATCGCCGGCGAATAGAGGATCACCAGGTCGTTGAGGCTCTCCGTGTTCGCCTCCGGGATGGCGATGACCCGGCACTTGTCCAGCGTCGCGCCGCGAATCTTCTCCGCCACCGCCCCCACCTCGCGAATCTTGCCGTCCACCGTCACGTCGCCGGTCATGGCGAAGGCCGGGTCAACCAGCAACCCGTCCAGCAGCGACAACAGCAGCACCGAGACCGCCCCGCCCGCCGAGCCGCCGCCCTGCTTGCTGTATTTGTTGGAGTAACTGAACCGTATCTTGTAGCCCGCCTGCCAGACCGGATAACGCACCTTCAACAACCGCGCCGCCTCCTCCATAGAGATGTCCGTGTCCTTGGCAACCTCGGTGACG
>JACRKA010000038.1 GCA_016219905.1 Verrucomicrobiota bacterium
CGCGAAAGGCCCGCTGGGCATTCTCCGCGTCTATCTGCCCGCGCAGAAGCAGCCGGTGGAGATTGACTGGATCGAACTCAAGGCCGCCGGCAAGCCGAGGCGGTGGAAGTTTTGACGCCCGAACAAACAAGCAACGGACAAAGCTGACATGAAAACCATCCTTGCCATCCTCTTTGCATCTGTTTGCGTTCTTTGCGGCCCTGCCTCCGCCGCTGATGCGCAAAAGCCCAACATCCTTCTCATCATCACCGACGACCAGGGCTACGGCGATCTTTCCATCCACGGGAACCCCCACTTGCAGACGCCGCACATTGACCGGCTCGGCCAGAGCGGCGTGCGTTTCGATCGTTTCTACGTGAACTCGTTCTGCGCGCCGACGCGCGCGGCGTTGCTCACCGGGCGGTGGCCGTTGCGGACGGGCTGCCACGGGGTCACGCACAACCGCGAGGCGATGCGGCCCTCGGAGGTGACGCTGGCCGAGGCGCTGCGGGGCGCGGGCTATCGCTCGGCATGCATCGGCAAGTGGCACAACGGCGAGCAGTATCCATTCACGCCGCAGGGCCAGGGCTTCGACGAGTCCTTCGGCTTCAACAATGGCAACTGGAACAACTACTTCGACGCCACGCTGCTGCGCGGCTCGAAACCGGAGCCGATCCGGGGCTACATCAGCGACGTGCTCACCGAGGAAGCGATGAAGTTCATCGCGGCGAACCGGGCGCGGCCGTTCTTCTGTTACCTCGCCTACAACGCCCCGCACTCGCCATATCAGGTGCCCGACCGCTATTTCGACAAGTTCAAGGCGAAGGGCTTCGACGACACCGTGGCCGCCTTCTACGGCATGTGCGAGAACCTTGATGACAATGTGGGCCGGCTGCTGGCGCGGCTCGATGACCTGCGGCTCGCCGACAACACCATCGTCCTCTTCCTCACCGACAACGGCGGCACCGCCGGGGTGAAGACCTACAACGCCGGCATGCGCGGCGGCAAGGTAAGCGTGCACGAGGGCGGCACGCGCGTCCCGCTGTTCATGCGCTGGCCTGTGGCGAAGTGGAAACCGCATCTGGTCAAACCCATCGTCGCGCACATTGACCTCTACCCCACGCTGCTCGATCTCTGCGGCGTGAAACCTCCCGCCGGGCCGAGACCCGACGGCATCAGCCTGCGCCCGCTGTTGGAGGGCGCCGATACCTCGGCGTGGCCGGAGCGCGTCCTCTTCACGCACAATCCCATTGATGAGACCAACAAGTTTCCCGGCGCCGTGCGCACGCAGCGCCATCGGCTCGTCCGCGAGATCAAAGGCCCCGGTGGCGGCTCGAAAGCCAAGGCCAACGACGCCAGCGCCACCGCCTGGCAGCTCTACGACATGGAAGCCGATCCCGGCGAAGAAAAGAACATCGCCCAAGAGCATCCCGATCTCGTGGAGAAACTCGCCAAGCTCTACGACGCATGGTTTGCCGACATCTCCCGCGACGGTTTGCAGCGCTTTCCGCTGCCTGTCGGCCACGCCGAGCACAATCCCGTCGAACTGCACGCACCACAGGCCTACTTCGACAAGCCGTTAAAGTTTGCGAACGGCCCCGGCTTCGCCAACGACTGGCTCACCGGCTGGACCGACGCCAACGCCAAAGTCTGGTTCGAACTCAACGTCACCGTCGCCGGCGACTATGACATCGAACTCGCCTTTGCCTGCCCGCCCGCCGACGCCGGATCGAGGATTCGCCTCGCCATCGCCGGCAAATCCCTCGAAGCCAGCGTCCCCGCCGCTCCCGCCTGCGAGATCCCGCTCCCCCATCGCGACGCCATCGGCAAGGAACGCTACCGCAACCGCGAGTGGGGCACATTGAAGCTCGGCACGTTGCGTCTGCTGGCAGGCCCCGCCACACTCACCCTCGAAGCCCTCTCCAAACCCGGCGCTACGGTGATGGACCTGAAGCACGCGAAGCTGTGGCACCGTTGATCGGGTGGCGCGAGAAAACCACGACCAAAGAGCAATGGCGTGCTTGCAGGATGGCGGCAACGACTGATAAATGAACTCCGCCTATGAAACGAGCCTGCACATCCCCGCTGATCTCCACCGCGTTTTTTCTCTTCACCTGCCTCGTCGCCGTGAGCGTCGCGTCTGCTGCGAGCGACTGGCCGCAATGGCGCGGCCCGTCGCGCAACGGCATCCTGCCCGACAGTCCGCCGCTGGCCGACCAGTGGCCCGCCAAAGGGCTGGCGAAGCTGTGGGACAGCGAGGTGATTCCCTCCGATGACGACGGCGGCCACGGCAGCATCGTGGCGGCGGGCGGGCGGGTGTATGCGGCCATCGTGTGGCACACCGACGTGCCGACCGAGACGCGCGGGATAGACGACCTGGTGATGCGGCAGCTTGGCTACCAGTCGGTCGCGAGCTGGCCCAAAGAGACGGTGGAGAAGATGGAGAAGGACCGGCTCTCGCTCGATCGGAATGTGATCGGCGCGGAGTTCGACAAGTTCCTCGCGGACTGGCTGGAGAAGAACCTCGACGCCAAGAAGCGGCAGACCAGCGCGGGCTACGTGCGCAACCGGTTCGACCGGCGCGGCGACGCCATCCCGCTGGAGGTCTATGACAAACTGCTGACCGTCTCGAAGAAGCGGTTCCCCAACGAAGCGACGCTGGTCGCGTGGCTCAACGAGCAGGATTTTTCCGAGAAGCTCAAGAAGGAGATCATGGCCGCCGTGCCGCCCACGATGAAGGTCGCGGAGGACGTCGTGGTCTGCCTCGACCTCGCCACCGGCAAGACGCTTTGGAAATGCAAGTCGCCCGGCGAAGCCACCGGCCGCATGGCCTCCAGCACGCCTTGCGTGGCTGGCGGGCGCGTGTATGCGCTCGGCAGCACGCACTTCTACGCCGTGGACGCGGGCACCGGCACGCTGGTCTGGTCCGCGCCGTTGCCCAGCAAAGGCCCCGCGTCGTCGCCAATGGTCGTGGATGGCGTGCTCGTCATCAACGCCGGCAAACTGGCCGCGTTCGACGCTGCGACGGGCAAGCCGCTTTGGACACAGCCAAAGGCCGGCGGCGGCAACTCGTCGCCTGTGGCGTGGAAATCCGGCGACAAGACCGTCGTCATCTGCAACGGCCGCGGCGTGCTGGCCGGCGTGGACCTCGAGAGCGGCGAGGTTCTCTGGACGACGCCGGGCGGCGGCGACTGCACGCCCACGATCGTCAACGACGCGCTCGCAGTGCAGACCAACAACCCGAAGGTCGGCATCCTCGCGGGCAGGCTGAGCGCGACCGGGTTCTTCCAGCTCTGGAGCATTCCCTACGACCCGCTGCGCTCGCAGTCCTGTCCGCTCATCCTCGGCGATCACGTTTACCTGATGGATGACAACATCCATTTCTGTTTCGAGCTGGCGACCGGCCGCGAGTTGTGGAGGGAGAAAGTGACCTCCTCGACGATCTCGTCGCCGGTCTGCGCCGACGGAAAGGTTTTCCTGGTGACCGGCAGCGGTTCCAAGGTCGTCATGCTGAAACCTTCGCCGGAGAAGCGCATCGAGATGGGCAAGGCCAACACGAAGGCGCTGTGGTGTCCGTCGCCCGCCATCGCCGACGGCAAGCTCCTGCTGCGCGGCCGCAAGGGCATCACTTGCTACAGCCTGACCGCGGGCGCCACGGCGGCAAGCGCGCCCTGATCAACACGCCGGAGCCTCGCTCACGAAACACCTGCTCATCCTCTTGGTGTCATGAAAGGCCGATTCTTGTTTTGCGCGGTCGTGGTCGCTGTCTGGATCGCGAACATCGCAGCCGGCTTGGCCGGGGAGAAACAGTCGCCGATCCAACCGCGCCAGGAATCCGACGCCGAGCGCAACGCGCGGCACTTGCGCATCGCGGAGCGTCGCGCCGGGACCGTTGTCATCGTCCATCGCGGCGCTTCGGCGTTCGCGCCGGAGAACTCGCTCGCGGCCTATGCCGCCGCGATGGACTACGGCGCGGACGGCTGCGAGGTTGACTTGCGCCGCACACGCGATGGCGTGCTGGTGTTGTTCCACGACGACATGCTGGACCACCTGACCTGCGGCTTCGGCGCCGTCAGCCAGATCACCTGCGGCGAGTTGGCGGCGTTGCGCCCGCAGCGGCAGTCCGGCCGCACGCTCTACGGCGGCGCGCCGACGTTCGCGACCCTGCTCGAGCGGGCCCGCCAACGCGCCATGTTGCTGCACTTGGACGTGAAGGAGCCGGGGTTGGAGGATGACATCGCGCGGCAGTTCGATGACGCCGACGCGTGGGACCATGTCGTCTCGGTCAACACCTACAACACGGCCCGTCTGCGCACGCATCCGAAGCTGAAGTTGCTCGCCTATAAAGGCCCCGGCCTTTCCGAAGCCCGGCGTGACATGGACCCCGACGCCGTGCAGGCGCAACTGGCCCGGCCCGGCCAGATGATCATGGTGGACGACCCGCGCGTCGCGGTGCGCGCCCTGAAGCGAGAGCCTTACCGGCCCGTGCCGCTGCCCAAGCCGCTTCGGCCCACGGCTCGCGGCAAACTCCCCGCGCCGCCTCCGCCCGCCGACACCGGCGCGTTCAGTCCGCCGGCGCACCTTGCGGAACTGGCCCGGCGCGTGAACCCGGCGTCGGTGGATCAACTACTCGCATTGGTGGAAGCCGGCTTTCCCGATGCAACCCAGCTCGTGGGCGATGACGCTTTCCAACGCCGCCGGACGGCGCGCATCGTGGAGCGGGCGTGGGCAGCCCAGCGGCTCGGCGAGCGCGGCGCGAAATCCGGGCGCGTCGTGGCCGCGCTGGAGCGGTTGGTTCGCGGGCACAGCCTGCACAAGGACTGGCTTTATCACGGCCTCGACGGCGCAGTCGCGGCGCGCGCGCTCGGCAAGCTCGGAGCAACCGAATCGGCCCCCGTGTTGGTCGAGGCTTTCCGCCGGGCGGATCCGAGCTTGAAGGGTTTGGCCGACTTCCGCGCCAAGATGTATATCCTGCCCGCCCTCGGCGAACTGCGCTGCGCCGGGGCGAAGAAGTTCCTGCTCGAATACGTGGCGCTGAGCGAGACGCAAGCGCGCGAATCTGCCCCACCGGAGTTCGAGGAAGCCACGAAGGCCTTGCTGTGCCAACGCCTTGACTGGAGCGGAATCACCGCCCTGCTGCGCAGCCCCAACTCCGCCGTGCGCGGCACCGCCCTCCTTGAATGCCTGGACCATCCAACCCCGGCGCGACGGCAGGCGCTGCACGCGGCGGCGCCGTGGGCGTTGGAGTTGCCGCGACAGAAGTGAAAAGACCGGCCTCCACGCCCGCGCTGTCACCGGCCGAGGGCTTGGAGCCGCTGGAGGGCGCGGCGAACCTCGGCGTTGCCAGGGTCGAGACGGCCGGCCTGCTGGTAGAGGTCGCGCGCGGCGTTGAGCTGGCCGCGGAGTTCAAGCATCAGGCCGAGGTTGTAGGGGATCATGACGTTGTATTTGTCGAGTCGGTAGGCGCGCGTCCACGCGTCGTAGGTGTCGTTGGTCCGGCCGACTTGGTAATAAGCGACACCGAGGTTGAGCCATGCCAGCGCGTGGGCGGGCTGCTCGGCCACGGCCAGCTCGAAGGCGCGCATGGCTTCCTCCGGCTTGCGCTGGGCCAGCAGGGCGTTGCCGCGCAACACGGCGCGGTCGGCCGCGTCGAGCTGTTTCCCCTCGGCGGCCGGCACGCCCGGCATCGGCGCGAGTTTCTGCTGCACCAGCGCCACGTAATCGCCCGGCTGGCCGGGCCACCAGTGGCTCAAGCCGACGGCCGCGCACACAAACGCCACCGTGCCGGCGACGGCCAGCACGAGGCGGAGCAGGGAGCGGCGGGTGTCGGCCGATGGCTTGGCGTCCGGTGGCATCGGCGTTGTTGTAGCGCGCTGCCGCCTGCGGCGAAACTCAAAACTTTGCTCCCCGCCGCGCAAAGCTGTGGACATGCCGCCAACTTCGGCTAATCTTCCCGCCGCTCATGGGCCGAACCGTTTCCAACTTCTTGCTTGTCTGCGTGCTGGCCGGCGCGTGGCCGGCGGCGCAAGCCAATCCCATTGACGACGTGCGCAAGAGCGTCGTCCGCATCTCCACGACCGAGCAGGACCCGAACTGGCGCGAGCCGTGGTCGCCCGGCCGCGTGCAGCGCGGTCGCGGCGCGGGCTTTGTCATCGAGGGCAGGCGCATCCTCACCAACGCCCACGTCGTCAGCAACGCGCGCTTCATCGCCATCGAACGCGAGAACGACCCGCGGAAATATCCCGCCACCGTCGAACACATCGCGCACGACTGCGACCTGGCCGTGCTGAAGGTGCTCGACGCCGCGTTCTTCAACAACGCCGTGGCGCTAGGCACCGGCGGCATCCCGGATCTGGAATCCACCGTGTCGGTCTATGGCTACCCCATCGGCGGCGACCGGATGTCGGTCACGCGCGGCGTGGTGTCGCGGATTGACTTCGAGGCTTACAGCCACACCGGCGTGGACTCGCACCTCACCATCCAGATTGACGCGGCGATCAACCCCGGCAACAGCGGCGGCCCGGTGCTGCAGGACGGCAAGGTCGTCGGCGTCGCGTTCCAGGGCTACAGCGGCGCGGTGGCGCAGAACGTCGGTTACATGATCCCCACGCCGGTCATCCGGCGGTTCCTCAAGGACATCGCCGACGGCCGCTACGACCGCTACATGGAACTGCTGATGACGACGTTCCCGATGCGCAACGCGGCCCACCGGCGCGCGCTCGGCCTGCCCGACGACGACCGCGGCATCGTGGTCAGCAACGTCGTGGCGGCGGGGCCGTCGGCGGGCGCGCTCCAGCGCGGCGACGTGCTGCTGGCGATTGACGGCCATCCGATCGCCAGCGACGGCTTCGTGGAACTCGAAGGCGAGCGCGTCGAGATGGGCGAGGTGGTCGAGCGGAAGTTCAACGGCGACAAGGTGCGCTTCGCCATCCTGCGCGACCGCCAGCCGCGCGAGGTCACCGTCACGCTGCGGGCCGACACGCTGCACCGGACGCTGGCCCGCGCCTACGACGCGCCCGCGCGCTACATCGTGTTCGCCGGGCTGCTGTTCCAGCCGATGAACCGCGACCTGATCGAGGCCCACTCGATCGAGGACGTGCGCGTGCGTTACTTCTTCCGGTCGTTCATCGCCGACGAACTCTATCGCCAGCACCCGGAGGTCGTCATCCTCAGCAACATCCTGCCCGACCCGATCAACACCTACCTCGGCGAGTTCAAGTCCGCCATCCTCGACGAGATCAACGGCGTCAAGGTGCGCACGCTGCGCGAGGCCGCCGAGGCCCTCGCGAAACCGGCGGACGATTACGTCCTCAAGTTCATCGGCAAAGGCCGGCCGGCCGTTCTCAACCGCCGCGCTGTCGGGGAAGCCCGCGAGCGGATCAAGACGCGCTACAACGTCCAGCGCGAACAGAATCTCGGCGAGGAGGCGGCCCGATGAGAACCGCGCGTTTCCTGCTGTTGCCCGCGCTCTGCCTCGGGCTGCTGCAACCCGCCCTCGCCGCCAAACCCGGCAAGCCGTTGTCCGTCGTCCGCGTCAACGTCACCTGCCAGACTTACGACTTCGTCCGGCCGTGGACCAAGAAGACGCCTTTCACACTTCGCGGGCTGGGCGCGGTGCTGGCCGGCAACCGCGTGCTGGTCACCGGCGAGATGGTGATGGACGCCACCTATGTCGAGCTGGAGAAACCGCAGACTGGCGAGAAGACCGCCGCCACCGTCGAGTGCGTGGACTACGAGGCCAACCTCGCGCTGCTGAAGCCATCCGACGCGCGATTCCTCGACGAGACGAGGCCGTTGTCGCTCACGCCCGCGACCGTCGGCCAGCGGCTCGCCATCTGGCAGCTCGAGGCCACCGGCGACCTGGCCGCCACCGACGGCCTCGTGACGGCCATCGAAGTGGGCCGTTACCCGATGGACGACACCGCGTTCCTGCTTTACCGGCTGTCGTCGCCACTGCAGGTGCGCGACAGCAGTTACACGCTGCCCATCGTCCGCGAAGGCCGGCTGGCCGGGCTGCTGATGCGCCAGGATTCGCGCACCCAGACCGTCGAGGCGGTGCCGCAGCCCATCATCGAGCATTTCCTCAAGGCCGCCGCGGCGGGGCCATACCGCGGGTTCCCGTCGGCGGGCATGACGTTCAGCCGCACGCGCGACCCGCAGTTCCGGCGCTACCTCGGCCTCAACGGCAATTCCAAGGACAAGCTCACCGGCGGCGTTTACGTGGCCACCGTCCTCAAAGGCCGCCCCGCAGACCGCGCCGGCGTGAAGGCCGGCGACGTGCTGCTGGCGATTGACGGCGTGGCCATTGACCAGGACGGCAATTACAACGACCCGCAATACGGCCGCATCGCGCTGACCCACCTCATCTCCGTCCGCCACGCCGACGGCGACGCGGCGAAACTCAAACTGCTGCGCGGCGCCAGCGTCATCGAGGTGCCGGTCACGCTCAACCATCACCGCGCCGACGACCACGTCGTGCCGCCCTACGTCGCCGACCGCGCACCGCGCTTCCAGATCCTCGGCGGCCTCATCCTGCTGGAACTGTCCAAGCCCTATCTGAAGGAATGGGGCCGCGAATGGTGGAAGGACGCGCCGCTGCGGTTGGTCTGCTGCGACCGGTTCCAGACCGAACTGTTCCAGGACGGCCGCCGTCGCGTCATCATCCTCAGCCAGATCCTGCCGTCGCCGTTGACCATCGGCTACGAGGACCTGCGCTACCAGGTCGTCACGAAACTCAACGGCGTCGAGCTGAAGAGCTTCGACGACGTCACCGCCGCCATCAAGAAACCGCTCAACGGTTTCCACAAGATCGAGCTTCAGGACGACCCGAAGGAGATCTACCTCGACGCCGCCCAAGCTGCCGCCGCCGAAGCCCCGCTGATGAAACTCTACGGCCTGCCGGCGATCAGCAGGTGAGGCGGGGAAATCCGAAGTTCGAAACCATCGGACCTTGCGGGAATCCGTGGCGATGGCTGGCCGGCTTGAAGGGCCGCCAGCATATCAGCCCAGTCCGCGAGCGCCGCCCTGGGTTCAGGATGCCGACAAATCATCGCGCCCTGAAAGGGCGCGCGTAAAGGCGGCACCACAGAGATTGCGAACAGCTACGGATTACCCGCGCCCTTTCAGGGCGCGCGCGTGTTTTGGATGTCTTACCCAGGGCGGCGCTCGCGCACTCGCTTGCTGGGCTGATTTGCTTGCGGGCTTTCAGCCCGCACTGCATGGGCTGCTGCGCGCGAAGTCACCCTACCGCTTCGACGTGATGCCGAGGCCGAGCATCGGGAGCAGCTCGCGGCACTCGGAGACGCCGTAGTTGAAGATGGTGAACCCGCCCGTGTCGTGATGGCGCGTGATCTCGATCTGGCCGATGGTGCGGTCGGCCGGCAGGCGCGAGCGCGAGGCGCTGACGCCGATGCCGGGATAGACCGGCACCTTGCCCGCCCACTCCTTTTGCAGGCCGATCCAGCCGTCGAACTGCCGGTCGCTCTCCGTGTAGTCCATCGGGCAGACGAAATCGAGCCAGCCGCGGTCGCACCACAGCTTCCAATCCTGCCCGACGCCGTCGCGGTCGGTCACCCAGTTGCGGAAGACCGCCGCGGAGATCTTGATCTTCGGCTTCACCGCGCGCGCCTGCTCGCTGGTGGCTTGGACGACGGCGGTGATGTTGCTCCGGCGCCACTCGAGCCACTGCTGGCGCAACGGCCCGTCGCCTTGCGCATCCTTCGGCCAGTTCTTGATCTCCGCGCCGATGGCCTTCGCGAACCGCTCGCGGCAGCCGGGACAGAAGCAATGGTCGCCGCCGGGATAACGGATGTAATCGAAGTGGATGCCGTCCACGTCATAGTCGCGCGCGACCTCGACCATCGCGGCGACCTCCAGCTTCTGGTTCTCCGGATGCGACGGGCAAAGCCACGGCTCCTCCTTGCCCTTCGAGTTCATCTGGAGCCGGCCTTCGGTCCGCATCTTGTCGAGGAACTCCTTGGACACGCGGTGGCCGGTGTTCCAGTTCACTTTCCAGACGTGGATCTGGACGCCGTATTTTTTGCAGGCGGCGAGGCACTTCGCGATCTGGTCGCCTTTCTCCGCGACATCGGGCGCGACGGGCAGCGTCTTGCTGTCGTAGAACGCCACGCCGCCCCAGAGCATGTTCGGCAGGATGGCGGTGAAACCGGCCTTCGCGAGCCGCTGGATGGCCTCGTCCCACTCCATGCCCGTGACGCCGAACGCGCTGTGGCACCAGAACGCGCGGAACTCGCCCTTGAGCGGCTGCTGCGCAATGCAGAACGCCTCCATCGTCCGCCGGGCCGCCGCGGCCGCCTTGTCCATCGCGTCGCCAAACCTGCCGGCCTTCTCCAGCTTCAGCGCGCCGTCGCGCAACGCGCGCGCCTCGGCGAGCGCCGACTTCGCGCGCCGGTTCTTGGCGGCCTGTTTCGTGATGAGCGCAGCGGCCTCGTCGAAACTCTTGCAGCCGCCGACCTGGCCGATCTTCGCAACACTGCCGGCAACGCTCTGCCGCCAGAGGTCGGGCGCGAGCGAGCCGGCCATCGCGAGCAGCATCCGGCGTTTGTTGGCAAGGTCATCATCCAGCAGGACGTGCGTCATGTGGATGCAGTTCGGTGTCGCGATGATGGCGGGTTCGCCAACAGGCTGGCCCTTGTCATCGAGCCACTCGGCCAGCACGCGGCCCGAGCCGTCGGCCGGTTTCGCCTGCGTGATGTTCCATGAATGTTGGCCCACCAGCAGCGGCGCGCCGGGCAGCGCGTCCTTGTTGAAACGAATGGCGCTGAATCTGCCTTCAGCCTTCACGTGATTACCGGTCTCGATCTTCACGGCCGACCGCAACTTCGGCGGCAGGCTGTAGAAGACCATCAGCTTGCCGCCGGCGTTGAGGTAGTCGAGGACCGCGTCGGCGGCGCTGTCGGGCAGCGCGGGATTGTGCGGCAGCACGACCAGCTTCGCGGCGCGCAACTGCGCGGCGGTCACGTCGAGGTCGCTGATGGCCGCGCACTCGATGCCGAACGATTCAAAGCCCTCGGCGACGGCCTCGGCGAACTGGTCCGCGGCGCGCGCCTCACCCGAACGGCCGCGCGCGACGGACTCGGCGCGGATGATGGCGACGCTCGCGTCCACGCCGACCACGCCGGTCTTGCGGAGATTGCTCAGGCAGAGCGCGGTGTCCTCATTCCGCCCGCGCCAGGCGGAGATGCGGATGGTGGAGATGCGGCTCCAGCCGGCGGGTTTGCCCTCGGTGCGCGTGGAGGCCTTGTTCACGGCGACGGTGCACCAGGCATTGGTGGCTTCGGGATGGAACGACGCGGAATACCAGCCTTCGCCGCTCTGGAAATAGACGCTGAATTGCGAGATCGGCGCGGCGTTCGGGCAGAAGACGTCGAACTGGATGCCGCGGCAGCCGGCGAGGTCGAGCGTGACCTTGCGGTCCCACGAGGCGCGCTCGATGGTCGAGCCGGCGAAGTTGCACGGCAACCGCACCGCAGCGCGGCCTGCGACGTTGGCGGCAACGGCCGGCGCGGAGCCGCGCATCGGCAGCCACGCGGCGCGGGCGGCCGCGTCGTCAGGATAGGAGCAATCGGCAATCGTTGCCGGATTGGCGAAGGCAAGTGCGGGAAGGAGGGTCAGGAACGGGAGAAGGGCGAGAGCGGGCCGATGTTTCATGATGTTGTCCATTTGGTTTTCTGAAATCGCGAACCCAGACGACACGTCGCAGCCTGAAAGGCTGCGAGTATATCAGCCCGGGGCAACGCCCTGGGAAACGGTCGCAACCAACAACAGGCGCCCTGAAGGGGCGCCGGTAATCTTGCACGAGAGGACCGGTTTACTGCCGCCCTTTCAGGGCGGCACGTTTTCTTTACGAACCTTAACCCAGGGCGGCGCTCGCAGACTCGCTTGCCCTGGGCTGATATACTGTCGGCCCTTCAGGCCGACCAGCGAGTCAGCCAAATCCGAAATCCGAAGCTCGAAATCCGAAACAAATCTGAAATTCGAAAACAGGAAACCGCGCACGCTGCGCACGGATGTTTCCCGTCTTCGAGTTTCGTCATTTGAGTTTGTTTCGGATTTCGGATTTCGAGTTTCGGATTTTCAGCAGACGGTCACAGCAACTCCGCGAGCGCGGCCTTGGATTTGGCGAAGATGTCCTTGTGGAGGCTGTTGCCGTGGCTGTCCATCGTGACGACGCAGGGGAACTTCTCGACTTCGAGTTCCCAGACGGCTTCGGGGCTGCCGAATTGCTCCAGCATGTGGACATTGCGGACTTTCTTGATGCGCTCGGCGAGGACCTGCGCCGCGCCGCCGACGGCGTGGAGATAGACGCAGCCGGATTTCCGGCAGCCTTCGAGGGTCTTGTCGCCCATGCCGCCTTTGCCGATGACGGCGCGCAGGCCGAGCTTCTCGATGACCCCGGCCTGGTAAGGTTCCTCGCGCGCGCTGGTGGTCGGGCCGGCGGCGACGCACTTCCACGCGCCGGCTTCCTTGAGCATGACCGGGCCGCAGTGGTAGAGGACCGCGCCGCGCATGTCCACGGGCAACGTGCCGCCGTCGTGGATGAACTTGTGGACCGCATCGCGGCCGGTGAAGAGCAGACCGGTGATCTCGACGAGGTCGCCGACTTTGAGCGAGCGGATCGTCGCTTCGGGGATGGGGGTTTTGAGTTCCATAAACGTGATGCGTGATGCGTGAAACGTAAAACGTGAAACGTGAAGGGAATCACGTTTTACGTTTCACGTTTCATTCTAGTAGAGCCATTTCTCAATCTTGCCGCCGTCGGCGCTCAGCACGATGCCGCGCCGGCGGAACGCCCAGCACATGTAGCTGATGCTGACGAAATACGAGGCCGGCAGGCGGTTGACGGCGCAGATCTTGCAGCCGAGCAGCGTGGTCTTGCCGCCGAAGCCCATCGGGCCGATGCCGAGCTTGTTGGCGGTGGCCACGATCTCCTGCTCCAGCGCGTCGAGTTCGGGGACCGGGTTGCGGTCGTCGAGCGGGCGGAGGAACTGTTCCTTCGAGAACCCGTAGCCGGTGGCGCGGTCGCCGCCGATGCAGACGCCGAGGATGCCGGGGCCGCAGCCCTTGCCCTGGGCCTGCAACACGGCGTCGAGGATGGCGCGGCGGCAGCCGGCGAGGTCGCGGTCGGCGCTGATGTGGCTGTCGGGCAGCGAGTATTGCGCGCCGACGTTCTCGCAACCGCCGCCCTTGAGGATGAGGCGGACATCAATCGCAGGCTGGAAGCCTGCGCCACTCTGGGCGAAGTGAAACGTGGGCGTGCCGGGGCCGAGGTTGTTGCCGCTGTTCTTGCCGGTGAGCGAGTCCACGGAGTTCTGGCGGAGGAATCCCTTGGCGGTGGCCTCGGCGACGGCGGCGCGGGCGGCGTCCTCGAAGGCAAGGTGGTCGCAGCCGGCGGGGGCGTGGACGTAGAAGAGGATCGAGCCGGTGTCCTGGCAGATCGGGTAGCTCTTCTTCGCGGCCAGCTCCATGTTGGCGCGGATGGTCTGGAGGGCGAACTCGGCGGTGGTCTTCTTCTCTTCTTCACGCAACGCGCGCAGCAGGGACTGGCTGACATCGTCGGGCATCTCGACGGAGGCGCGGCGGATGAGTTCGAGGAGATTGTCTTTGAGGCTCACAGCGGAATGTTGAGCCTCATCCGGGCAGTTGCAAGCGTCAAGTTGAGAACCGAGAATTCACCGCACAGACGCGGAAAACAGATCCACGTTCTGCCGCGAGACGCCGGCTTATTCGCTGACCCAGCGCAGGTGGCGGATGCGCCACTTGCTGCGCAGCGGAGGATTGCCCGTCGTGTCGGAGTAGCGTTCGACGATAGCCATAAGACGGGCTTCGCCGAGGCAGCGCCAGTATTCCCACCACGCTTGGCCAACCACCCAGACACAGAAGACGTCGGAACGGGTGGTGAGGACGTTGGAGATGCGACGGATGGCCTCTTCCCGGCCCGCGTCGGTGGTGGCATTGGGATAGCTGGAAACGGACATGTCCCATGAGTTCATATCACGCACTTCGCAAAGTTCGCCGATGGTGTAATAGGGTTTGAAAGGATTGGCTCCCGTGGCGGCCGCAGGAGGCGGAGGCACTCGCCTGACGATGTAATTCACCAAGTTATTGCGTTTGGGTATGTCGGTGATGAAGAAGAGGGCGGCAGCTAGAGTGTGGCTGGCCGGCGTGACACCGGTGGCCGCAACCCGACGCCCGGTCCCGAGCGACTGCCCACCTACTGGCCTGAACAGGTTCGGCTGGAAGCGGGTGTGCCAAACGGGGATGTTATAATGCCAACCACCATCATTCGGATCCGCCTCGGCCTGCCAGCCGGCATTGTTGACGTTGATGCGGCCATGGACGGGGCCGGCGTTGACGGTGAACAGATCCATCATCACCCAGTCGGGAATCTCGGCGGCTTTTGAGGGCGGGCTTTTCTCGTCCGGTTGAAACTTGTAATACTGCAACGACAGGGATCGGAACGGCTTGCCCGTGTGGATGAAGCCAAGTTCGCCGACGGAAGCCATGCCTCGCTCGGCGATGACAAAGTTAGAATGATACTCCGGATGAACGATGCCGACTTTCTTTGGAGGGACGATGGTTTCGACGTCACCAATGTTGATAACAATGTTTTTGTTCTCTCCATAGCTCTTGGTGCCGCCGTCGTTGACGGTGACGTTGGGGTTGGAGCCATTGTCTCCCCAAGGCCCGCCGGTCCAGAAATGCACGCGCGGGTCGTTCTTCCCGATGGAGATGCGCGCCCTGTTGCCGGGACTCAGTATCTGGGTGAAAGTCGGCGCAGTGGTGCTGGCAGCGGGCTGACCACTGAACACGGGCCCAGGCGACGAACCGCCAGCAAACAGCACCAGCGGATTGGTTACTTTGGTGTTCGGGTTGGGGTAGTCTTTGGGATTAAACCAGTCGAGAATCTGCTCCGGGAAGGCGCTCTTGTTGCCGCTGAGGTCGGCTTTGACGAGCCTGATCTGGGGCAGCGTGATACTGAGGTCTTTGATAGCCGGCTGGCTCTTGCTGCTGACCCTCTTGTAAGGGATGGCCCCGTTCTTCGCCACGAGCTGGGGAATCAACTGGCTGTAGGTATGGGGCATGATGGCTTCCGTGGGCTGCACCACCAGGGCCGGGATACCGGAAATCGTGCCGTCCAAGTCACCGCCGGCCGCCTGATCCGTCCCGCCTGTGATCGTGATGTTGCCATCGAATGCAATGGAGTAAGTTTCCGGAAACCCCGGCGTGGTTGTCGGCATGTAGCTGGGTGGCTTGGCTCTGGGCAAGCCGCCGGGGTTGATGGTGTCGTCTGTGCTGTCGTAGGGGTTGACCAACTCGACATAAACAGCGGTATAGAGGTCCCAAAAGGTCTTGCTCTTGTCTATCGGGTTCTTCTGCTTTGTGTCGTGCCAATGGAACCCGATGACGATTTCGTTCATGCAAGCCGCCTTGCGGAGGCCACAGGCGCCGGTGGGAATCGCTGTAGAGGGGCTGACGATTTTCCCGGCCGAGTCGGTCACGATGGCGGGCACCTCGGGGCTGCTCACGTAGGAGATGATGTTCGCGGCGATCTGCTCGACGCTGCCGCCGAGCAGGGGCTGGGTGTTGGGGGGCGTGCTCTCATATTTCTTCTCGTAGGACGCGCCGCCATAGAAATACGCGAGATGCGGCGACTTCAAGTGCGCGACGATGTTCGTGAAGAACGCGTTGCGGTTGACTTGCCACTTCGGATCTTGCTTGCTGATGACAAAACAGGTGAAAAGGTTGTTCGTCGCGGCAAGGTTGATGCGCTTGGCGGGAAAAGCTGCCGCGGGCGGGGTGATGTGCAAGGCGCGGAAAATCTGGCTGAAGTTGTCCACGTCTTCGCTCCAAGTGGTCAGACAGAACTTCGCCTTCTGATAATCCTCCATCGTGAGCTGGTTGACGGTTCCCAACGCGTCTTCCGGCGACCGCAAAGGCCTCCATTCGGATGGTGATGGGTTCCGCGCCTTGTCCAAATCATCTGGCGTGGAGGGCGAACTCCAGTTGGCGCCGCTGGGGATATCCAGCGCCGCGAGAGCCACCGAGCTGCTGTGTTTGGTATCGTATTTCGAGTTCGCAGGATGGATGGCGGCGAAGTAAGTGGGGGATTTTCCGGTGCTTGGAGCAAAGACGCCATTGGTCAGGTCGGTCTTGCCAGCATTGCAGAGGTTGATTTTGACCGACTCGTCGTCAACCCAGAACGCGAAGCGTCCTTCCATGCCGTCTTTCCGGCCGCTCGTGGAGACGCCGCCAGTCTGGGTGATGGCTTCGATTTTGGCATCCGTGGACCTCCAGACGGGCATCCATTCGGCCCAGATGGCCACGTTGTTTATGTCGCCCGGGGCCGGGTTCTTCAGGTTGCCATAGGGATTGACGATCGGCAGATACTGCTGCCCCCACAGGTAGCTGCTGCTGTTGAGATTGACGGCTCGCCTCTGGTTTAAGATGGTCAGCCGCTCGGCATTTTCACTGGGTTGCGCCGTGAACATGTTGGTTGCTACCGAGACGCCATTGGTCCAGGCGCTCATGGCGTAGAACCGGCCTGGCATGGTGGCGATGACGTAGTTGCTCCGATTTGCTTCGGTGAAGAAAGCGTCCAGTTTGGCGATGGCGGAGTGCAGGCCGGCCATGGCCATCTCGCGAGACTTGGCTTGGTCGGTGGCCACGCGGGAGGCGAGGCGCTCGGTGCGCATGTTGGCCACGAAGGCGGTGGCCATGATCAGCAACAGCGCCATGATGGTCAGGGTGATGATCAGGGCGATGCCGCGCCGGGAGCGGCGGGTCCGCCGCGCGGCCAGCGGCCGGCTTTCGGGTTGTCGAGTATCCGTGTTCACGTCTTTGCCCTCGTTTCTGCTGTTTGCTGTCCTCGGCGTCGGGTCACCAGCCAAAGCTGCCAAAATAAACCGTCGCCCAGTTGGTCTTGACCAGAAAATTGGGGGACTCGGCAGCCTGTTTGAGGCCAACCTCGTTGATGCGGTCGGCCAGCCGCCGGTCCACAACCGCCAGCCCTACGATCAACCCGGGGTTCGTTCGGTAGCTCCGGGTCTGGTCGTTGACGTCGTAGTTGATCGTGTAGTCCTTGTCGGCATTGAGATCTTTGAACATGTTGATGTCGGCAGGCGCTAGACCGAAGGTGGCGTTGGATTTCAAAGGCTGGATGCGGAAACTGAGGACGTTCTCGGCCAGCACGGCGTTGGTGGCAAAGGTTCCAGCGGGGGCAGTGCCCCCCCACCATGGTTTGCCATAAATGCTGAACACCGACGTGCTTTTTTCATTTGACCGGTAAATCGTGCGGATGAGTTCGCCCATCTCTGAGCGGTCACCGTTGGGTTTCTTGGCCTCCGCCACATAGTAGCGGATGCCGCACAGGGGCCGGTAGGCGTCGTTGGTGGCCCTGTTGCCCACCGTCGTGGGCGCGACAAAGTGGATGTCGCTGTAATGCCCATACTGCGTGTCTGATGCTGGTGACGGCCGGCCGCTGCTGGGGTTGCGTCGGATGACCACGCACAAGCCGATCATTGGCTGGAGGCCGGAGATTGGCTGGTTGGTGTCTATCACCGCCAGCATCGCGTCCCGGGTGAACAAGTCAAGCGCCAGCCGGGCCGTTTGGTTAAGGTCAGACTGCCTCTCCCCTTGCCGCCATGCGGCCGATCCCTGGGCAAACAGGGCGAACAGGATCGAGACCATCACCGCCAGCACGCCGGTGGCCACGAGCATCTCCAGGATGGTGAAGCCGCCGGGGGGCGTGGAGCGTGGAGCGTGGAGCGTGGAGCGTGGCGGTTTCATGGGGGTCAGCGCAGATTCGTGAGGTAGGTGACGAATTGCTTATGTTTGCGGTGATCCGTGGGCGTAATCGGCGAACGGGCCGGCCAGGAGAAGTCCAGGATCACTTTGGCCAAATTGTTGTTGGCATAGTCCGCCAGCAACGATGGATCCGGGTTATCATAGTTGGCGTAGGGATTAGTGATGATGAAAACGCGCAGGCAGTAGTAGCCTTCGTCGGGACGGTAGGGATCGTCCGGCTGTGGCGCGCAGCCCAGACTCGACGGCTGGCTAATCTCATTTGCCGGACGCCCATCAATGCTGTAGTGGAATGCGTTGTTTACGCCAGTCCATCCATAGGTCCCATGTGCACCGGGCACATACTTTACCGGAGCACGCTTCGTCAAATCCACGGCCTGAAACGCCGGCGTGCGGCCCGACACATAGGGCACCAAGGTGCGATTAAACGGCTGGCCCCGCATGCGGGCAAACACGTCTTCGGCAATCATGGCGAGCACGGTATCGTCGCGCGCGTCGCGGCCCGCCTTCAGTCCCGTCGGGAAAGCCGTCATCATGCCCACCGCGGCGACAGCAACAATGGCCACGGAGAGCACCACCTCCGTGAGGGTGAAGCCGGAGCGCGACGGGCGAGAGGCGCCCTCCATCTTCCATCTTCCATCTTTCATCTTTTTCATGCTCATCGTCCCGGTTGAATCCATCGGATCTTGCCAGCCATATCGTCCCATTGCAGCACCACGCAGTTCTTGGCAGCAGGGTCGGTGGATCCCTGCGCCGAGGTGGGATTCTGCCGGCCCTGAACCACCAGCTTGCCATCAGGCTCGATGAGGCCGTTGACCAGCCGCACCGAGCCGCCCACCACCGGCGTGCCCGAGGGGTTGAATTCGATCACCGCCACCCATGTGGGAGTCTTGCCAAGGTCGTCGGGAAACGGCATTTGGTCGCGAGTGGCGCCGTGCTGGAACGTGGGAGTGGCCCTGTTGCCAAGTGAATCTGAGAAGATTGTGGAGGGCGGCAATATCGTCCTGTTGTCTGCGGCCCGCACTTCCTGGGTTGAGGGGTCAAAAACCACGCCCTTCGGCAAAGGCCGCCACGGTTGGATATATTCCCACCAACGATCGCCATAGCGAGTATTCGGCTGAGCCGGCGACCGTGCCGTATACTGTGAGCCGCCGCGTGCGCCGACGAATAGCGCGGTCGCGGACAAAGACGGCTGCCGCATGATGGCGTAGGCGCTGCAGTTCACCCATTTCCAGTGGTCGGGAACGCCGTTTCCCTCGACCGTCTCTTCATAAGCCACCACCACTCGCACGTGTGCGTTCTCCCTGAGCGCATACTGCCGGGCTGCCGTCATCGCATTGTAAACTTGGCGCCCAGCGTTGGAGATCTGATTCGCGCTGCCGAAATTACGCATGGCGGGGATCGCCACCATCATCATCAACCCCATGATGCCGATGACCGCCATCAACTCGATCAGGGTGAAGGCGGAGCGTGGCGAGCGGCGGGTTTGGCTCCCCGCTCCCGGCTCCCGGCTCTCAAATTTCTTTCTCATTTCCAACTCCTCACGTCATCCTCGTAGGACGCGACGCTTGAACTGGCGTTCGGGTCGGACGGCGCCGTGCCGGTGCGCGTGTCCGGGCCGTTGGAGAAAAAGGCAAAACCGGCATTGATGAGCTGGCTCTGCGTGTTGCCGTCCTGGAACGGCTTGTCCACCGTGTTGTCGTAGGCGGTCTTGTCCGACCACTGCTGCTGGTTGGACATGCCGGGGCCGACGTAATAAAGCCCCTGCTGGCCGTTGTCGAAACTATAGGCGTAAGGCGTCCCCCACGGGTCATAGAATGCCACCTGCCCCTGCGCCCCCGCCGAACCGCTGCTGACGTCCCGGGCTTTGAAATCCATGAAGGCGATCTTGCGGGGGTTTTCCGACTGCATCGAGCCGGACATGTCCTGGCCCGTGAGCGGGTCCCGCAAGCCGGCGAAGACATAGACCAGCTCCGAGGAGGTCCGCAGCTTGGGCCAGCGGTTGTATTCGTTGTAGTAGGCGTTCGCCGCGATGCCGAGCTGGTTGATCACCGCGCCGGCCCTGGCCTTGTTGGCCTGGTTCTTCACGGCGCTGATGGCCGGAAACAGCAGCGCCATCAGCAGCCCGATGATGCCGATGACCACCAGCAACTCCACCAGCGTGAAGCCTGCCATCCGTCCCGGCGTTTTCGTCGTCTTCATAAACTCACCTTCGCTTCCAAGAACTGTCCACTGGTCATCGCTGCTGCCAGTTGTTGATGTCATCCCCGTCCTCGCCGCCAAAGCAATGCCCGTCCGACCCGCCCCCCAGCGTGTCAAACGGCTTGAAAAAGAAATCCGGCGGTCGTGAAGAGCTTCCGCCGCTCATGTTCAGGTCCTTGGCGCGATCAAACGGCTTGTCCTTCTCCTGCCATGTCGTGCCGTTCGCGCCGTAGGAGCAGATGTCATACGTGGTGCGGTTGTGCCGCGGTGTTCTGGTGGCAGAGCTTTCACCGGGCCTCGTCGTCTGGAATATATAGCTGTTGCCATCGCCACTCTTATAGTTGATGGGGTTGCCCCACGCGTCCACGATCCGCATGAAGTTTTCCTGCTTACCCGAGATCGTCTTGCCGCTATCCTGAAGCTGGTCGGCACGAAACTTGATATAGCCCTCTTTAGCAGCGGATCTGCCCGAACTTTCCTGGCTGGTATAGTAATAATCGAGCCAATACCACAATGCTTCGCACGGCCACACGGTCTCGTAACCGGAAACATAAGGATTCGCCCTGAAATCCGGCGGAGGCGTCTCGTGATCCGCATATCTCATGTCCACCCCGGCGCAAAGCTGCTGGATCGTGGCCTGCGTCCGCGACGCCATCGCCTTCTTCTGCACCACGCCGGCCGCGCCCAGCATGATCCCCGCCAGGATTGCGATGACCGCCACCACCGTCACCATCTCCACCAGCGTAAAACCGGAGCGAGTGGCGGGTGACGGGTGACGCGTGACGCGAAGGGCACAAAACGCCCCCCTCCCACCTCGCGATCCATCTTCAAGCTTTTGCTTGCTCAGCTTCATTGTCTTTCTTCCGTTTCTCGACACTCGACACATGCCACTCGTCACTCAACTTACTGCTGCTGGCCCAGCGTCTGGAGGATGCTCACCAACGGCATGAACAGCGCGATGACGATCGTGCCGACCACCAGCGCCAGGAACACGATCAGCAACGGCTCCAGCAGCGAGGTCAGGCCCGCCACCGCGTTGTCCACCTCGTCATCGTAGTTGTCGGCGACCTTCATCAGCATCTCCGGCAGCGCGCCGGTCTCCTCGCCGACGTCCACCATCGAGACCACCATCGGCGGGCACACCTTGCTCGCCTCCAACGGCCGCACCACCGACTCGCCCTCTTTCACCGAGTCGTGCACGCTCTGGAGCGCGTTGGCGATCACCGCGTTGGCTGTGGTGTCCTTCACGATCATCAGCGCCTGCAGGATCGGCACGCCGCTGGAGATCAACGTCCCCAGCGTCCGCGTGAACCGGGAGATGTTCACGCGCCGGATCAGCGGCCCGAACACCGGGGCGTTCAGCTTGAACCCGTCCCACAGCCGGCGGGCCAGCGGTATCTTCGCGATGATCAGCTTGAACGCCACCACCACGCCCACCACGCTGCCGACGACCATCAGCACGTTCTCGCGGATGAGCTTGCTGGCCTCCATCACGTATTGCGTCAACACCGGCAGCGGCTTGCCCTCCAGCAGGTCGCGGAAAATCTCCTGGAACTTCGGCACAATGAACGTCATCAGGAAAAACAGGATCGTGACGGCGATCAGCAGCACGATCACCGGGTAAACCGACGCCGAGATGACCTTGCCGCGGATCTTCTGCGCCTTCTCCGAAAACTCCGCCAGCCGCGTCAACACCACCTCCATCACGCCGCCTGCCTCGCCCGCGCGGATCATGTTCACGTAAAGCCGGTCAAACACCCGCGGATGCTGCTGCATCGCCTCCGACAGCGTCGAGCCGCCCTCCACCGCCTCCGCCAGCGCCGAGACGGTCTTCTTCAACGTCGAGTTCCTCTCCTGCCGCTCCAGCGTCCGCAGCCCGCGCAGCAGCGGCAGCCCCGCGTCAATCAGCGTCGCCAACTGCCGGGTGAACACCGTCAACAACTTCTTGTTCACCCGCCCGGTCAGGCCGGGGATGTTGATCTCCATCGAGAGGCCCTTCTTGGCCGGCTTGGCGCCGCCCGCCGCCCCCATCGGGACGCCCTTCCTGCCGCGCGCCCCCGCCTCGACGACCTTCGTCGGGTAATAGCCCATCTCCTTGATCTTGGTGATGGCGGCGGCGCTGCTCTCGACCTCGATCTCGCCCGAGGTCTCATTGCCGCGGGCGTCCATGGCGGTGTAGCTGAACTTTGGCATCGTCGTTCTCCGGTTCTTGCTTTTCTTCTCGTCAGTATTCGGTCACTTCGCCCCGCGCCACTCACCATCGGCGCGAAAATAATCCTCATTCCGCCCCGCTGCCGGCCAGCCGGGCGAGGACCTCGACGCTCAACTCCTCCGCGCTGCGCACGCGCCGGTCGGCGGCAGCCAGGTCCTGCATCTCGGTCAGCCAGTTCGGGATCACCACCGTCTTCATCCCGGCGGCGCGCGCGGCGGCCAGGCCATGCTCGGAATCCTCGATGGCGACGCAGCAAGCGGGCGGCACGCCGAGCCGTTGCGCAGCCAGCAGATACGGCTCCGGGTCCGGCTTGCGGCGGGTCACGTCGTTGCCGGTGACAATCGTGCGGAAATAGCGGGCGACATCGAGCATCGTGGTCGCCCGGCCGATCCACGACAGTTCGGAACTGGACGCCAGCGCGAGCGGGACGCCGGCGGCCGAGAGTTCATCGAGCAGCCGCCGGATGCCGGGCATCGGCTCCATGATGACGACCTGCCAGAAACGCCGGCGTTTCTCCTCGCGCAACGCGACGTGGTCGAGCGTCCGGCCGACGCGGCGGCCGAGGCGTTCGAACCAGTTCCGGTTCGGCTCGTAGCTGCCGACTTCCTCCAGCCATTCCCCGGCGGTGAGGGTGACGCCGTGCTCGGCGAAGATCTGCCGGTGCGCTTCGAACTCCGGCGTCTCGCTGTCCACGATCAGCCCGTCGAAGTCGAAGATGACGGCGAATGCGGGATTCGCCGCCGATGTCTGGCCGCTTTTCATCTGAAGCGGCCGCTCAAGCCATCGAATACGGCAGCGGGAACCTTGCCGTCAGCGCGCGGACCTTGGCCTTCACGCGGGCGTGAACCTCGGCGTTCTCCGGCGCGCCCAGCGCCTCGTCAATCAGTCCGGCGATGGCCTGCATCTCGGATTCCTTCATGCCGCGCGTGGTGACGGCGGGTGTGCCGATGCGGATGCCGCTGGTCACCGCCGGTTTTTCGGGGTCGAACGGGATCATGTTCTTGTTGACCGTGATGCCGGCCTGGTCGAGCGATTCCTGCGCGAGCTTGCCCGTGAGCTTCTTCGGGCGCAGGTCCACGAGCATGAGGTGATTGTCGGTGCCGCCGCTGACGATGCGGAAGCCTTTCGCGCCGAGCGCGGCGGCGAGGGTCTTCGCGTTCTTGACGATCTGCTGCTGGTAAGCCTTGAACTCCGGCTGCATCGCTTCCTTGAAGCAGACGGCCTTGGCCGCGATGATGTGCTCGAGCGGGCCGCCTTGGATGCCGGGGAAAACCTGCGAGTTCACCGCCTTGGCGTGCGCCTCCCTGCAAAGGATCAGCCCGGCGCGCGGGCCGCGCAGCGTCTTGTGGGTGGTGGAGGTGACGACATCGGCGTGCGGGATGGGCGACGGATGCACGCCCGCGGCGACGAGGCCGGCGATGTGGGCCATGTCCACCACCAAGGCCGCCCCGGTGTCCCTGGCGATCTGCGCGAATGCCGCGAAGTCCAGCGTGCGCGGATAGGCGCTCGCGCCGACCATGATGATGCGCGGCTTCTCGGCGCGGGCGAGTTTCGCGACCTCTTCCATGTCAATCCGCTCGTCGGTCCGGCCCACGCCGTAGGGGACAATCTTGAAGAGCCGGCCGGAGAAGTTCACCGGCGAGCCGTGGGTAAGATGGCCGCCGAAGTTGAGGCTCATCGCCAGGATGGTGTCGCCCGGTTCCGCCAGCGCCAGGTAAACGGCCATGTTGGCCTGGGAGCCGGAGTGCGGCTGGACGTTGGCGTGCTCGGCGCCGAAAAGCTGTTTCGCGCGGTCAATCGCAAGCTGCTCGATGACGTCCACGTATTCGCAGCCGCCGTAGTAACGCCTGCCGGGATAACCTTCGGCGTATTTGTTCGTGAGCGCGGTGCCGGCGGCTTCGAGGACGGCGGGCGAAACGAAGTTCTCGCTGGCGATCAGCTCGATGTTCTCCTGCTGGCGGCGGACTTCGCTCGCGATGGCGGCGTGGATCTCGGGGTCAACTTGCTTGAGGGTGGTCATGGGCATGGGTGAAGAGTGGCTGGCGGTGGCAGCGCCGCACGGCGCGGCGGATTCCATCTTGCCGACGCGGCGCTGGTGACGGCCGCCTTCAAAGTGGGTGGCGAGGAACGTCTCGACGATCTCGCGCGCCTGGGCCGGCGTGGTCTCGACCGCGCCGAGGCAGAGGACGTTGGCGTCGTTGTGGGCGCGGGTCAGGCGCGCGACCTCGGCGCTGGTCGCCAGCGCGGCGCGGACGCCGGGGACTTTGTTGGCGGTCATGCTCATGCCGACGCCGGTCTTGCAGCAAAGGATGCCGATGTCGGCCTTGCCGGCGGCCACCTCGCGCGCGACGGCCTGCGCGTAGTCGGGATAATCGCAGCTCTCCGCCGAGTGCGTGCCGAGGTCGGTGAACGCGCAGCCGGCCTTGGCGAGGATGTCTTTCACCGCGTTCTTCAACTCGAGGCCGGCATGGTCGGCGCCGAGGACGATGCGGGGCGCGGCCTTGGGCGGGTCGGCGGCGGCGACCGGCACGATTTCAGTCTGTGTCTGCCTGGATTGTCCGATGGTCTGCTCGACGAACTTCAGCACGCCGGGCATCGCGGTCTGGATGGCGTCGCGCGCGCTGAGGTAGCTCTCGATCGGGCCGCCGATCGGGTCGGGGATGTCCTTCTCGTGCGACGGCACGCTGTCGTCAAACTCGCGCATCAGGAACACCTTCTCGGCCGCCTCCGGATACATCAGGATGATCGAGTCCACGTGGCCGCGCGTCATGCCGAAGATGAAATCGGCCTGCGCGACGACGCTGGGGGTGACGCGCTGGCTTTGGAATCCGGTGATGTCCACGCCGACCTGGCGCATGACCGTGACGGCGTGGGCGCTCGCCGGCTGGCCGTCGGGCGCGCCGAGGCCGGCGGATATCACGGTGATGTCCGCGCGTTTGCCGAGCAACCGCCGCGCCCAGCCTTCGGCCATCGGGCTGCGGCAGATGTTCCCGGTGCAAACAAAAAGAATTGTCTTCATCCCACCTGTCAAAATCGGGCCGCACTTTACCACCCGCCGGGGTCAGGTCAAGGCTGGGGGCTTTGTGAGCTTGTGAAGAAAAGAAACCCGCGGGATGAAGCTCCCGGCTTCCCGCTCATTCAGGGCCGGCGCAGGGTGCGGAGGCCCTTGAGGATGTCCAGCGCGCGGGTGAGCACCACGTCGGCGGGTTCCTCGACCTTGGCGTTCTCGTTGCGCGTCTCCTTCTCCTCGGCGGGCGGCTCCGGCTGCGGCTTGGCGGCGGGCGCGGGCGTCGCGCCGTTCTTGCCGTTGCGGGCGGCGGTCTTCTCGTCGGACTCCAGCGCGCGGACCAGCTCGGCCTCGTTGATGCGGCGCTTGGTGACTTTCGGCTCGAGGCTGGCGCGGAGATCCTTCTGCGCATCGGGGCCGAGGAGCAGCTTGCGCTGGAGGTCCGCGTCCATCTTCACCGGCACGTCGGGCATGACGCCGGCGGGAAAGATGCGGCTGCCGTCGGGCAGTACGGCCTGTTTCACGGCCAACGTGAGTTTCTTGCCGCCGACCAACGGCAACTCAACGCGCTCGGCGGCCTCGCCGGCGGTGACGCTGCCAAGGATCACCGCGCGCTGCTGGTCCCGGAGCGCGGCGGCGAGCGCCTCGGCGCTGCCAGAGGTTCCGGCGTTGACCAGCACGATGAGCGGCGTGATGACGCAGCCCTTGTCGAACGACGCGCCGAACCGGCGCGGCTCGTCTTTCGCGGCGCCTTTGAGCATGAACAGCGGCGCGCCTTTCGGCAGGAACCGTCCCGCCACCGCCGCCGCGTCGGCGAAGTCGCTGCCCTGCACGAATCGCAGGTCGAGCACGATGCCGTAGGTCTTGTCACAAGGCACCTTGGCCATCACCGAGTCCAGCACCCCGGCGGTGAAGTTGCCCAGCTTGCCGAAACGGATGTAATGGATTTTCTCGCCGATCAGGTCGGACTTGGCCATGTCAGCGGGTGTCTCTACCACCGCGCCGGCCCTCGGCGGTTCGATGATCTTCGCGCCGTGGCCGAGGTGGTCGAGGATGCCGCGCACGGAGGCCTCGTTCAATTCGCGCTCGCCGAGCGCCGACGGGTCCATGTAGTGCGCCCGCAACGCGGCGATGACGGCGGGCATGTCCGAGAGGTCAATCGGCGCGTCGGCCTTCGCCGGGGCGGGCTTCGGCGGCGTGGTCTCCGCCGCGACGGCCACGGCCGCCGCGAGGGCAAGGCTCAGAAAGAATTTCATCATCAAACTCCGTTCAAAGATTTCGATTCGCGCCCGTTTCATGCATCCGCCACGGCCGCGCCGGGCGTGGACTGCAGGAACCGCAGCGCGCGCCCGCCAATGTCCTTCCGGCAATGCGCGCCGTCAAACCGGATGCGCGCGACCGCTTCGTAGGCGCGCTCGCGCGCGGCCTTCAGGTCGCGGCCAA
>JACRKA010000036.1 GCA_016219905.1 Verrucomicrobiota bacterium
CGGCGCGTCGGCTGGCACAAACTCGAAGCGCGGCTCGAGCCGGCGGCGTTGCGCAAGAGCGCGCCGGACATCGCCGTGGACCTCTCCGGCATCGCGAAAGGTTACGCGGTGGACGCCATCGCGGCGCATCTTGAATCGCTCGGTGTCCGCGAATGGCTGGTGAGCGTCGCCGGCGAGTTGCGTGCGCGTGGCAACAGCAAACACGGCCGGCCGTGGCGGGTCGGCATCGAGAAGCCGCTCGATGAGGGTCGCGTCATCGAGCGCGTCGTGGAACTGAAGGATGCCGCGGTGTCCACGTCGGGCGATTACCGGAATGTTTTCATCGCAGGCGGACGCCGCTACTCGCACGCGATGGATCCGCGCAGCGGATCGCCCGTTGCAAACGATGTCGCGTCGGTCAGCGTGGTGGCGCGCTCGTCCATGACGGCCGATGCGATAGCGACGGCGTTGATGGTGCTCGGCCCGGACGCGGGCTGCGCGCTGGCGTTGCGCGAGGGATGGCCGTGCCTTTTTATCCTGCGCAGCGGAGAAGGATTCAAGGAGAAGATGACGCCGGCGTTCGAGAAACTGCTGCGGCAGTGAAGCATCACTCCGCAGCTTCGACGGCGCCGGTCTTCGGCGCGTGGCGGTCTTCGCCGGCGGGCTTGCTGTAGAACGGGAACGCTTGCGTCGCGCCGGGCGGGCGGTATTTCCAGCGCTTATAGACCCACCACCAATCTTCGGGATGCCGGCGCAGGGCGTCTTCGGCGAAGTCCATGATGCGTTGCGCGACGGCGCGGGGGTCGTCGCCGGGAGTGCAGGTGATCTCGGGGCCGAACAGGACGCGGTAACGGCCTCCCGGCAGCGAGACGCAATAGACCGGCTGCATCGGGGCGCCCGTGCGTTGCGCCAGCATGACGGTGAGGCTGCTGACGCAGACGGGCAGGCCGCAGAAGTTGACCCAGATGCCGCCGTCGGTCGGCTTGACGTTGATGTCCATCATCATCGAGATGCACTCGCCCCGCTTGATGGCACGGAGCAGCTTCGGTCCCGCGCCGCGCCGCCAGATGATTTTCAGGCCGGCGGCGAGCCGGTGGGCGTTGAGCGTCTCGTCCATCCTGGGGTTGCCGGTCGGGACGGCGATGTAGTTGATCTTCAAGCCGCAATACGCGCACGCGAGGCCCATCATTTCCCAGTTGCTGAAGTGGAGGTTGATGGCGATGCCGCCCTTGCCGCGGGCGACGAGCGCGCGGGCAAGTTCGAGTCCGGCGGGGTCCACCTCGACGACGTCCTGGATCGTGGTGGCATCCAGCCGGCGCGACCAGACGATCTCCAGCACGGTGAGCGCGAAAATCTGGAATGATTTCTTTACGAGGTCGGGCCGGGGCTGGCCGAAGACGATGCGGGAGTTGGCCAGCGCGACGCGGCGTTGGTGGAAGGCGAGGGCATAGCCGAGCCGGCCCAGCACGCGGGCGACGCGGAGGAGTTTGGGCCGCTCCCAGCGGGGGATGACGCGGACGGCCAGCGCGAGCAGGGCGCTCCAGAGGGCGTTGCGCAGGCGTTTCACGCGACGCCTCCTTTCGCGGCGAGACGCTGCGGCCGGCGGACGCTGCGGCGGCGGAAAGTTTGCATTGCGTTCAAACGGGCCGGGATTATAGTCCGCGCCATGCGCCGAAACCAACTGCTTTCCCTCGCGCGGCAGTTGCTCGACCAGCCGACGGCGCCGTATCACGAGGAGGCGGTGGCGCGGTTCATCCGCGAGTTTGCGCTGGCGCGCGGGCTGCCGGTGCGGACGGACAAGTTCGGCAACCTGCTGGTGCGCTACCGGCGCGGGCGGGGCCACCGGCCGGTGGTGTTCATGGCGCACATGGATCATCCGGGGTTCGAGGCGATCGAGGATTCGGAAGGTGGCTTTGTGATGATGCGGTTTCTGGGGAACGTGCCGCGCGAGTATTTCCGGGTCGGGGCGCGGGTGCGGGTGATCGGCGGCGAGAGCGAACAGGTGGCGCGGATCTGGTCGCTGCCGGACGTGGACTGGAGCCGGGAGAAACTGGTGCGGTTGCGGGTGAGGAAGCCGGTCCGGCGCGGCGAATTCGCGATGTGGGACCTGCCGGCGGTGAAGTGCAATCACAGCATCATCCGCTCGCGCGCGTGCGACGATCTTGCGGGCTGCCTGGTGCTGCTCGGCCTGCTGGAGGAACTGGCGCGCAACCGCGTCTCGGCGCACGTCTCGGCGGTGTTCACGCGGGCGGAGGAGGTCGGGTTTCTCGGCGCGATGGGGGCGGTCAAGTCGGGGCTGATCCCGCCGTCGGCGCTGGTGGTGAGCATCGAGACGAGCAAGGAACTGCCGCACGCGCCGATGGGCGGCGGCCCGATCATCCGTGTGGGCGACCGGGCGACGACGTTCGACGCGCGGGTGACGATGTTCCTGGAGGACGTGGCGGCGCGGCTGGCGAAGGGCGACCGGCGGTTCTGTTATCAGCGGCGGCTGATGGACGGCGGCACCTGCGAGAGCGCGGTGCTTTTTCACCACGGCTTCCGCGCCGGCGCGGCCTGCATCGCGCTGGGCAACTATCACAACCAGGGCGCGGGCGGCCGCATCCGGGAGGAATACGTGGACATCGGCGACCTGCACAAGATGGTGCAACTGTTTGTGGAGGTGGCGCGGCGGTCGAACGACTTTGAGCGAGTGCCGCGGCTGCTGAAGCAGCGGCTGGACCTGATGTTCGAGCGCGGGCGGCGGCAGTTGCTGAGCACGGCGCCAGCGGTGCGCGTGCATGCGCCCGCCGTGGGACCGGTCTGGGCCACGGGTTGAACGGGAATGGTGGGGCGGCAGGGACTCGAACCCTGGACCGACGGCTTAAAAGGCCGCAGCTCTACCAGCTGAGCTACCGCCCCACGGGAAGGGCGCATCCTGCATCACGAGCCGCGGATCGCGGAACGTGCGATTCGCCTCGTGCCCGCGGGCGCGGCACTTTGCCAGCCGCGTGATGGCTTGTCAAAAATTATTCCTGCGGCGGTTTCTCCGCCCGCGCAGCGATTCGACAACCACAGGTTACGGCAGGTTCAATCTGGAATTCGAGACCCGATACCCACTCCCTTCCGGAAAAGAAACCTGTCCCGGCTCCGGGCATCTGCTAGATTCGCGTCCAGTGAACGCCGACGCCGCCCATCCCAACCCGCTGCGCGAAGCGATGCCGCGCGCCGGCGCGCCCGAGCCGTGCGTGGTGGTGCTGTTCGGCGCGTCGGGCGACCTCACCGCGCGCAAGCTGGTGCCCGGCCTCTATAACCTCGCCCGCGAGGGCCTGCTGTCGGCCGCCTTCGCCGCGCTCGGCTTCGCCCGCCGCGAGAAGACCGACAATCAGTTCCGCGACGAGATGCTGGAGGCGGTGAACCGGCACTCGCGCCTGAAGCCGGCGCTGCCGGAGGTGTGGAAGAACTTCGGCGGCGCGCTCGGCTACCACACCGCCAGTTTCGACGACCCGGCCGGCTACGCCTCGCTGCGCGCGCGGCTGGGGCAGCTCGACCGCGAGCGCGGCACGCAGGGCAACCGCATCTTCTACCTCGCCACCGCGCCGGAGTATTTCCCCGTCATCCTCAAGAACCTCGGCGCGGCGGGCCTCATCGCCGACCCCCGCCGCGCCCGGCCGTGGACGCGCGTCGTGATCGAGAAACCGTTCGGCCACGACCTCGCCTCGGCGCGCGACCTCAACGCCAGCGCCGGCGCGGTGCTCGACGAGCGGCAGGTATTCCGCATTGACCATTACCTCGGCAAGGAAACCGTCCAGAACATCCTCGCGCTGCGGTTCGCCAACGCCATCTTCGAGCCGCTCTGGAACCGCCGTTACGTGGACCACGTCCAGATCACCTCCGTCGAGGACCTCGGCATGGAAGGCCGCCGCGGCGCCTACTACGACACCGCCGGCGCGATCCGCGACGTGGTGCAGAACCACATCATGCAACTGCTCAGCCTCGTGGCGATGGAGCCGCCCGTGGCGATGGAGGCCGACGCGATCCGCGACGAGAAGGTGAAGGTCCTGCGCGCGTTGCGGCCGATGACCGTCGAGCAGGTCCGCGAGAACACCGTGCGCGGCCAGTATGGCCCCGGCTCGATCCTCGGCAGGACCGTGAAGGGCTATCGCGAGGAAGAAGCCGTCGCGCCGGACTCCGTCACGGAAACCTTCGTCGCGCTGCGGCTGACGCTCGACACGTGGCGATGGGCCGGCGTGCCGTTCCTCATCCGCACCGGCAAGCGGCTGCCGAAGCGCGTGACCGAGATCGCCATCCAGTTCCGCAGCGCGCCGACGCTGCTCTTCGGCGGCGACGCGCAGGCCGCCGGCGGGCCGAACCTGCTGGCGCTGCGAATCCAGCCCGACGAAGGCATCTCGCTCGCGTTCGAGGCGAAGGCGCCCGGCATGAAACTGCGGCTGCAGCCGGTGAAGATGGATTTTCGCTACGGCTCGTCGTTCGGCCAGCCGCCGCCGGAGGCTTACGAGCGGCTGCTGCTCGACGCGATGCTCGGCGACTCGACGCTGTTCACGCGCGCCGACGAGGTGGAGTGCGCGTGGCGGTTTGTGGACTCGATCGTCGCCGGCTGGAAGAAGCTGCCGCCGTGGGGCCTGCCCAACTACGCCGCCGGCACGTGGGGGCCGGCCGAGGCCGACCGTCTGTTCGCCGGTGTGAACGCGAAGTGGCGGCGGCTGTGATACTGAAATCCGAAGCACGAAGTCCGAAATCCGAAACAAGTTCAAAACGGCAATGAACCTGAAGTTCGAAACGCGTGGCAGAAATCGTGCGTTGTGTTTCCCGCTTCTCCTGTTTGGTCATTGGGATTTGTTTCGGATTTCGATATTCGGATTTCGGGTTTCCGGGTAAACAGGGTTGCGGAAAAACAGGCGGCCGGAACCGGGGGCTTCGGGATTCTCCTTTGGCGGGAAAACTACGGCCGCATCCCGCAGGCGCCGGGGCCGGCGGGGTTGTTGCACGAGCGGCACGCCTCGGGCAGGTCGCCCGCGGAGGAGCCGCCCGCGCTGCTGACGGCAAACGTGGAAAGCTGTTTCTCCAGCTTCTTGCTCTTGCACGAGGGGCAGACGGGCGTCTCGCTCCCGCGCACCAGCACGTCAAAATGTTTGTCACAGTCCTTGCAGATGTATTCGTAGATCGGCATAAGTCGCGGTGAACTTAGCCGGCTCCGGCCCGCATGACAAGCACTCCCGCGCCGCAAGAACTCGTCGTGGAAAAAATGGCGCTTTCCGGTAAGCTGTCCCGCCATGTCGTCTTCCGGACATCCCTACTGGCTGGCCGTGGGCATCTTCGCGGTGACCTACGCGCTGATCAGCTCGCGGCGGCTGAAGATCCTGCCGCTGAACCGGCCCGCGTCGGCGCTGCTCGGCGCGGTGGCGATGGTGGTCTGCGGCGTGATGAAGATCGAGGACGCCTACCGGGCGGTGGATTGGAACACCATCGCGTTGCTGCTCGGCATGATGCTGTTGTCGTCGTATCTGCAATTGGCCGGCTTCTTCAGCTTGGCGGCCGACTGGATTTTACTGAAGGCCCGCACGCCGCAGCGGCTCTTGCTCATGCTCGTCTTTGCCTCCGGCATCCTGTCGGCGCTGCTGGTCAACGACACGATCTGCCTGATGCTGACGCCGCTGGTCGTGGCCGTCATCGTCCGTGGGCGGCTGCCGCTGTTGCCCTATCTCATGGCGCTCGCGACGTCGGCGAACATCGGCAGCGTGATGACCATCACCGGCAACCCGCAGAACATGATCATCGGCCTGTTCTCCGGCATCCCCTACGCGAAGTTTCTGCTGAGCCTCGCGCCGGCCGCAATCGTCTGCCTGACGCTCGACTACCTCATCCTGCGCTGGGGTTTCCGCCGCGTGCTGGCCGGCGCGCGGATCGAGGCGGGCGCCGTGGCGCCGACGCCGGTCAACCGCCCGTTGCTGGCGAAGACGCTCGCGTGCCTGGCGGCGGTGACGGTGGCGTTTTTCTTCGACCGGCCCATCCGGGAGCACTTCGGCCTCAACGTCGCGTGGATCGCGCTCGGCGGCGCGGCGGTGGCGATGGTGATCGCGCGCGTGGACACGCACCAGGTGCTGAAGCTGGTGGACTGGCACTTGTTGCTGTTTTTCGCGGCGCTGTTCGTGGTGGTCGAGGGCCTGCGCGAGACGCGTCTGCCGGAGGAGATCTACCAATCGCTGCGCGGCGTCTTCGGTGGAAGCGTGACGGCGCAGGCGTGGAACCTGACTTGGTTCTCCGTCGCCGGCTCGAACATCTTCTCCAACGTCCCGTTCGTGCTGGTGGCGGGCCAGTGGATGAACAACTTCGCCGCGCCGGAGCTGATGTGGAAGGTGCTGGCATTGAGCACGACGTTTGCGGGCAACCTGACCCTCCTCGGCTCGGTGGCCAACGTCATCGTGGTGGAGAGCGCCCGGCCGCACATCGAGGTCGGTTTCTGGGACTACGCGCGGCTCGGCATCCCGATCACGATCGTCACGACGGTTGTCGGCGTGACAATGCTGCTGGTCCTGCGGTAGCGGGCGGCCCGAAATTTTGGCTTTCAAGCTGATTGCCATTGTCGCGGAAAGCCGCTACTATCCGCCGCTTGCAACGGAATATGGAAACGGAGACGCGGCGGAATGCTTCAAGCACGCAGCCGCCCCAGGAGGCAACCGCCCCGCGGGTGAGGCCGCGCGTGGTGGCATTGCGCTCCGGCCAGCCGCGGATTGCCGCGCGACGGCTGCGGCCGCGTGTGAAGCCGCGTCCGCTGCCGGCCGGGTTTGCGCCGCGGTTCCCGGACGAAGTGGACTTGTTGATGGAACGGCCGCTGCGCTGGCGATGGCCCGCCCACTACTACGTCATCGCGGCGATGATCCACGTGGCGTTGCTGGGGGTGTTCGGCTATCGCGTGCTGATGCGGTTCCAGCAGTCCAACGTGCCGACCGTGATGCCGACGCTCGTCATCGCCAAGCAGGTGGGCCAGGCGCTCGCGCCGGTCGGGCCGGAGACGATGTTCGGCGAGAAGACCCGCGACCCGAGCAACCTGGCCAACGCCGCGCCGCGGGTCGCGCCGATGCCAGCGGTGGCGCGCGGTGTGCCGTCGCCCCGCGCCATGCCGCCGTTGCCCAGCGCGCCGATGGTCATCACGGGCCTCAGCCCGATGGTGCCCGGCATCGTGGCGGGCGGCTCCAAGCAGAAGGGCATGGGAGGCACCTCCGACGCGCTTGCGGGCCGTGTCAGCGGCAACTCGCGCGGCACGGCCGTGTCGCGTTACGGCGGCTCCGACGGCAGCGAGGCGGCGGTGCTCAAGGGCCTGCGCTGGCTGAAGCAGAACCAGAACATCGGCGGCAAGAATCCGGGTTCGTGGGGCAGCCAGTATTATTCGGCGATGACGGGCCTCGCGCTGCTGGCGTTCCTTGGCCACGGCGAGACGCACGACAGCGAGGAATTCCAGCAGGCCGTCCGCGAGGGGCTGAATTATCTGGCGTCCGTCGCCGAGCAGAGCCGCAAGGACGGCGCGGGCTACATGGGCACGGCGCGGTTTGAATACCAGCACCCGATTGCCGCCTACGCGATCTGCGAGGACTACGCGCTGACGCGCTACGGGGCGTTGCAGACGATGGCGGAGACCGCCATCAGCCTGATCGTCCGCTCCCAGCGGCCCGACGGGTCGTGGGACTACGACTACAACACCGGCCCCGGCGGCGTCTATAACCTCAAGCACCGCCCGAGCGGCGACAGTTCCATCGCGGCGTGGAACGTGCAGGCGCTGGTGGCGGCCCGGAACGCCGGCCTGCAGGTGCCCGGCCTCAACGAGGCGCTGGCGCGGGCGCGTCAGTGGTTCCACTCGATCTACTACCAGCAGGAGAAACGGTTCGGCTACGCGGTGCCCGACCGCGGCCACTCCGATGCGCTCGACGGCATCGGCATCCTGTGTTTGCAGTTGCTGGGCGACGCCAACTGCGGCGAGGTGCAGCAGACCTTGCCGCATGCGTTGAACACCGAGACGCGGTTCCGGCTCGCCACCGCCAACTCCACCTACGCGTGGTATTACGTCACGCAGGCGATGTTCCATGCCGGGGGCCGATGGTGGGCCGACTGGAACGCGCGGCTGCGCGACCAGATCGTGGAGAACCAGCACGCCGAAGGCTGGTGGCCGATGCCTGGTGCCGCCCTGTGGCAGGACAACATGACCGCGCGCAAGGTCACGGGCAAGGACGGCAAGGTGTTTCACACCGCGCTGAGCTGCATGATCCTGGAGGTTTACTACCGGTTCCTGCCGACCTACAGCATCACGACCATCGCCCAGCGCGAGGCCCCGAAGACTTCCACCACGCGCTGACAGCGCGAAGCGTCGTGTGGCGCGCGCCACGCAGTCGCCCGGGTCACTTCGCCGCGCCTGGCGCCGCCGATGGCGGCTCGACAAACTTCACGCCCTTGGGCGGCTCGAACAGTTCCGGGGGCACCGTCTCGTTGATCTCCGCCTCCGAATGCTCGATCGTCACGGTCCGGCCCTGCGACGACTGCGCGATGCGGACCGGGAAATTCTTCTCCTTCCAGAGCCAGACCTTGCCTTCAATCACCTGGCCGTCGGCCGCGTCCTTGAAGGCGTAGAGGTCGCACGTCTTGTCGCCCACCTTTTCGGTGCCCACTTTCGATTTCTTCCACGAGTCCAGCTTGGAAAACACCTCCGTGAACTGGGCCAGCTTGTCGAGCATCTGCTTTTGCAGCGGCATCCTCACGCCCATCTCGCCGCCTTCCTCGAACACATGGGCCAGCCCGCCGCCGATCAGGATCACCTGGCGCTTGCCATCCACCACCGTCACCACCCGCAGCCGGTCCGGGCTGAGAAACCACAGCTCCGCCTTGATGTTCTGGAGCGAGGCTGCGTCCGCGCCGGTCATGGTCACCGTCTGTTTCCAATGGGCCGATTTGTAGGGCAGCAACGCCCCCGTCTGCGCCTGCGCGCTCCACGCGCCGACGCCGCACAAGACCAGAACTGCCAGCATTTTTCTCATCACAGTGTCCTTGAAAAGTCCGCTTTCTGCCAAAGAGGCCATTTCCTTTAACAACGCCCCGCCGCCAACACAAGCCTTTCTCCAATGGGTCAAGCCGGGATTCGCCGGTGTGCTGTTCCCTCTAATCGTTGCACCTTGGCCGGCCCCAGACTATTTCGCGTCCGGCAAGACACGGCCCGGCTCACGCACGCCGGCGCCGGTCCGCTGGGTGAGCGAATCGCCGAGGTCCGCGCGGGCTTTTTCGGCGAACGCAGCAAGGTGTTTGACGATGTCGGGGTGTTGGGCGGCGACGTTGGTGGTTTCGCCGATGTCGCTCTCCAGATCGTAGAGCTTCTGCTGCTCCATCTTCCGCATTTCGTAATTGACCGGCGTGCCGTCCTTGCCGCCGGGCCGGCCGCCCAGCGTGCGGTAGATGTGCGGCAGTTGGAGCTTCCACTGGCCGCTGCGGACGGCTTGGAGTTGGTTCATCTCGTAGAAGAAGAACGCCGCGTGCGGCGATTTGGCGTTCCGTTTGCCGGCGAGCAGCGGCCAGATGTCGAGACCGTCAATCTTGCGCTTCGGCAGTTTGGCGCCGGCCAGCTTCGCGATCGTCGGCAGCAGGTCAATCGTCATCGCCGGCTCGCGGCACACGCTGCCGGCGGGGATTCTTCCCGGCCAGCGCGCGATGAATGGCTCGCGCTTGCCGCCTTCCCAACAAGTGCCCTTGCCCTCGCGCAGCGGCCCGGCCGAGCCGCCGTGATCGCCGAAGCGCAGCCACGGCCCGTTGTCGCTGGTGAACAGCACGAGCGTCCGGTCATCGAGGCCGTTCGCCTTCAGCGCGTCGAGGATTTGGCCGACCGACCAGTCAATCTCCATGACCACGTCGCCGTAGAGGCCGCTCTTGGACTTGCCCTTGAACTTGTCGCTCACGTAGAGCGGCACGTGCGGCATCGAGTGCGCGAGGTAGAGGAAGAACGGCCGCTCCTTGTTCTTCTCGATGAACTTCACCGCGCGCTCGGCATACCACGTTGTGAGTTGCGCCTGGTCTTCGTGCGTGAGTCCGACCTTCACCGGCTTGTCGCCCTCGATCAGCGGCAACGGCGGATAGCCGCCTTTTCCCGGCTTCGCTTCCGGATGGTGCGGCCACATGTCATTGGAATACGGCAGGCCGAAATACTCGTCGAACCCGTGCCGCGTCGGCAGGAACTGCGGCGCGTCGCCGAGGTGCCACTTGCCGAGGCAGGCGGTGGCGTAGCCTTTGGTCTTCAGCAACTCGGCCAGCGTGGTTTCGTCGGCGTTGATGCCGGTCTTCCAGCGCGGTCCGATGACGGCAGGCATGCCGACGCGTTGCGGATAACAACCGGTCAGCAGCGCCGCGCGCGACGGTGTGCAAGACGGCGCAGCGACGTAGAAACTGGTGAGCTTGATCCCCTCCGCCGCCATGCGGTCGAGGTTCTGCGTCGTCCAGCCCTTCGCGCCGAAACAACCGACATCCGCGTAACCCAGGTCGTCGGCGAAGATGATGACGATATTGGGCTGTTTCCCGTGGGTTTGTGACGGGCCTGTTTGCGGGCGGTCCTTGCCGAACACGGCGCGATAGAACTGCCAGTTCCCCTCGCCGAGCGCGTTGAGCAACGCCAGGGTATCGTGGCCCACACCGGGCAGCACGTCGAAGGTGTGCGCGATGTTCCGCTTCTTGAGATGCTCGGAGAATCGGCGGTTGAGTTCCAGGGTCGAATCGCGTTCGCCGGTGGCCATGCGGACGCGAGTCCTGTCATGCAACGCCGCGGCATTTTGCTCCGCCAGCACCCAGGGGCTTTGTGCTTTGAAATACTCCAGGTCGCCACCGAAGACGGTGCGCAGAATCCGCTCGCGTTCTTCGGGACGGGCGGTGGCGCGCGGTCCCTTGAATTCCAGGTCCAACGGGCCGCCCGCGAGGATCGAAACCGCGCCAAACACATCGGGATGTTTGAAGCCCAACCGCGCCGCGCCGTAGCCGCCCATGCTGAAGCCTTCGATGAGCCGCCCCTCGCGCGAGGCGATGGTGCGGAACGTGGCGTCTATGTGCGGCACCAATTCTTTCACCACCACCGTCTCCATCGGCACGCTGCCGTCCTTGGAATCGCACCACATGCTGCTGGCGAGGCCGTTGGCGAAGACGATGAGCATGGGCGGTGTCTTGCCCGCCTCAATGGCTCTGTCGAAGTGCGCCGCGAGCCGCGGCACGCCTGCGAGTCCGCCGCCGGTGCCGTGCAGCCAATACATCACGGGAAAACGCCGTTCCTTTTCCGTGTCGTAAACCTCCGGCGTATAGATGAAGAAGCTGACCTTTGTCTTCACCGCCGTGCTATCGAAAGTGCGATGTTGAAGCCGGGGCGCACGAATGGCAGGCAGAACCCATTGGGGAGTTTGGGCCGCAACTCCAGAAACAGCGGCAGGTGAGGCCGGAATACTGGCAGGCGCATCGGCGGCGCGCGCTGGCAAAAGCGCGGCGAGAAAGAGGGCGAGGAGGCGGAGTGTTTTCATCGTGAACATTGTTGGGGCGAGTATGCCAACTGCGAGTGACTGCGGCCACAGCTTTCATCAACGGGGTCGAAGTCATGCCGCGTAGCCAAAGATGATTGAGTTTCGCTTCTTCAACGGCAGTTTGCTCATCGCCTCCCGCCTTTCGGACTAAAGGGCGAAGACGTGAGGCACTCTTGAATGGAACTGATGGAGCTTGCGGGTGCGGGCAGGTTCAAGATGGCGGAGCCGGTCAACGTCGTCAGTAGGATGCTGGAGTGAAGCGGCAAGAGGTAGATTGTTCCCCACTGAAAGATTTTTCGGCAAATGGCGCGTCTAATTGGAGATATAATGTGAAGCGCCCTTATGCCCGACTTGAACGACCAGCACCATGACCAGTTCCTCCGCCTCTTTGTGGAGCATGAACCGGCGTTGCGCACGTTCGTGCGGTCGCTGGTGCCTTCGCTGGCGGATGCCTCGGAAGTGATGCAGGAGGTGGCGGTGGTGCTGTGGCAGAAGTTTGGCGAGTTCGATGCCACGCGGGATTTTCGGAAATGGGCCTTCGGCGTCGCGCGCTATGAGGTGCTGACTTTTCTGCGCGACCGCGTGCGCGACCGGCATGTTTTTGATGACGCACTGGTTCACCGGCTCGCCGACGATGCCGCCGCGACGGAGCAACGGCACGAGGCGCAACGCGAGGCGCTGGAGGCTTGCTTGCGGAAGCTGCCGGAGCGCCAGCGCGAACTGGTGCTCGCGGCCTACACCAAGGGCACGCGCATGGATGAACTCGCCGCGCAACGCGGGCAGACGGCGATGTCTCTTTACAAGCTGCTGCATCGCATCCGGCAGGCGCTGCTCGAATGTGTCCGGCGCGCAATCTCACAGGAGGAACTCACATGAAAACGAACTGGCATGAATGCATTCAACGCTACGTGAATGGACAGGCGACGCCGGAAGAAGCCGCTGCGTTGCAAAAGGCGCTCAAAGAGGATGCAGAGATGCGCGCCTTGTATCTCGACTACATGAACTTGGACGTGGCCCTCGGCGCAGCGGCGGAGGCTGCGGCGATGACCGGCAATCTGCCCGCTCGCGCGCAGGCAAGTCAGATTATGGCCAGGACATCAGGCTGGCACGCGTGGCTTTCTTGGCGTCCGTTCACGGCGGCGGCGGCGGGTTTGGTGGCCGGCTTGTTCTGCGCGTCGGTGGTGTGGGCGTATGCGGGGCCGTGGGCGGTCGCGACGGTTTCGCAGTTGTTTCAGTTGAAGGACGGCGGGTTTGAAGGCCGGGCGGGACGGGTGCCTTCGGGGTTTCCGATGGAGACGGGGGTGTGGCGCGGCGATGTGGCGGAGATGACAACAACCGATGCGATTGCCGCAAAAGAAGGGCGTCAGGTGCTGCGCTTCATCGAGGCAGAGCCTGCGGCAGGCGCGCCGGACGGTCCAGCGGACGGCTGCGATGTGTTTCAGATCGTGGACTTGCGCCCGTTGCGCGGCGCAATCATCGCGGGCCGTTCTTCGCTCGAACTTTCGGCTTCGTTTGCCGACACCCGACGCGCGACGGGTGAGCCGATTGATTTCTTTTGTCATCTCTACGTTTGCCGGGGCCAGCCGGAATCCGCGCGCCGTCAATGGGTGGCATCGCCGCGGGAGGCGCTGGCATTTGCTGCCGGGGGATTCACAACCACGTGTGGCGCGGAGAAAGCGGCATGGCGCACGCAAACGGTGCGGGTGCTGCCGCCGCCGGACAGCGATTTTGCCGTGGTGCTGGTCACAGCGGTTCGTCACGGAGGGTCATCCACGACGCCGGCGCGATTCGGGGAACAGTTCGTGGACGATGTGAAGCTCGTCCTCAGAACGCAGCCCGAATTGCCGGTGCGCGTCACGCATCGTTGATCTCAACTTCCCGCCTATGATCACTTTCGCAAAAATCCAATTGGCAGCATGGGCGGTTGTCCATGTGGCATCGGCAGTAGAACCCATTAACACTCCGAGTGTTGATGCGTGGAACACGAAACGAACGGAGTTGCGCGCGGCGTGGGAGAAGGTGATCGGGAAATTCCCGGCGAACAAAGCGCCGCTGGAGGTGAAACTCGAAGCTGTCGAGGATTTCCCGGGCTACACACGGCGGAAGGTGAGCTACACGATTGAAGCCGGCGTGCGCGAGGATGCGGCGCTCTTCGTCCCGAAGCCTGCGCCGACGAAGTCGCCGGCCGTCGTGGTGTTTCATCAGACGGTCAAGACTCACTATGGGCAGGCGGCGGGATACGATGCGTCGGCGCCGGACCTGATGATGGGGCCGCAACTCGCGGCGCGCGGTTACATCGTCGTGTGCCCGCGGTGTTTCATCTTCGACGACGGCGCAGATTACAAGGGCAACGTGGCGAAGATGCAGGCGCGGCATCCCGGCTGGAGCGGCATCACGCGCATGACGTGGGACGGGATTCGCGCGGTTGATTTTCTCGAAAGCCTGCCGGGGGTGGATCGCGCGCGCATCGGTGTCATCGGCCACTCGCTTGGCGCGAAGGAATCGCTGTATGCGGCGGCGTTCGATGAACGCGTGCGGGCGTCGGTATCGTGCGAAGGCGGCGTGGGTCTGGCGCTGAGTAACTGGCAGGATGTCTGGTATCTGGGGTCGAAGATCAAGGAACCGGGTTTCGCGCGGGATCATCACGAATTGCTTGCGCTCGCCGCGCCGCGCGGCTTCCTGCTCATCGGCGGCGTGAAAGCGGATGGCGACCCGAGCCTGCCGTATCTGGATGCCGCCCGCCCGGTCTTCGAGGTTTTGGGCGCGGAGAGGAATCTCCGCTTTTTCAATCACGGGCAGGGCCACAATTATCCATCCGATGCGCGCAAGCTGGCGGAGGCGTTTCTCGACGAGCATTTGCAGCGGTGAACGCGCACTCGCGCGTCAACTTTTTGAACCAAGGAACATCACGAATGAAACCATCTCCCCTTACGCCCGCAATCGTCCCGCGCCGCTGGACGCTCCCGCTCCTGTCCGTCGTTTGTTCGATGAACACGCTCGCCGCCGAACCGGATTTCCAGTCCGCGTTCGTCGCGGCGGGCTTCTCGCGCTCCAGGTCGGCGTTCGCGTTCTTCTCGCTGGATTCCCTCGGCAAGCGCCAGACCGCTCTCAACCCCGCATGGATGCCACCCGCGACGGCGACGAACGCGCCAGCGGTTCGGCTGGAGAAGAAGGACGCCGGCCGGTTCGACTATCTCCTCGACGTGCCCGGCGGTCAGCCGGTTCGCGCGTGGAGCATCGAATGCTCCGACCGGGAACTCGTGTTGCGTTCGGAGTTCAGCCCCGCCGCTCCGTTGCCGGCCTTCACATTGACGTTCGCGCAGAAGGCGAACTACGCGACGTTGCTGGGGCTGATGCAGGCCGGCGAGCGTCGCATGGCGCTGCCGTGCGTGCTTCACATGCCGGGCATGGGTTCCTGCCGCATCACCGGCAACGTGCCCGGCGCGAAGCTCGATTACGACGCGCGACGCTATGTGAAAACGCCGTTCGTGCACATCGAGTTTCCACCGGCAACGGCGCAGCAGCCGCGCGTGGAATACCGTCTGAACGTGACGGCGATCCATCCGCCGCTGGCCGGCATCGAGACCGACGCGCGGTTCGACGGGTTCCGCCGCGATTACTTGAGCATATTCCAGGTCAATCCGCGCGCACAGTTTCTGGCCAACAACTCAGCGAGTGACCCGTGCGCCTACACGCTTTTCAAATATGCCGAGATGGCCCGTCGGGCGCCTCCGCTGGCCGATGGCCTGACCTGCCTCGATCTGGTGCGGATGACATTGGACCGTTATCTCGCCGGCGCGAAGGCCTTCGGGCTGGTCGGTTTCACCAAGGAGAGCAGCGGCTTGGATGTTTATGGTTGGTTCACGCCGGCAAGAATTCTCGATGCTTACCCGTCCATGGTGATGACGGCCTGCATCTACGCCGAGTCGTCCGGCGATTTGCCGTGGGCACGCGCGAATTACGAGAAGATCGCCGTCTGGGCGCGCGAGATGATGGAGGGTGACAAGAACGGCAATGGCCTCATTGAGTATCCCTATTCCGGCAACTTGGGCGACCGGCCCACGGGTGGGGCGATGGGCGAGCGGCGTCCCGCCAACTGGTGGGATACGATCAACTTCGGCCACGAGGACGCTTACGCCAACGCGCTGGCCTTCCGCGCGTGCAAGCAGTTCGCCGGACTCGCCCGCAAGCTCGGCCATCACGAGGACGCTGCGTTTTTCGCTGCGAAGGCGGCCAAGCTGCGGACCGCGTATGTGCCGGCGTTTCTCAATCCCGCCACCGGCGTGCTTGCGGGCTGGCGGAGCGCGGACGGCCAGTTGCACGATTACTGGTTCACCTTCATCCAGGGCGTGGCCATCACCTACGGCTTGGTGGACGACAGGGATGCGAACCGGATCATGGACCGGCTGCTGAAGAAGATGGCAGACGTGGGCTACACCCATTTTCGGCTCGGCCTGCCCGGCAACCTCGTTCCCATCCCCAAGGCCGACTACATTCTCGCCAACACCAAACCGGAATGGGGCGGCGAGCCGCGTCTGGACGACGGCAGCGACGGTTTTCAGTTCTACGAAAACGGCGGGGCGACCGGCTGCTATGTCTATTTCACTCTCAAGGCGCTCTATCAGTTGGGACGTGTGGAGGACGCGCGACGGATTCTTTATCCCATGCTGGAAGGCTACGCGGCGGGGGAATTCCAAGGCTTCGACAAGAGCGGCATGTCGCGCGACTGGAAAGATTGGAAAGTCGGCGGACACGGTTACGAGGGTCTGCTGGTGGACAACTACCTCACGTTGTTGGCCGTGTTCGATGAAGTGCAGGCTGGTAGCCCGCGTTCTTCAGGAGCCGGCGCGCAAAAGCGCCCGTAAACAGAAGCAGGTTCTTTATGAAATTCCTTCTCACATTGTTCAGCGCCGTCGTCATGCTCTGCGGTGCGGCCTTCGCCGCTGACGCGCTGGCGAAGCCCAACATCATCGTCATTTTCGCCGATGAGGTGCGCTGGTGCGACCTGCTGGCCGCGCCGGAGAGGAAGCACATTCCCACGCCGAATCTGGACCGTCTCGCCGCCGAGGGGATGCGTTTCACCCAGGCGTATGTGAGTTCACCTTGGTGCAGTCCGAGCCGGGCGGGTCTGCTCACGGGACGGTATCCGCAGCGTTTTGGGCATGAGTTCAACCCGAACCAACCCGGCGCGAAGCCGACCTGGGGTCTGAATCTGAAGGAGCGCACGATGGCGGATGCGCTGAAGTCCTCTGGTTATGCCACCGCGATGTATGGCAAGTGGCACCAAGGCTTGGCGGATGAGATGACGCCGAACGCACGCGGATTCGATGAGTGGTTCGGTTTCCGCGAGGGAGAGCATGACTACCTCCGCTCTGCCGACAAGGATTTGGGACCGGTGGAACACAATGGCAGAGCCATCGAGTTCACGGGCTATCTGACTGAGTTCCTTGCCGAAAAAGCCGCCGTTTTCATCCGCGCCAAGCGTGAGCAGCCCTTTTTCATCTATGCCCCGTTCAACGAAATCCATCGGCCGTATCAGGCGCCGGAAAAGTATCGGGCGCTGGTGGCGAACGCGCCGTTGCCGGAGGGCGTGAAGCTCATCGCGGCGAACCTGTGCGCTCTGGACGCGGCGGTCGGCGCCATCTTGAATGCAGTGCATGAGGCGCAGCTCGATGAACGAACGTTGATCGTGTTCACCTCCGACAATGGCCGCCCGCACGACGAGCACATCATGCCTTGGGACACGCTGCGCGGCGGGCGCGAGCAGATGTGGGAGGGCGGGGTCCGGGTGCCGTTTCTTGCGCGCTGGAAAGGGACCATCGCCGCAAGCAGCCAGTATGCGCACCCGA
>JACRKA010000043.1 GCA_016219905.1 Verrucomicrobiota bacterium
CCGGTCTTCGAACGCGTGACGAGTTTCGTCGAGCGCTCCACCTTGCCCGTATCGGGCTTCTTCACTTCACCCTTCTTCGTCTGTGGCTCGGGCTTCGGCTGCGGTTTGACCTGCGGCTTCGGCGTGGGTTTAGGCTTCTCGATCTTCTTCGGCGGTTCGACGGGGACTTCCGGCTGCTTCACTTCCGGCTTCGGCTGCGGCTTCACCGGTTCCGGCTTGATCTGCGGCCTCGGCGCGGGCGGCACGGGTTCGCTGACCTCAGGCTCCGTCGTGTGGGCCGCTGGAGGCGGAGGCGGCGCGGGTTCGTCCGGCGCCGGCGCGCCTGGCCCCGCTTCCTTGTCATCGCCGCCACCACCGCTGCCCGGCGTCTGGCCATCGCCCAGTTCGACCCACACGGGCCGCTCCGGCGACGTCGGCACGAACGCCGACAGGAACAACGCGCACCCGATCAGCCCGACGTGCAGGATCGTCGAGACCGCGAAGTTCCGATGGAAGTAACGCTTATGGCTGTCCTTTTCCATGTTCAGCGCACCTTGCCTTCAGTCAACGCCACGATGCCCACGCGCGTGATGCCGCAGCTCTTCAGCACGTCGAGCACCTGCACAAACTTCTCGAATTGCTGCTCTTTGTCCACCCGGACGAGCACCGCCGCGTCGGGCACGTCGGCGACCAGCGCGCGCATCGAGGTCCGCAGCGTGTCGAGATCCACCGGCGAGCGGTCCACGTAGAGCTGCCCCACCTTGTCAATGCTCACCGTCCGGCCGCGCGGGACCTTCTGCTGCTCGGCCTTGGCGGCCTTGGCGAGGTTCACGCCAATGGCCTGCTCGAACAGCGGCGTCGTGATGATGAAGATGATCAGCAGCACGAACGCGAGGTCCAACAGCGGCGTGACGTTGATCTCCGCCAGCACGGACAGATGCTTTTTCGAAAAACGGCGCATCGCCGGTCACTCCCTCACAAACTCGCGCTCCATCGCCCCGGCCAGTTCGCTGGCGAAGTTGTCCATGTCCACCGTCATCGCGCGGATCGTGTGGACCAGCCAGTTGTAGCCGAACATGGATGGAATGGCCACGAGCAGGCCCGTGACCGTCGTGATGAGCGCCGCGCTGACACCGGGCGCCATCGTCGTCAGGCTGGCGTTGCCCTGGATGGCGATCTCGCCGAACGCATCCATCACGCCCCAGACCGTGCCGAGCAGCCCGAGGAACGGCCCGCCGCTGACCGCCGTCGCGAGCATCACCAGTCCCTGCTCCAGCTTCAACCCCTGCTCCGCCACCGTCCGCTCGATCACCGCCTTCACGTAGTCCATCTGCTTGAGCGTGATGGCCTCCGCCGTCGTGGTCGTGGTCGTCGTCAAACTCAACATTCCTCCGGGGTTCCCGCCGCCGACAGAGTCACCGTTGTCGGCGCCTCGCGCGTAGCTGCGCAGCCCCTTGCAGGCCGCGAGATAAATCTCATAGAGCACGCAGCCCTCGACGCGCACCCGCTGTTCAAACAGGTCGAGCGGCTTCTTCTCCGCGCGGAACGCCGCGAGGAACTGGCGGTTCAGCCGCTTCGCCCGCCCGACCTCGCCGAACTTCGTGAACATGATCGTCCACGCGAAGATCGAGAAGACCATCAGGACACCAATGATGACTTTGCCGGGAAGGTGCGCCTCTTGGAACGAATACATCACCGACGCCACCGGCAGCGTGAGCACAAGGTCGGAAATCATATTGTGGCGCCATTATAGACACTCCCCCGCGATTTACAATATTGTTGATGACGGCCCCGCCAGCGCAACAGCCGGGTTGCGGCTGCAAGAGAAAGCGGAGAGTAGCAAAAGCCTTCGGAGTGCTGCGGCTTGACGCAGCCTTTCCGCGGTGCGGCTCGACGCGCCGCTGCCCCGCGCCGGTCAAGCCCGGCGCTGCCAAAGGCGGGGTCAAGCCCCCGCACTCCAAAGCGGAACGCTCGCGCGTTCGGCCACTTTTTCCTTGCGCTCTTTGCATTCCTTTGTGGCCACCAAAAATCTTCCGTGCAATTCGTGCAATTCGTGGTTGAATAACGCAGGACGCACTGATGAGGACGAGATGCGAAAACGAGACATCGGGAAAAACCACCGGCTCGATCTTGGTTCAACTCATGCACAGTTCTGCCGCGCCTTTCGTCATGTTTGGGATTATCGGCGTTGTCGGTCTCGCAGTGGTGCTTCTAGAAATGTGGATTATTCGCTTCGTCCTCAACCTGTTTCTTTGAACCCTTGCCCCTTGAAACCGAACGTTTATGCATCGACAGGAAGGAAGGGGAAAAATGCCTCTTTTCACTGAGACACGCCCGACATACGTCACAATCATTGGTTGGCTGGCGATCTTGTTTGGGGTTGTGATGGCTGTGAATGGGATATTGGCCGCCACGCACGACGCTCTCGTCTATCGCGTTCCTGGAACTCCCGAAGAATGGAAGGGCCGATTTCCGCTCACCGAATTCAGTAATCGCCACCAGCTTATCTTTATCGCCGCAGGAGGTTGCCTTGGCGTTATTGCGACGGTTGACGGTGTTTGGTTTCTGTGGCTGCGTGCATGCGGGCGGACTACTCTTGAAGCGATAGCTTGGCTTGTCATGCTTTGGATTATCTGTGCGATGATTGAACTTCAGGTCGGAGGCAGTTCAATCGGACTAAACGGAGGCAGCGCGCCTTTTTCCCTTCTCCCCAGAATCATTCACGGGGTCATGATCGTGGCAACCGTAGGACTTCCGGTGGCATTGATCCTCCGTTATCTGAGGAGCAGCAAGTGCCGTGACGCAATCAGAATCGCTGAAGCCGAACGGGCAAAAGGCGGCGACAATGAGTGATGGACGGGAGAGATTGTCTGGGACAGCCAGCCCTACCTTTCCGCCTTCCGCCTTCACCTGCGTTCATCTGTGGCTTTTCCCCGGCTGCCGCGCCACGAAAAGTTTCCCAACCGGCTGACGAAGGGATAAACAGCCGTCGCAACGAGTCTCATCCATGCCAGCCAACTACACCATCCGCTACGCGCACACGAACCTGGTCGCCCGGGATTGGCGGCGGCTGGCGGAGTTTTACTGCGAGGTGCTCGGCTGCGTGGCGGCCGGCGGCGAGCGGGACAACCGCGGGCCGAAGTTCGACGTGCTGACGGGAATCAAGGGCGGTTCAGTCCGAGGACGGCATCTGCGGCTGCCCGGCCACGGCGACGGCGGGCCGACGCTGGAGATTTTCCAGTTCGACCCAAACGACCCGGCGCTGCCGCCCGCACTGAACCGCCCCGGCTTCGCGCACATCGCGTTCGAGGTGCCGGACGTGGAGGCCAAGCGGCGGGAGGTCATCGCGCAGGGCGGGCGCGATTACGGCGAGCCGGTCACGCTCGACATCCCCGGCATGGGCAAGCTCACGCTCATTTACGTCTGCGACCCGGAGGGGAACATCATCGAGTTGCAGAAGTGGGAGAAGCGGCCGTAGGGCCGAAATCCGAAATCTGAAGGGCGGAGGAGAGGACCGCGGATTTCGCGGATGGCGCGGATTGGAGGATGAACAACAGCGCCTCATGCAAGGCGGCGAAGGCGCGGAGATTTGTGCATGGTGGGGCGAGACTCCGTCGAGCCTGTGTTTCTTGGGGGCAAGACGAAGCCGGAAGAAAGGCTCGACAGAGTCTCGCCCCACCTTTTTTTGTGGCGGCTCTCCGTGAGATCGCCATATCCGATCCGCGTTCGTCTGCGTGATCCGCGGCTTCCCGTCGCAAAATCCCGGCTAATTCACTTGAAAAGCGTCTTGGCCACGCTAGCGTAGCCGGACGCGAACATAACCATGAACCAGGGCAACAACGGCGAGAAGGTCCGCATCGGGCTGGTGCAGATCAACAACAGTTTTTCCGGGGCGGACTATCTGCCGTTCGCGGTGGGGTTGTTGCAGGCTTACACGCAGCGGTATTCTCCCCGGCCGGAACGCTACGAGTTCCTGCCGCCGATCTTCCACCGGCTGCGCGTGGACGCCGCCGTCGAGCAACTCCTCGGCGCGGACATCGTCGGGTTCAGCGTGTATGTCTGGAATTACCGCATCTCGCTGGAGATCGCCAAGCGGCTCAAGGCCCGCCGGCCGGAGACGGTGATCCTGTTCGGCGGACCGCACGTGCCCGACCGGGGCGATGCGTTCCTGCGGGAGAACCGCTTCGTGGACCTCTGCTGCCACGGCGAGGGCGAGCAGGTGTTCCTGAAGCTCCTGGAGAACTTCCCGTCGCCGGACTGGCAGACGATCCCGTCCGTGAGCTACCTCAACAAGCAGGGTGAGTTCATCACGCACCCGAAGGTGCAGCGGCTGCGCGACCTCTCGGTCATCCCGTCGCCGTATCTGGAAGGGGTGTTCGCGCCGTTGATGGCGGCGCATCCGGGCCACCAGTGGCTGGCGTTGTGGGAGACCAACCGCGGCTGCCCGTTCTCGTGCACGTTCTGCGACTGGGGCTCGAGCATCCAGGCGAAGATGACGCAGTTCGACATGCCGCGGCTCCAGCGCGAGGTGGACTGGTTTGCCGCGCAGAAAGTCGAGTTCATCTTCTGCTGCGATTCCAACTTCGGCATCCTCAACCGCGACGTGGACATCGTGAACTATGTGGCCGACGTGAAGAAGAGGACCGGCTATCCGCAGGCGCTCTCGGTGCAGAACACCAAGAACGCCACCGAGCGCGCCTACATGGTGCAGAAGATCCTCTCCGACGCGGGGCTGAACAAGGGCGTGACGATCTCGCTCCAGTCCATGGACCCGGAAACGCTGCGGAGCATCAAGCGGCAGAACATCTCCACCAAGACCTACCAGGACCTTCAGCGGCGGTTCACGCCGGACAAGGTGGAGACCTACACCGACCTCATCCTCGGCCTGCCGGGCGAGACCTACGAGACGTTTGTCGAGGGCGTGTCGGAGGTCATCTCGGAAGGCCAGCACAACCGCATCCAGTTCAACGACCTTTCCATCCTGCCCAACGCCGAGATGGGCGACCCGGAGTATCAGAAGAAATATGGCATGGTCATCGTGGAGACCAACATCATCAACATCCACGGCTCGCTGGCGGACTCCGAGAACGAAATCCAGGAGAAGCAGCAACTGGTGGTCGCCACGTCCACGCTGCCGCGCGAAGACTGGGTCCGGGTGCGGGCGTTTGGGTGGTGGTCGGCGTTCCTGCACTTCGACAAGCTGCTCCAGATCCCGCTCATCCTCATCCATGAACTGGCCGGCGTCAGCTACCGCGACCTGATCGAGGCGTTCTCCAAAGGCCCGCACGAGCGCTATCCGTTGCTGGCGGAGGTCTGGAGGTTCTTCCTCGACGAAGCCCGCCGCATCCAGAACGGCGGCGAGGAATACACCCGCTCCGAGCAGTGGCTGAACATCTACTGGCCGACGGACGAGTTCGTGTTCATCAAGCTCTCGTTCGAGAAGCGGCTGGGCCGGTTCTACGAGGAAGCCGAGGCGTTGCTGGAGGAACTGCTCCAGCGCAAAGCCGCAACGCTGCCGCCGCGCCTGCTCCACGAGGCGGTGCTGCTCAACAAGAGCCTCATCAAGCAGCCGTTCCAGACGGAGAACGTGGACCTGGAGTTGTCCTACAACATCTGGGAGTTCTACAAAGGCGCGCGCGAGGGCCAGCCTGTGCCGTTGCGCGAACAGCCGGCCGCCTGCCACGTGGACCGCGCGTCGGACCGCTGGACGAGTTGGGACGACTGGTGCCGTCAGGTCGTCTGGTATGGCAACAAGAAGGGCGCCTACCTCTACGGCCACCAGACGGTCCACCGGGAATTCGCCGGCCACTACTGACGTGAAATCGCGCCCCCTCGGCCGCACCGGCCTGACCGTTTCCGAGATCGGCTTTGGCACCTGGGGCCTCGGCGGCAACGTCGGCGGCTCCGTCGCCTACGGCCCGACCGACGACCGCGAATCGCTGCGCGCGTTGCAGGCGGCGCTGGACTGCGGCGTCACGTTCTACGACACCTCCGACCTCTACGGCTTCGGCCACAGCGAAAAGTTGCTGGGCGAGGCGTTCGCCGGCAAACGCAACCGCGTCGTCATCGCCACGAAGGCCGGCTTTGTGGACGCGCGCGGCGCGCAGGATTTTTCGACCGCTCACATCCGGCGCGCGCTCGATGCCAGCCTCCAACGCTTGCAGACCGATCATGTGGACCTGCTCCAATTGCACAACCCGCCGATGGACTTGTTGGAAAGAAATCCCGAAACCATCGCCGCGCTCAAGGCGCTCCAAGGCGAAGGCAAAATCCGCGCGTGGGGCATCTCGGTGCGCTCGCCCGATGACGGACTGGCTGCCGTCGAGCGCTTCGCCGGCCCGGTCATTCAGGTCAACTTCAACCTCGCGGACCAGCGTGCCCGCCAGAACGGCCTGTTCGATCTCTGCGCCCAACGCGGCACCGGCTGCATCATCCGCACGCCGCTCTGCTTCGGTTTCCTGACGAGACAAGCGGCCGATGGGGCTGACTACGATCCGAGCGATCACCGCCGCCGCTGGTCACCAGAACAACGGCAACGCTGGATGGCCGCCGGCGAAGCGTTCCGCGCGGCAGCCGGCGGGGGCGGGCCGCACACGGACGCGCAGCTTGCGTTGAGGTTCTGCCTCTCCTACGCGGCCGTCTCGACGGTCATCCCCGGTATGTTGACGGTGAGCCACGTGGCGGACAACGCCGCTGCGAGCGCGCTTGGCGCATTGAGCGCGGACGAACGGCGGCGCACGGAGCAGATTTACGAGGAACAAGCCGTCTTTCTCGCCGAGGGCCGGCCCGCGCAGGACAACGTCCGGGAATGACCGTTGGCCGCGGGCCGTCACCCGTTCGCAAATTGCAATTTGGGAAAGCTGCGATACCTTCCGCCCACAATCGAGACATGAACACTCCCGACAAGCCCGACCGAAACAGCGCCGCCGCGCCGCCATTTCCCCGGTTCAACCGCTCACAGATTGGCGACGACGCCGTTGCCTCCTACCGCGAGAACGGATTTGTGGTGGTCAACGACGCGTTCACCGCCGGCGAGGTCGCCGAGTTCCGGCGCGAAGCGGTGAAGATCTGCCGGGGTGAATACGGCACGATGCGCAACTTCGTCCCGCCCGCGCCCGGCGAGAGCGACGACGACGTGATGAGGCGGCACCTCTGCATCCACATGCCGCACAAGATCTCGCCCGTGGCGTTTCGCTACCTCTCCCACAAAGCCATCGCCGACGTGCTCACGCGCGTCATCGGCCCCAACGTCAAGTGCCTCCAATCCCTGCTGTTCATCAAGGCCGCGGGCAAACCCGGCCAAGCGTGGCATCAGGACGAGGGCTACATCCCGACGCGTGACAGGTCGCTCACGGCCGCGTGGATCGCGCTGGACGACGCCACGTTGGAAAACGGCTGCCTCTGGGTGATCCCCGGCTCGCACCAGTCCGGCGTGATCTGGCCGCAGCGCAAGCACGATGACACGCGCTTCGACTGCACCCATGAAGCCCACGACTTTCCCTACACCGAACGCGACGAGGTGCCGGTCGTCATTCCCGCCGGCGCGATGGTCGTGTTCAACGGTTACCTCCTCCACCGTTCGCTGCCGAACCGCGCGCCGGGTGGTTATCGCCGTTCGTTAGTGACCCACTACATGAGCGCCGAGTCGCTGCTGCCGTGGCACGCGCCGAAGCCGGGCGAATTCATGGGCACGCTGGATTTCCGCGACATCGTCATGGTCGCCGGCAGGGACCCCTACGCATGGAAGGGCACCGTGGACGTCTCGCGGCCCCACATCCGGCCCACGCGCGAAGGAGGCTGCGGCAATCCCAAACACAACGTCGCCGACAGCGACAAGGCGGCGGGCGGGCGGTGATCCTTCGGGACGCGCGCCGACACGCCATCTCGCGCCGCCATTGACCCGGATCAACCGTTGCGCAGCCCGCCCTTGCGCCACCGGAGGCCGCCCGCTATGGTCGCCCCATGCCGCTCACGGACAGGTTCAATCACCGCGTGGACTACATGCGGATCTCGGTCACCGACCGCTGCAACGAGCGGTGTCTCTACTGCCTGCCGCACGAGCAGGTCGCGTGGCTGCCCCGCGGCGAAATCCTGGCCTTCGAGGAAATCCTGCGCGTGGCCCGCGTCGCGGCCGGGCTGGGCATCGTGAAGTTCCGCATCACGGGCGGCGAGCCGCTGGTGCGGCGCGACGTGGTGCCATTCATCGGCGGGCTGAACGAAATCCCCGGCGTGAGCGACATCGGCCTCACGACCAACGCCACGCTGCTCGCGCCGCTGGCGGAGCGGCTGCGGGCCAACGGCGTGCGCCGCCTCAACGTCTCCATGGACACGCTGCGGCCGGACCGTTACGCCGCGATCAGCCAGCGCGCGATGCTGCGCGAGGCGGTCGAGGGCCTCGATGCGGCGCGCGCGGCGGGCTTCCCGCAGATCAAGCTGAACATGGTGCTCATGCGCGGCAAGAACGACGACGAAGTCCTCGAGATGATCGAGTTCGCCCGCGAGAAGAGCGTCGTGCTGCGGTTCATCGAGATGATGCCCGTCAGCACGACCGAGGTGCTTACGGAGGCGAACTTCATGCCCGTCGGCGAGGTGATGCGCCTGGTCCGCGCCCGCCACGGCGAGCTGGCGTCCGAGCCGGGCTGCCAGGGCAACGGCCCCGCGACCTACTACACCGTGCCGGGCCTGGCGTGCCGCGACGGCCGGCCGCTGTTGATCGGCTTCATCGGCGCCCTCACCAACCGCCATTTCTGCGAGACCTGCAACAAGATCCGCCTGACCAGCGACGGCAAGCTGCGGCCCTGCCTCGGCAGCCACGGCGAGTTTGACCTCAAGCGTGTGCTCCGCCAGCCCGACGCGACCGACACGGCCCTGCGCGCCGTGTTCATGGAAACGATCGCCGGCAAGCCCGAGCAGCACGAGTTCCGGGACAACTACCAGCCGGGCCGGCGCATGACCGCCATCGGAGGGTGAGATCCGTAATTCGTGACTCGTGATTTGTGACTTGTTCACGTAGTATTGCCGCAGTTCACGCCACGCCCCATGGCCACACGCAACCGTCTTACTCACCTCGACGCCCGCGGCCGCGCCGCGATGGTGGACGTCAGCGCCAAGCCCGTCGTCGCCCGCGAGGCCGTGGCGACCGGCCGGATCACGCTGCGGCCGGGGACACTGCGGCTCATCGCGCAGCGCCGCGTCGCGAAAGGCGACGTGCTCAACACCGCGCGCATCGCCGGCATCCAGGCGGCGAAACGGTGCGGCGAGTTGATCCCGCTCTGCCATCCGCTGCCGGTGACGCACGTCGCGGTGGACTTCGCGCCGAAGCGGGATGGCATCGTCATCACCGCCACCGCGCGCATCGAGGCCAGGACCGGCGTTGAGATGGAGGCGCTGGCCGCGGTCAGCGTCGCCGCGTTGACGATCTACGACATGTGCAAGGCCGTGGACAAGACGATGCGGATCGGCGACATCCGCCTCGTCTCGAAAACCAAGCGCCCGCTGGAGTGATCCCATGAACGCACCCGCGATAGAAGTCGGCATCCTGACCATCAGCGACCGCGCGGCCGCTGGCACCTACCAAGACGAGTCCGGCCCGGCGCTGGAGCGCGCCGTGACCAGCCGCGGCTGGACGTTGAACGCGACGTGTGTCGTCCCGGACGACGAGGAGCGAATCCAGACGGCCATCGGCGAACTGATCAAGACCGGGAGCTGCACACTCGTGCTGACCACGGGCGGCACGGGCATCACGCCGCGTGACGTGACGCCGGAAGCGGTGCGCGCCATCGCGTCGAAGGAGTTGCCGGGTTTCGGAGAACTGATGCGCACCGAGTCGCACAAGATCAACCGGCACGCGATGCTGTCGCGCAACCTCGCGGCTGTGGTCGGGCGCACGCTGGTGGTGTGCCTGCCCGGCTCGCCCAAGGCCGCCGTGGAGTGTCTCAGCTTCGTCGCCGGGGCGATCCCCCACGCCATCGCGCTGATCAACGAAGAGCCGACGGAGCATTGATGGTGAAAGAAGCCAGGAGTCGGGAGTCAGGAGTCAGGAGTTGGCATCGTCGTCGCCTCATTTCGACGACTGTCTCCTGTCTCCTGTCTCCTGTCTTCTGTCTTCTCTCATCTGCCGACGCCCCGGACAAAGTTCGCGACCTGACCAAGGCGCGCCAGGCCGAGCGCGAGCGGGCCGTGGCCAACGTCCCCATCACGCCGCCAGCGGAAGTCTATCGGCGTTGGTTCGAGGCGATGAAGGCCGGGCGGTTTGAGGAGGCGTCGCGGTTCATCGCCGACGATTCGCTGCGCGCCATGAGGGCGACGCTGGTCCGCGCGCTGCGGGGCGCATCGCTGGAGGAGCGGGCGCGGTTCATCCAGGCGGCGGGGTTCAAGTCGGCCGCTGAAATCCAACTCAGCAGCCCGGCGAAGGTGTTTGCGGGCTGGATGCGCAGCGGCTGGCGCGCGCGCGGCGTGCTGGAGCGCATCCGGCAGAGCGAGGTCGCCACGGTGGAACTGGCCAGACGGGGCGAAGGGCAGGCCTTGCTGGCGGAGTTGAAATCCGCGTCGGGCGCGTCGCGCGAAGAGGTTGCGTGCGAGCAGCGCGACCGCGAATGGAAGCTGAAGATCGAGCTGTCGCCGGAAGCCGACGGCGTCAGATGACCTTGATGATGACGGCGGTGGCGTTGTCCAGGCCGCCGCGTTCGTCGGCCAGCCGGATGAGTTCCTCCACAGCACGCTCGGGCGATTCGTTCAGCCGCAGGACGTGGGACAGCTCGCTGAGCATCGTCTGCCGCGTCACGCCATCGGAGCACAGCAGCAGGATGTCGCCGCGCCGGATGGAGATTTCGCAGACTTGCGGTTCGACCGGCATCTCCGGCCCGACGCTTTGCGTAAGCATGTGCGCGAACACCGTCCGCATCGCCGGGTGGTGGCCGCCGACGCCCCGGCCGCGCAGTTCGCCGGCGACGGTGTGGTCCTCGGTGATCTGGCGAATCCGGCTGCCGCGGAGCAGGAACGCCTGGCTGTCGCCGACGTGGGCGAAGACGGCCTTGCGTTCGCCGAACCAGCACGCCGTCAGGGTCGTCGCCATGCCGCGGCAGGTGATGTCGGTGTGCGAACGGTCGAGCACGGCGTGGCAGGAGGCGTCCAGCGCCTGCCGCATCGTCCTCACGGCATCTTCGCCGGTGGCCGGCTTGTGGTGTTTGAAAAACTCCCCCAGCGCGCGCACCACCACCGCGCTGGCGATCTCGCCGGCCGGCTGCCCGCCGACGCCATCGGCCACCACGTAGAGCCGCAGGTGGTCGTCGCGCAAAAAGGAATCCTCGTTCTTCGCCCGCGTCCGGCCGATGGTCGTGGAGCCGTAGCTGATGAATCGAAGGGGGGAGGCTTCAGCCATGGCGTCTCCCGGCGTCTTGTTGCAGCAGATGGTTCATGCTCTTCCCGGCCCGACTGGACACCGGACGGGCGCTCAAAAATTCGCGGCAGACTGCTGAGTTTCCGCCGCCAAGTAAAGCTCCAAGTTGCATCCTGTCGGAACTCCATGAGAATGTCCCCCTTGTAACTCGATAGAAATGTCCCCTTTGGGGCGGGGTTGCGGTAGCAACTCCGCCCACAACATGGAGACATTAACGATGAGTCGCAAAGAACGGGATCGGTTGACGATCATGATCGGAATCAAACGCCAGGCGCTGACGCAGGTGCAGGCAGCGGGCTTGATGGGCTTGGGCTACCGCCAGACCAAGCGCGTGTGGCGGCGCTATCAAGCCGAGGGCGACGCGGGCTTGGTGCATCGGCTGCGCGGCAAGCCCAG
>JACRKA010000044.1 GCA_016219905.1 Verrucomicrobiota bacterium
GAGGCGGTATGAGAGTGAGAGTGACGCATCCCAGGCGACAACGTGTGATTCCCCGCTTGCTGCTCGGTATGCTGGCGGTCGGGACGCTCGTGCTGACAGGATGCTCGGCGACCGCCTCAAAGCAACCCGCGACGCGGGCAGGTTCGAGCGCGTGGATTATCCGGTGGAGGCGACGCTGGATTTTACCCGGCTGCTGAAGCAAGTAGGGGCCGACGTAAGGAGGCCGGTCGGCGATCGCTCATCAACAGCAGGTGCGGGCCAAGCTAGCGGGCCTCCTTACGTCGGCCCCTACGAAACGGCGGCGTTTGATCCCCAGTCGGTGCGCGTGGTCGAGCACTCGGCCGACGGCGCATTGGTCGGCGAGGTGCCGAGCCAGTTCGATCCGGCGGCGAAATTCGACGCGCAGCAACACGCCGCCGGCAACGTCGTCTGGATCGCGCGCGGCCGGACGCTGCCGAAGATGCCGCGGTTCTTCTTCATCTACTTCGACAGCGCGCCAAAGCCCGCGCCCAGTTATCCCGGCCTGCAAACACGCGACCACTGGATCGAAAACCTGGCGATCAAGGTGCAACTCGGCGCGGAAGGCGGCCACGCTTACGTCTGGCAGGTGAAGGCGCTCGGCGGTCTCGACATCACGCAGCCGGGCGAACGCGATTGGGCCGGCTTCCTCGACGTGCAGGGCTACCGCAGCGAACCGTTCGCGCTGGAGTGCGAGGCGCGCGGGCCGGTGCTCGTGCGCTACCGCATGAAGGCGCCGGACGGGTTCACGAAAGTCGTCAGCTTCTACGGCGACCAGCCGTGGTGCGAGATGCAGTTGAGCCAGCCCGTGAGCTACTGCTGGAACTTTGACAACAGCGATCTCATGTCTGCATCGAGCAAGACACCGGGCCAATTCCGTTTCTCCAACGGCAGGACCGGAGGCGTGTCGAAGCCGGGTGAATTGAGCGAAGGGGAGCCAAGGACGACGTGGGCCGCGAAATTCCGTCCCGACGGGCTGACTCTCGCCTGCATCACGCCCGACGAAACCGCCACGCATCGCGCCGGCCCCGGCGGCGGCATGGGTGGCGTCGGCGTCGAGGGCGCGGGCGGCGCGGCGCATTTCGTTGTCTTCGGTGGAATGCTCGGCGGCAAAGCGAACCTCACGAAGACGATGGAGGATTTGCGGCGGACGATGACGCTGGCGAATCCACCGGCGTTGTCCATCGCGGCCGTCGAGAAGCGGCCGTAGTCTTGGCGTAGTCTTGGCTTGGCTCGGCGCGCCCGCAGGCGTAGTCTGCGCGCATCACCACCAACCCCATTCGAGCCAACATGAAGACAACTCACGCATCCTCACGCCATCTTTCCCGTCGCCAATTCATCACCGCCGCTGCGCTCGCTGTCCCGGCGTTGCGCGCCGCCCAAGCGGCCGCGCCGGGACCGTGGCAAATCGGCTGTTACACGCGACCGTGGGACCAGGTCGAGTATCCCGTGGCGCTCGATGCCATCGCCGAGGCGGGCTACAAGTTCGTCGGCCTCATGACCACCAAGGCGCCGCAGCGGCTGGTCATCTCGGTCACCACGACGTTGGACGAGGCACTGAAGGCGGGCGAAGAATGCCGCAAACGCGGCCTGACACCCGTGTCGGTTTACGGCGGCGGCTTCCCCACCCAGTCGGTCGCGGCCGGCGCGGAAGGTTTGAAAAAAATCATAGACAACACCGCGGCGGCCAAGGCGGGCAATCTGTTGCTGGGCGGCACGAGCGAAAAGTTGTTCGACATCTACTACCAGATCGTCGCCGAGTGCTGCGGCTACGCCGCGGAGAAAGGCATCGGCCTCAGCGTCAAGCCGCACGGCGGCGCCAACGCCAACGGCGCGGAATGCCGCAAGATCATCGAGAAGGTCGGCCAAAAAAACTTCCGCATCTGGTATGACCCCGGCAACATCTTCTTCTACTCCAACGGCAAGCTCGACCCTGTGGACGACGCAGCGGCCGTGGACGGCCTCGTGGTCGGGATGAGCGTGAAGGACTACCGGCCCGCCAAGGAAACCCCGGCCACGCCCCCCAAGAAGAGCGCCTACGGGGGCGAAGTCATGCTCACGCCCGGCACCGGCCAGGTGAACTTCAAGGCGGTGATAGCGCGGCTGAAGAAGGGCGGCTTCGTCCGCGGCCCGCTCATCGTCGAATGTCTGGAGAAAGGCGAGCCGGCGAAAATGGTTGCCGAGGCGAAGAAGGCGCGTCAGTTCCTGGAGAAACTCACGGGCCAGAAGGCGTGAAGCGCCCCCGTAGCGCAGACACTCTTGTCTGCGGCTGCTGTGTCGCCAAAAGAAGCGCCACCCGTATTGGTGTCCCGGCTTCAGAGACCGTGTGGAAAACTGCTCCGGAGCTGCCAGCTCCGTAGGAGCGTCATGTTTATAGTTGGGGTTCCCGCAATCCGCGAAGCTCCGTAGGAGCGACAGGTGCAGAGCCAATCGC
>JACRKA010000042.1 GCA_016219905.1 Verrucomicrobiota bacterium
ACCCAAGGCGAGTGACGAGTGTCGGGTGACGAGTGACGCCACTCCAGATAGAGATGGAGGAACTTCCGTTGCAGGGCGGGGATGCTGAGGTCTTGCCAGATCTGCTGCCGCATGCCTTGCGTGTATTCTTCGGGGACGCCTTGCGGAATGGGAGCGTGCTCCCCGATTCGTCCGGGCACGGGCGCTTGCGGGACAAGCACCCAGCGGCTGCTTAGGTCTTCCGACAGAGGCCAGCCCATTGCCGGCCGCCACGGCGTGTAAACGTCGTGGTCGAAAAAGAGGTTCATCGCCTCGTTGCGCCCGCCGGTGAGCGTGTCGAAGCCTTTCTTCGCCGCCATCTCCATGTCGAGGAAATGGCCCGTGATGGTGTGGTTGACTTTGCGGATCGCTTTGGGATCGTCGCTGCCGATGAGCTTGCCGATCAACTTGTCCACCGCGGCGATGTGGTCGTAGGTGACGCGCGGCGCGGCATCGGGCGACGGTTGTGCCTGGACCCAAAGGTGGTTCTCCCGCTGGTAGTTTGTATGGAAGTGCGTGCCCCAACAGTGAATGCCCTTTTGGTGAAGCCGCCGCAGCAGGTTGAAGTCTTTCTCGTCTTCCAGATACCACTCCGCATGGTCGCCAGCCATTTCCAGCGTCAGTCGCGGGACGAACTCCTTGCCCTTCTCCTTTTCGATTCGCTCCAGATAATCCACGAGCCACGCGAGGTTGTCGCGCTCCGCCTCGTAAGCCCACCGCGGCACGCGTCCGCCCGGTGCCGGCAACGGGTCGAAATGGATCACAAACGTGATGTGGATCGGCGAAGCGGGTTGCTGCACCGCCGCCGAAGCCGAACAGGCGACACATGCTGCGAAGATTGAACGGAGCAAGACTTTCATCGGATCACCTACCGTCACTGACTACAACGCCCGGCGGTAGAATCTATTGGTCTGAACGCAGCGGCGGCATCTGTGTCATTTCCGCGGTGCAGCGCAGGATGATCTTCTCCATGTCCGGACGCGGAGGCTTGCCGGGGAACCATTTGCCCCGCTCGCGCTCCGGATGCTCGGCGTTGTAGCGGAGGTTCGGCGGGTTATCGTTACATCGCGTCCACGGGCAGAGGCCCGCGGCTGCGTTGTTGAGCATCTCGATCGCGTGCTGGTTCTCGCCGAGAACCTGGACGTGGTCCTCGTCTGACTGAAGTCGGAGATAACGGCAACGGATTTTCTTGATGAACTCCGACGCCGTCCGCTCCTGCCAGAATGTTTTGTCGTTGGCCGGATGATTGCGGACGATCTTGTGGTCGCGTGGAACCCAGCGGAGGTTCTGCGGCCCGGACGGTCCTTCCCAATCAATCAGGAACTTCACCTGAAGCACCGGATGCCTCGCCAGTGCGCCCGTGCCGCCGACGACGCCGAAGGAAAAGGTGACGAGACCGGCGTTGTCCGTGTCCACTTCCGGCAGCGCAAGCAGGTGTTTGAGCAGAATGGCGATGGCATCCTGTCCGGCGTGGCCCAAGCCGCCTTCCCACGAGCGAAACTCATCCGGGATGTTCTCGGCCGGGCTGAAATGCGTGGCGACCATCCGCTGCGTCGTCGCCAATGTCGCCGCCAGCTTGCAACCCGGCGCGCCGATAAGCAGCACGGCAGGCCGTGTCTCGCCCGGCTTCAAGTCCGCCGGCCGATGGATGTGCGTGCGGACCTCCCGATAGACCGGCACGTCCAGCCGCAGATTCTCAACCGGGCCGGCGCCATGCGCGGTCGCTATCGCCACGGCAAGGACCAGTGCTACAATTTGTGGTTTCACGCTGAATCACTTCCCCGGCGCACGCCCGAAACTGAAGAGGTGCTTCTCCGTGCGAAGGTAAAGCCTGCCCGCCGCGATGGCCGGCGTCGCGAGGCAACGCTCGCCGATTGGACTCTGATGCAACAGTTGGAACTTCGGCCCGGCGGCGAGCACGCTCACCTTGCCAGTTTCGCTGACGAGGAACAGTTTTCCGTCGGCCGCGACAGGCGAGGCGGAGTAGTCGCCGGACGCGCCGAGGCGTTCCCGCCAGACTTGTTTGCCGGTGGCCGCCTCAAAGCATGACACGATGCCGCCGGTCTTGACCAAGTAAACGTAGTCGCCATAGACGAGCGGCGAGGGGACGTAAGGCGCCTGGCCCGGCACGCGCCACGCGACGTGGGTGGCAGTCACGTCGCCGTGGCTGCCGGGTCGGATGGCCATCAGCACGTTGCCCGTCGGCGTGGTGGTGGACGGCGCGGGTTCGGTCTGTGGCTGTGGCGGTGGTGGTTGTTGCTGCTGCCGATAAAAGTCCGCGTCCAGTTCCTCTCGTGTCATGAATCCATCGTGGTTGGTATCTATGCGTTCGAAGGCTTCCGGCTTCATCCGGGGAATTTCCTCGCGGCTGACCTTCCCGTCGCGGTTGCCGTCGTGGTTGGTGAACAGCATGTCCCAGGTGGGTTTCTCCCGCGGTTTCTCCGAACTGCGGAAATCGCTGACGGCAACCGACCAGTCCACGCCGGCGGTGAACAACAACTGCGGCGAGGCGACGGGGGTGGTGGCGACGAAGGACTTTGGTTGTTCGATGTGCCAGAGTTCCTTGCCGGTGTCGGCGTCGTAGGCGATGACCCGGCCCGAGCCGGCGACGATGAGTTGCGTCTGGCCGCCGATGTCCCAGAGGATGGGCGTCGCGTAACCAGCGTCCGCGTTCGGGCGAGGCGTTCGCCATTTCTCGTTGCCCGGTCGCTTGTCCAGAGCCAGCAGGAACGATTCCCCGTCGTGATCGCAGTTCTGGATCACCGAGTCGCCATAAACGATCGGCGAACTGGCCGCGCCCCAGCCGAGCGTGTAGGTGAAAGGGCCAAGCGCGTGTTTCCAAACTTCTCGCCCCTGGAAATCGAAACAGACCACGCCGACGGAGCCGAAGAAGACATACACCCGTTCTCCATCGGTGGCCGGCGTTGCGGATGCCGGACTGCCGGACCGGGGATGCACGTTCTCGATTCGCTCGGCGGGCACATCGCGCTCCCACCGAATCCGCCCATCGTCGCGGCCGGCGCAGAGCACGACCAGTCGTTTCTTGTCCGCAAACGCCGTCAGGAAAATATTGTCGCCCCAGACGCACGGCGAGGAATGGCCCGGCGGCACCGCTGTCTTCCAAAGCAAGTTGGTTGCAGGGCCAAACTCCACCGGCAAGTCGCGAGCCGGCGATACGCCGGCCGCGTTCGGTCCTCGGAACTGCGGCCAGCGGGGTGACGACGTCGTTTCGGCGCTGGCTGTTGTCACAGCCGCGGCGAGCACTCCGCCTGCCGTCAACAGATTCAGAATCTTTTTCATCGTCGTGGCTCCTCTCGATGCCTGTCAGTTGTTGGCGATTCGCTCCACGATCTCACACGTGCGATGGCGCAGCGACTCCAACTTCATCGGGTCAGTCCAGTAAGGCTCGATGGAAAGGTCGCGCACGCCGGGCCACGTCGGGCAAACGGTGTCGGCTTCGGCGAGCAGACGCTTCAGTTCCGCGTTGTCGGGATGCTGTTTCGCCAGCGAGGCGGCCAGTTCCAGCAAACGATGATCTTCGAGACTGTCGCGCCAAACTTCCCAGCGGATCGAGTCAATCGGGCCTTGCTCGTCCTTGTCGCGCGGCGGGTAGAGCAGGACGCCGCCACCGTTCCACGGGCCGTAGAGCGTGTCTTCCCACGGGTTCTGGCCGGTCATGGCCCACGCGGTGAGGTCCCACCACGCGCCGGCGCCGGTCACGCGATGTCTCCAGAGCGCCCACGCGAACGTGCGGACCCGCATCAGCGAGTAGTCAATCAGCGTAATGCTGTTGTGATAGACCCAGATTTCCGCGCCGGCCCGCCGCGCCGCTTCGATGTGCGCGCCGTAGGGTGGTCCCCACAGATCGGTGTGGGCACTCCAAATGTCGGAGACCGGTATCAGCGCCGGGACTGGAGATCGCGTCTGCATGACACGAAGATTGGGTGCGGTCTCCTTGATAAGCTTGCTGGTGCGCACGACCCAGTCCAGCGTGCGCTGGTCCTCCAGCAACGGCTCGTCAATGAACCGGACAAACGAGTGGTCGAGGATGCCGAGTTGCCGGTAGTGCTCGACGGACTGGCGAATCAGTCCCACCAGCGTTTCGCGGAACTTCGGATCGAAATCGGTGCCGGCTTCGTTGGCGATGCGCAGCGAGCGTGGCGACTCGCGCGTGAGCGCGCCCATCGCCGCGAGGACGTTGCGCATTTCCCACTGGGCGTCCACCGGCCAACGGTGCCGCTCATGCTTCACCCAGCCGAGGTCCATGATGAAGTTCCGGACGCCGGCCGACTTCAGAAACGCGATTTCATCGTCGTGCGGCTTCCAGCCTTGGCCGGGCTGCAGCACGTGCGCGCCGAGCGTGTTGACGCCATGGTCGGTCATGTTGCGGATGTAGCGATGATAAGTCTCCTCGGTTGACGAGTTGGTATTGCGTTCTGGCCGCAGGCCGGCGCGGGCCGACGCCATCACCTTCAACGCCGTCGGCGGCAACTCGAAGTTCCACACGTGCAGCACCAGCGGCACCTCGCACAGCTTTGCGCCGGCGGCCGTGAAGGTGACGCGAGCGCGATAATCGCCGGCTGCTGCGGACGACGGCACGCGCATCGTGATCCATGCGGCTTGGTTCTGGCCGGCGGCAATGTCCGCCGGTGCGCGCAGCGGCAGCGGGTCGGGAAACAAGCCGGTCCCGCCCTTCGGCCCCGACACTTGCTTTACCGGCACGTAGGCAACCCATCGCACCGTCGCGATGCCCGCCAGCAATTGCGTCGGCCCGTCGAAGTCGCTCACCGTGGCCGCGATGCCGGCCAGTGCTTGCTTCGGCCGAAGCACGATCTGGACGGCCTCGGTCTCGCCGCGGGCCGCGCAGAGCGCGGCGGCATCCGCTTTCTGCGTTGGCGGCGAGTCGTTCGGGAAGACCTTCACGCAAGAGTGAGCGGACCAAACCGCCACCTGATTGCTATCGAGGATCGTTGCTTTCTCCGGCGGCGGGGCGGCCGATGCAGCGCTCATCAGGCCAAGAAGGCAGCCAACCAGTGCGGTTCTTAGGTGGAACGATTCAGTTGAATCGGAAATTCGCAACCGTAGGCGCCAACGTAAGGAGGCGAATTCCTCATGACGCATCGTTAATTCCGCCTCCTTACGTCGGCGCCTACCTGGTTCAACTGCATCGTCCCGATTCGGTGCTGCGGCTTGCATGGCTCACTTCCTCATCACTTCTTTGAACTGCGCGGGCTTGACGGTCCAGAGTTGCAGGTAGCTGTAGGCGGCGGGTGTGTCTTCATAGACACGATGCGCGCGCTTCCACAGCGGCGACAGCGGCGGCAGGATGTTGCTGGGCCGCACGCGCAGTGTGCCGGACGGCCTGCCCGCGCGCAACGCCTGATACGTCTCCGCCATCAGCCGCAGAAATTGCGCGGCGTGCATCGTCTTGCCGGTGATGGTGACGCTCAACGGCACGCGGTTGGCGGGTGGCTGTGCGTCGCCGCGCTGGCGTTCCGGGCCAAAGACAATCTGCGACGCGGCGGTGATGATGGCGCGGGCATCAACGGCCGCTTCTGTGCCTTGCATAACCTCCGGCCACGTGCCGATGGGGCCGTAAGTCATGTCGGTCTGACACTGTGCCGGCCATGTGCCGTGTTCGTCGTGCGACTTCAGCGCGGTTGCCAGGAGTTTGAAGGTTTGGGCCAGCGTCAGGTAGCGCGTGCCGGTGGAAACGAAGTTCGGCGGGCGTTCGGTCCAGTCGCGAAGCAACGCTTCCGCTGCACGGTCGAGGTCGGCGAGCGTGATCGTATCGCCCGCGTAAGGCAGCGTCAGGTCAACAAGCAGCCGGTTGCCCACGCAGCGACTCCCGGAGTTGGCTGGGAAATACTTCGTCAGCAGCCAGTCCAGGTTCTGGCGGAAGTTCTCGATCTTCTGTTTGCGCTCCGCTTCCGGCACGAGCAGTTCCGCCGGCAACCGGAAATCATCGCCGCGCGATTCGCGGGTGACGCGGAACGGCGCGGGATTCCGGTCGCCTCCGTAGGCGTATTCGGTGGGGCTGGCCCGCGCGTAGATGAACTTGGCGCCATACATCATGTGCGGCACAGCAACGCGCGTGCGGTCGAGCCGTTGAAACTTTGCCGTCACCTGGTCGGGCGGCATCACGGAACTGATGACGCCGACGTCGCGCGTCACGGGATGCGACGAGGTGACGAGGCAGCCCATGAACCAGAAAACGTCCGGCGAAGTCTCCGGCGTCGGGCTGACGAGTTTGCGGATTTCCAACACGGCCGGGATGTAGTCCTTGTTGAACATGGCGGGGCCGTGGTCGGTGAAGCCGAAGAGGACGTGGCAGCCGGTGAGGTCGTTGAGCGCGAGCAGGCCGGGCGGATCGGTCGGCCCGGCCGCGCCGCTGAGGACTGTGACGGGGCCGAAGACTTCCTGCATCAGCGCGACGCCGCCTTTGCGCGAAGCGTCTTGTTCACCCGTTTTCAGGTCGCGGTGTGCGGTGTAGAAGGCGCGCGAGGCGGCGTATATCTCTTTCCAGCTTTTTCCCGCCAAGTTGCGCGTCGCTCGCTGGGTCGTGACGTAGATCGGCTCGTGCGCGCCGTGGTAGCCCACGTCATACCAGCCTTCGCCGACGCAACGGCGGACGAGGTCCATGATGCCCGACTCGCGGTTGCGCTGCTGGAAAATCTCGGAGTCGGCGCCGTAAAACTCGCCCACCGCCGCGACGCGGTCGGGATGCGCCCGGTGCGCGTCGCTCAGGATGCGCACGACCTCCTTGATGCGCCACTCGCTCAAGTCGAGGTTGATGTGGTCTTCGTAGTGGGCGAAGAGATAGACATAGACCGGCATTGGCTTTGCCGCATCTTCCGCCAGAGCAAGTGGAGCGCAAGCGACGAGGGTGACGACGAAGCAAAACAACGGTCTGACGGCTGATTTCATAGCTCCCACCCCTTCCGATATTCGCGCCGCAGATATTGTTCCGCATCAGCCTTCATGGTGTCTTCATCCGCTCAAGAAGCTCGCTCGCCCTGTCCAGCAACCGCCCCGCCTCTTCCGTGTCGCCATTGCGGGCCGCTTCGCGCGACTTGCGGTCGAGCGCCTCCGCTGCGGACGTATCCAGGTTCTCCGTCTTTCTTACCTTGAGCAACTCCTGGAACTTCCGCACCTTTGCGAAGATTGCTCCCTGACGGGGCGCCGCCCTCGGAGCGGGGCTTGTTTCCTGGCGCACCACCTTTACCTCCACGACCTTCTCCTGCGGATGGCTCCGGACGATCTCGCGCACCGTCCTGATGTTCGCCTTGTTATCGCGGCAGAACTGGAACCACTGCTCAATGAATTCGGGCGACCTCGCGAAGTCCCCTTCGTGCGTCACCACGCCCAGGACTTCATCGGGCTTCGCGTGCCGAAACTCTTCCTTGATCTTGTCGAGATGCTCCGCCCTGTGATCTGGCGCGAAGAAGTGGTGCTTCAGATGGAACAGGTCCCGGCCCTTGAACTTGGTTTTCATCAGCGGCGTGAGGCCGACATCCATCCCATCCACGTCGTAGAGGATACCGTCGGGATAATCCGGCTCGTCAATCTCCACTTCGCTCAGGGAATCCCAACGCGCATCCGGGCCCATGCACATGGTCAGCAGGGTGTCAGGCGCGGCCAGTGCCTGAAGCAGCTTCATCATCTCCGGCACCGTGCCGCGGTATCGGGAGTCGCATGTGTAGCGTTCGTCCTTGCGGTTGGTATAGCCGTTCCAACCTCCGTGAACGACGTTGTGGTAATGCACGGCGACCTCATGGCCCGCTTTCTGCCACGTCTTCACGCGCTCGAACCGCTCCTTGTCCGGGCAGATGAACTCGGCCCACTGAGGGTTGAACATCAGTGTCAGCTTCGCGCCGTAGCGGTCGGCCATCGCGACGAAGCGCGTGAGCGCGTCCCACATCACCGGGTTCGCCGTGCCGGCCTCGCAGTGAACGGCGAAAAAGGTGGCCGGCGTCCCGCCCTTGGGCGATTCAGTGCCCGTGGCCGCGCGCGGGTCCACGCCGGGATTCTTCTTCTCCCACGTGCGGAACGCGTTGGCCATCTCCGAGAACGTCGCCCACTTCACCTTGCCCGCCTTCACCAGCGG